>CAYPSR010000001.1:0-63182 GCA_964413595.1 uncultured Candidatus Saccharibacteria bacterium
TGTCATATTTTGGTGGATTTGATATTTTTTCTGCCATAATCGCAAAACCAGCAATCTACCTAATGCATATTTTAACAGGGCTATAGAAAAACCTCTTGCAACCGACCGATTTGATACTTGGCATCTTTTTTGACTTCTTCTGCAAATTTTCTTGTTTTTCCCGCATCAAGAGCTTTTATCTTCTCAAATGAAAACCGTCCGTATTTTAGACATTTCTTAATTAATTTTGGATCTCCCAGGCATTTATTTTTCGCAAGATGATAAACAATATCAACAATATCATATATATTTTCTCTATTTATACTTTCCTCTAATGCATTAATGTGATCGTTTGCTTCGGCCAGTCTTTCGCTCCAATTACTAAAAAACAAATAACCTACATCATTTTTTACAATCGTCTTAAATAAAGTTTTTTCTTTTTGAATTTCAACATCTTCGCTCCATTCATCACCTTCATACTTTCCGAATCTATAATCAAAATCAACCCATTTCCAACCAAAACTATCAATTAATTCTTTATACGCTTGAAGAGTTTTTAGCGGATAGAAATTTGTTTGATCAATAAAATTTCTAATTGATGCAGTTAAATTATGCCAACCCACAAAACTACAAAACCCCAATACCGAATCATAGTTAGACATATCTGTAATCATTGGATCAATATCTACCAAATAAACTTGAGGTTTTTCATCTTTTTTGGTTTTACCAAAAACATATTGTTCTGGTCTATAAATATCTCTCAGAACCATACCGTCCGCATGAACTTTTGCTATAAAATACTTAATTATTTTGGAAAAAAGATCATCAATCATTTCAAATTGTTCTGCAGTTTTTAAAAATTCTGGATTAAACTTACAAATTCTTCTTTCAGAAGTACCAGTACCCAAATCAGTTCCTTCAACTTTTTCCCATACTAAATAAATATTTGGATCTTGGTTCTGATCATAACCAATAACATATTCAAAAAAAGGAGTATTTATACCGAATTGATTTAATTCTTGAAAAGCTAATTTTAATTCATTTAATTTTTCAAACAAACGATCTTTGCCTTCAATAACTTCTTCATAACTATAATTTGTAATATCTGGAAAAAATGGTCGGTTTCTCAACTCACCGGCTGTTGTTGTATATAAATTTTCTTTAACTAAAAATTCCGGGTGTCCTTCCGGGGTTTTAATCCAAGGCTTATATCCTGTTTCGTTTAAATTTAAAAATGGTTGATATTTTTCCATGCAAATATTATACAATAAAAATAACATTTATTCAATGTTATTTTTTTAATTATTCTTTTATGAATGATATTATTTTTTATTTTTCCCAAAAGAACTCAAAAATAAAATCAATCCCGGGATAAAAAGTGGAATTGTAAACAATATATAAGTATTGATAATTTTTATTTGAGTAGTGCTACTACAAGATGCCCCATAATTTGGATCTAAAAATTGAATAAATGGAAATTAAATAAATAATGCTAAAACCAAAATTCCTAAAATCCGATCGTTTTTTCGTAAATATATTACAGATAAAACTAAATATAATAAAATAACTACAAATATCAAAATATGAATCCAAAAACCCGGTATATGATTAATTGCAGTTGCCACAATTTCAAATGCAAAAATTAAAACTGCAATTGCGATTAAAATGTAAGAAATAACCTTATTTATCTTCATACTTAATATTTAAAATTTTTACTCTTATTAGCTTAATATAACAAAAACCAAATAATTAAACAATGCTTTTTTACTATATTATGCCCTAAAAATTCGCCGTTATTTTACTGCCATACTTGCAAGTACGCAAGTATAAACTAAGATATAAATTGAAAAAACGCAAAAATTATTTTTTAAAGAGTTTTCCGATTAATGGACTACCTTTGGTTTTAAAATATACTTTATTGATAGTATTTGACCCCATACCTAATATCTCATGAACTTCATAAAAAGTCTTTTTCTCTTTTAACAATTTTGCACAATATGTTCTTCTCGATATATCTTTGATTTCTGCTGAAGATAATATATTTTCTAAAAACATCAAAAGACCTTTGCCTTTTAGTTTTGACAAAGTTTCTGTTAATAATATTTTAGCTTTTTGATCAATGTTTTTCTCTGGCATATTTTTATTGTATTATCATACTGCCGTACTTGCAAGTATGATAGTGTAGAATTAAAATGATTTTCATTTAATATTCTTCAAAAAATCATTTTTCATTTTTTAGCCCTAAATAATATTTGACCGAATTAACAAATTTTTCAGGATATTTTTTAACTTCATCATATAATTTCCTTGAAGAAATTAATTTTATTGATTCAACTTCATCTCTCGCAAATTTTATTTTATTAATTCTGATATCTCTATCCAGAATAAAAAATTGATGAAATCTATTTTTATAAGGCTGTTGAATAAAAAACTTTGGACCTTTTTTTATTTCTTTTTCAAAAATTTTTAAACCTACTTCTTCTGATTCTTTAATAATATTTGAAACATAGCTCTCGTTTTCTTCGATAATACCCTCAACTGCTGGACCCCATTTGCCTGGAGAATGACTTTTATTAAGTCCTCTTCGCGCCATTAAAACTTCATCCTTTGAATTTTTATCCAAAGATCCGATACTCTATAGATATCGTTTTTTCTTATGCTAGTTCTTTCTTTTAAACCTATTCTATTGTCTTTATTATTAACAATAATTATTTTTCTCATATCTCCACTTCCCTTTTCCCCTCATCCAATATCTCAACCCTCAAATCTCCTCCACAATATTTTTCAATCAATTCTTTTAGTTCTTCCAGGGCAGTTTTTAATTCATCTTTGTCTTCCATCAAACTTTCAATAACCAAAACTGCATTTTTCGTATTTTCAGTTAATTTTGTTCTACTCGCCTCTCGCCAATTCCATCGTCTACAAACAGCCGTTATATCATCTTTATAAATAACTTCTCCTGGCTTTGGAGTTTTAATTTCTTTTTCACCCAAAAGCTCAACCTCTTTTTCATCATCTCCTGCAAAACACAAACACAAATCCCCTTTCATTTTATCCAAATCCTCTCCGCCAACAGGATACATATACTTAATTGAAATGTAATTATAAATAGCAACTAGCTTATTTATATGTCGCAGTTCTATGTCTTTTAGAATCATTCTATATAGGTTTTCAATAGAGCACCTGTATTCTTTTGGTTTTACACCAAATAAAAAATACGCTTTTCGCCAACAATCTATTTTTGAATCTTGTGATAATGTTTCTGTATTATAATTTTCTTTAATTCGTTTTTCTTCTTCTTGAATCAATTCCATTATCTCTGGAACTTCGCCAGAATTATCAATGCCCTTAGCAATAACCACGCCAATTTTAGTTTTTGGATATTTTTCAAAAATCTTTTCATCAATTACAAACTTCATAAAACCACCTTTTCTTTTTTTAATAATTTATATTCCCCATCTTTTTCTAGTTCCAAAAAAGAACAATCACCTAAATATTCAATCTCTCCAAGTTTCAAAACTTCTCTTACAAAACATCGAATCACTCCACTGTGGGTTAAAATTACAACATTTTGATAGTTTTGTTTTGATATTTTTTTAAAAACACTCTTAACTCTTTTTTTAAAACTCTCATAAGTTTCTGCACCAGTTATGCAGCTCGTGTGATCAATAAATCTTTTAACAACATTTGGATGTTTTTCTTTTGCCTCTTTTTTTATCATCCCGGTTAAAATGCCATAAGCATTTCTCTCTCTTAGATTTTTTTCAATTAAAATAGGGGATTGTAATTTTTCTGAAATTATTTTTGCAGTTTCCTGTGCCCTAACCCGAGGACTACAAATAATAGTTTCAATATTAATATTTGTTAATTTGGTTGCCAAAACCTCGGCCTGTTTTCTGCCTTCGCCAGTTAGATAATCTTCGTAATCTCCACCATAACGATTTTCTATATCGCCTGTTGTCTGCCCATGTCTGACTAAATATATTTTCATAATATTTCCTTAAAATAACTTTTTATAAATATGACAAACTGGCGTTCTACCAGTTTTTTGAAAATAATTTTGGTGATATTCTTCTGCCTTGTAAAAAAGTTTTGCTTTTTCTAATTTAGTTGCAATTTGCATTCCTTTTTCTTCTAATATTTGAATTAATTTTTCCGCAATCTTTTTTTGTTCATCGTTGAAATAAAATATTTTAGATAAGTATTGTGAGCCAATATCTGGACACTGACCATTTCCTTGGGTTGGGTTATGAGTTTCAAAAAATAATCTTAACAACTTTTCATAGCTTATGATTTTTGGATCAAATTCTATTTCCATTGCCTCAACATGACCAGTTGTCCCTGAGCAAACTTGTTCATAGCTTGGGTCTTTAACATTCCCGCCAGTATAACCAACTGTAGTTTTAATTATTCCTTTTTCGTTTTGAAAAACATATTGTGTTCCCCAAAAACATCCCCGTCCAAATAATGCTTTATTTTTCATCTTTTTTAAACTCCATAGAAATTGAATTTACGCAATGTCGAATATTTTTATTAGTCATTTTTCCGCCTTTAAAAATATGTCCTAAGTGCGCAGAGCATTTTGCACAAACAATTTCAGTCCTCACATTATCTTTATCAGGAACTTTTAAAACTGCGCCTTTTATTTCATCATCAAAACTTGGCCATCCGCACGTAGATTTAAATTTTGAATTCGATTTATATAATAGGTTTCCACATCGCTTACAAACATAAGTTCCTTTTTCAAAATTGGTATTATATTTTCCGGAAAATGGCGCCTCTGTGCCTTTTCCAATTATTACTCTTTTTTCTCCTGGTGTTAGTTTGTTATATTTCATAATCCTTTTAAAATAATATTTTCAAAAAATTGTTTTAAATCCTTTTCTTTAATAAATCCACCTGCAGCCTGAGGATGACCTCCAATATTTGTATCTTTCAATCCCCTGCCTCCTTTTTTTAAAACAGTATAAGCTTCTCCTTTTTTTTCTTGATGTCTTGTGCTCAATCTTATCATTTGACATGGTTGCTTTTCAATAAAAATAAATATCTCGCTTGGTTTTTCTAAAGATAATTTTGTAATAATCCCTGATCTCAAATCATATTTTGATTTAAATTGATAAATATTAATATTTCCGTATTTTTTATTATTTTCTTTAAAATCTTTTTCAATTTTTTTAGTCTCGTTTCGAATAATACTTGAATATTTTTGAATTTCTGATAAATTATTAAAGTTTGCTTTTTCTAAAATTCTAAATGCCTCTTTTTTATTAGAAAAATATGCCAACAAATCTCCAAATTTAAAAACAATATTTTTCCTAAAACTATCTAAAGTCAAATTATTTTCTTTCAAAAACGAACTTACAAACTCTTGGTTTTCTTTGTATTTATCTCCAAAATCAGAAACAGTTCCTAAAACTGCCAGCCATTTTTTATTTTTTGTTAAGTCATAAACAGTTTTTGAAACCGGGATTTTTTCATTAGTATTATATTCTAAAATGAAATCAGAGATTTTAATTTCTTTGCTATGATGATCAATATATAAAATTTCAAACGTTTTCTCTAATTTTTTTAAATGGTTTGAAACATAAAAATTCTGAATATCTAACACAACTATTTTATTAAATACTTTTAATTTATTTTCAAATATTTTTAAACCTTGTTTTTGAAGATTAAAAATAAAAACTTTATGTTTCGCGTTTTTGTTTTTACAAAAATCAGATATTAAAACTGCAGAGCACATTCCATCTAAATCATCATGACAAATAATTCCAACCTTATCACTAAAATTTAAATTTGATAAAAAAGTTTTCGCTTGCCTAAACCCAATTTTCATTTTTAAATATTAATTCCAAAAAGTTTCAAAAAATACTTGTATCCTAAATAAAATGCAGAAATTCCAAAAATCACCCAAATAATATAAAGATATTTTCTATGCTTTATAAACTTCTTTCTTTGCTTAAATAAAACAATATCTAAAAGCTCATCTGCAAAGTATAGTGAAACATAAGTCCCAATTGCGGAAATTAGAATAATTATCCAGTCAGGCCAAGGATGTTTTAAAATAGTTCCAAAAGCTTTTGAAATTTGGGTTTTTTCGTAAATTTCTGGTTTTGTTAATATAAAATAAACATTAAAAGATATCGCAACAACCCAAACTATTATTTCAGAATAAACCATTCGCATTTTGGTTAAAAGACGAATTGGAAAATCTAAAATAAGTCCGCCGTCAGCAATTGGTGTTGCCATCACAAAAGCGCTCCAAGTAATTATTCCGAGTGTTATTCCCAGTGGTCCGAATTTAAAAACCAGATAAATAATATACATAATTAAAATACTCAACGCTATTAAAAAACGCCACAGAGTATTTCTTTTTGTTTCATGTTCTTTAATGTTTTTGACTTTTAGCATTACTTAAACCTATAATTTTCTAATTCTCTAAGCGCGTTTTTTGCAATCCATTTCGCAGGTTTAGAATTTTGTTTTTCAATTTCGCGGGCTTTTTTAATTGCAAGCTTTCTTAATCTTTCGTTTCTTTTACCTATCGTTCGCAAACTCCAATTAACAGCTTTTTTAATAAAATTTCTTTCATCATGTGATTCTCTTTCTATTATATCAAGAAAATCTATAAAAACCTTATCGCCTACCATTTTATCATGAACTGCTTGCCAAGTAATAATTACAAATCCAGCGCGTTTTACAAATTCTTTTTTGCTTTTAATATATGAATATGCTTTTTCTCTTGCACCAGGAACTTTATCTAAAAGTGCTCCACAAATGCTATCGCAATCTGCCCAAGATTCAAAACCATTAACCCACTTATCCATTTGTTGTTTAGTAACTTTTTCTGGAATTTCAATAAATGAAGCAAGTAGTCTAGTATCATGATATCCGAGCGGATATAATTTTAATGCCAGCTCATGATTTTTCCCAATATGCTTTGCCATCTTTCTCAAAACCGGCATTGGCACGCCAAACTTCTTTTTTGATGTAATTCCAAACCTCTCCATCCCTTTAATATTTTTTTGAGATGAGTGTTTTTTAAGTTCTTTTAAAATCTCATTTATTTGTTTTTTCATATTTTTGAATCTACCATTCTTAAATTCTCAAGAATTTAAGAATGCTTTATTTTTTAATTGCTTTTATCGCTATAAAACCTGGCGTTATTTTCCCACTGATTTTTCTCGAAGTATGCTCTCCTTCTTTAAAATTTAAAATATTAAAATGCTTAAAAAATGCTTTTGAAAAATATTCTTCAAAAGTATGAGTCCAAAATCTTAAAGTCATTTTTTGATCATAAATTTTGTACTTAACTATTTCTTTTGATTCATAACTTTTAAATTGTTTTAGTTCAAAATCTCGAACCGGGTGTTCGGCAACAAAAATGAGGATTCCACCATTTTTTAAAATTCTTGCAATTTCTTTATAAACTTTATTAAATGTTTTTAAATAATGCAAAGAAAATCTACTGATAACCACATCGAAACTGTTATTTTTAAATTCTGTTTTTTCAATATTACAAACTGATAATATTTCTGGGTTTTTAACATTTTCTCTCGCAATATTTATCATATTTAAGGAAGTATCTATCCCATAAACTTTTTTAGCACCAAGTTTTTCATAAATTAAAATATCACTTCCGCTCCCACAACCAACATCCAAAACCATTTTACCTTTAAATTTCGGCAAGTTATTTTTAATAAAAACTCGCGCGTGATCTTTGTTTTTATTATAAAACTCTTTTTGATCTTTAATATATTTTTTCCCAATTTTATTGTATTGTCTTAAAATATCCATTAATGCCTCTCTATCCCCTGCACTTTAATTTTATATTTCTTAGTCATTTTTTCAATATCATCCATGTATTTTTCCATATATTCTTTATCACTTGCCAGTTTAAAACTTTCGTTAAATTTCTTTGCTAAAATTTCCTTAAACTCTTTTCCTGCACCACGAAGGTTTATCATTTCAAACCAATAATAATCTACAAAGCCTTTTGTTTTTTTAATCAATTTTTCAACATCAACAAGCCCTGGAATAATTGGAGAAATAAACACATATGTTTTTATTTTATTTGTATGTAATGTTTTTAATGCTTTAATTCTATTTTCAAAACTTGGAGAATTTGGCTCTAATATATTTTTAACATTCCCAGAAAAATTATTGATAGTCATTCCAACTTCAATATTTTTAAACTGCTTAAATAGATCCATATCACGCAAAACCAAATCTGATTTTGTTAAAATTGATAAGTGAATATTTTTATCCATGTTTTCCAATATTTTTCTCGTAATTTCCAAATCTTTTTCTATTGGTTGATAAGCGTCACAAATTGAAGACATAAAAACATGCCCTTTTACATATCTATTTTTAACGAGTTCGGGTGCATTTTCTTTTGCCTCTACCCAAGTCCCCCACTGACCATATTTTCGCCACCTGGCAATAAATCTTGCATAACAATATGTGCAGTTGTGCCCACATCCAACATAGGGGTTTATAACCCAGTCACATCCGGGAAGTTTGGATCGCGTTATAATCTCTTTTGCTTTTGTTTTAATTATTTTCATTTAAAATTTACTATTCTGGTATTCTGCAGAATACCAGAGGTTATTGTTTATTATTTTATGCTATTTTAAATTCTGGATTTGAAGGACATCTTACTTCGTATTCTGCAATTAATGGTTGGAGCTCTGGAACAACTGCATATCTTTGTAGGTTTCTTTCCGAATGTATCGGCGCAACTCTATGTATATATTCCAAATGTTTTTCAAGCATTCTCTGCTCCGATGAGACCGCAACCATTTCAGGGAGAATAGTTTTTGTAATAACTACTTCTGGCAAACCATAATTCAAATTCGGGTTTTGTAAATATTCAGATAGCGGGATTTTACTCGCATGGTAATCGATTCGTGCGTAATCAACCTCATCATCACTAAATTGATAAGGCTCAGCGCGTCTAATTCTTTCTAAAATCGCCCAATCTAAAACAAAAATGCCACCATCGCTTAAATCAACTTTTATTTCCAAAAGAAAACCATCAGTGGAAAGCATCAGACTATCAAAAACTCCAGGAAATTCTTTATTATTAACCCAATCCCCTGGAACTGGATCAAATAAACAATATGTAACCCTATTATTTTTATCACCATCAAAAGGAGTTCTAGGAATTAAACCTTTTTTGTTAGCAGCTGTTGCGGAGATAGATCTGCCCATTATCTGGTCACAATTTTCAGGAAGTGTATAATGATAAAGTTTCATAACAATTTCTTAAATTTGTACTTCTATACTGCGAAGTATGATAGTAAAAAAACATTTTTTGTTTTCCATACTTGCAAGTACGCAAGTGAAAAAATGTCTTGTTATAATTATTTATAAAATTTTGGCATTATATCAAATCTTTCCTTTGCCAAACGATCAGCTAGTTTTTGATTTTCTTCATCAATCTTACCAACAAAATCTTTATATTCTTGACTCAATATTGATTCTTGTAAAAGTCCAGTAAACGATCTATTCCTTCCTTGAACCAGTGTGGCCATTGTTAAAATAAATTGTCTAACTGCTTTTTTTCTATCATCAGACCATTCAGCGCCCTCTTCGATTAATCTGGATAGCATGATAAGCATTAGTTCTTCGGGACTATACATTTCTTCATGCTTTTTTTCAACAACTTCAACCACTTTTTCAACATATTCTTTCGGAGCATAATTTTCTAATCTGGTTTTTAATTCCTCAGATCTTTCTACTGCCTGTTGATATCTTTCTCTGTCTACTTTCCTTAAATTTTCCATAACTAATTCAAATTCCCTAGATGCTTCAGTTAATTCACCTGAAGATTGAACTTCATAATATCCAGGACCCTCGCCAAAACCTTCACCGCCAAAATTCATAATAACTCCTAACTAATATTAATTCTTTTCATACCCAAATTATACACCTTTTGAGCGTAAAATTCAATTAAATGAGTCTATTAAAGTTATAAAGTTCGTAAAGTTTATTTACCTATGCATTAACCCTGGCTGCATAAGTAAACGCATAAAAATAATTTTCCCAAGATTTTTTAGTAGATTTATAATTATTATCAAAAAAATAATCAACCAACATTTCTCTCATCCTGCACAGTTCTTTTAATCTATTGGCATTTTTTAAATCAGAAATCGTAAAATCAATTAACTCTAAAGCTCTTTCAAAAGCCAAGTCAGAATATTTCCTATTTTTTTCTTTCCAATTTAAAAACCTAAAAACCTCACTACCAATATTTGCCATTTGTTTTAGAAACGACTGTTCTTGCCATTTACCTTTTGCAAGGTTTTTGTGATAGTTCATTTTACAACCAATTTATTAGTTATACTAATTATTATTTTTTGAATTTTTAAATCATCAACCGAGCGCGTTCTATTATTTTGAGATGGTCGAAGATTTATCATTGAGTCAAATTCAACAAAATCTTTTTTACCATATAACTCTGGATATAAATTTATTCCCCAAAGATTTTTCTGCTTTGATCCTTTTTTTAAAAGTAGCTGCTCTTCGTCTGAATGAAGTTCTGCATTAACAACCATAATTCCTTTTTCAATATCAACAACTACCTTAATAAGAGTTCCAAACATTTTTTTTGACATTTGTTTAAGTTCAGATATCTGAACTTGTTTTTTAATTATTTTCATATCTAAATTATACGCCTTTCAAACGTTAAATTCAATTAAAAACGATAGATGAGATCCTTCGACTGTGTCTCAGGATGACGCAAGCGTCAGGAGATCAAAAATCTCTAATTTTAGCTATTCTTCTGCTAATCTAAACTTCCACATAGCAATAAAGAAAAACACAATTATCCAACCAACAACAATTAAAATATTTATAGGATTTTCAAATGGAGTTTTTGCCTCAAGTGCTACGGCTCTAAGCATTCTAAGAAGTGGCGCCAATGGTAAAAATTGGACTATTGAATAAAGCCAGTGAGGCAAAGCATCAATTGGAAAAAATACACCAGCCAAAAACATCATTGGAATTGAAATTGTCTGAGCCATTCCTTCTGCTGCACTTGTAGATTTTACTAGTGATGCAATCATAAAACCCATCATCTGAAAAAGTATTGCTCCAATTAATGCAAACAAATACAAAAGCCAATAACTTCCAGTAACATGCGCCTTAAAAAACAACACTGCCACAAGCAAAATAATTGAAACCTGTAAGAAATTTTGTAGTAATCTTGAAAGCACTTCAGCTGTTATAAATTTTGAGGTTTTGAGTGGTGTCGTGGTAATTCTTTTCAATATTTGATCTTCTCTATATTTTGTCATTCCAATTGCAAGTCCCATAATTGAAGAGTTCATAAGTGCTAAACCTATTAAACCAATTAAAACAAAATCAAAATAATTGATAGTTTTATCAGATGACTTTTCTTCTATAATTGAAAACGTTGGTTTAATATTATTTATTTTATAATCGACTTGCGTGAGGTATGTATTTAAAAAACCAACAAGGGTTGAATTAACCTGAGCGCTCGCTGGATCTTCGATGATTGTTATCTGCCCCCCTTGTTTTGATGTTAAGTTACCAAAATCCTCTGGAATCAAAAGCCCTGCTGAAATTTGGCTTTTTCTCATTGATTCTTTAATTTCATCAACGCTATCTTTATTTTGAATTTTAAAAACCCCAGCTGATTCAATGGTTTTTTCCAATCCATTTGCAATTTCAGTATTAGATTCTTTTACTATTCCAATTGTTCCAACGCTCGCATTTGAACCGCCAAAAAAGAATCCAAAAATTATTGTAAAAAACAATGGAAAAGCAAGACTCCAAAAAAGAGCTTGTTTATTTCTAAGTAACATTTTTATATCAGCATAAAATAATTTAAACATTTTCCTCCTCCTCAACTTCTATCTTTTTTCCAGTCAATTGGATAAATAAGTCTTCAAGGCTTGCCCTGTGAAGTGTAAAATACTGAGGATTATTTTTCTCAACAAGATGTAAAACTTTTTGAAGATCAGCCTTATTATCAAGTTTTATTTCATATTGTTTCTTTTTTGAGTTTATCTCTTCAACCATTCCGCATCCACACTCCTCTATTTTTTGCCTTTTGTTTTCAGTTAACCCGCTATCAACAAATTGAATTCTATAAGAAACATCAACTAGATCAATTAATTTCTCAGTTTTATCCATTGCTAAAATTTTACCTTTTTCCATAATCGCAATCCTATCACAAAGATATTCTGCTTCTTCCATATAGTGAGTTGTCAAAATTATTGTTTTTCCTTGAATTCTAATTTTATTAATTAAATCCCACAAGTTTCTTCTCGCAAGTGGATCTAAACCTGTGGTTGGTTCATCTAAAAATACAATTTCTGGATCATTAACTAAACTAGCAATAATAGAAAATCTTTGTTTTTGACCACCCGAAAGTTGGTTAATTCTTGAATTCGATTTTTCTTCCAAATGAACCATTTTCAAAAGATCCATGCTGTTTAAACTTTTACTATAGAAGCTTCCAAAAAGATCAAGTATTTCTTCAAGTTTTAAGAAATTATAATACGCTGAAGATTGAAGTTGAACACCGATCATTTCTTTAATTTGGTTTTTATGAGTCCCATAGTTATATCCGGAGATTTTTATTTTTCCAGATGTTGGCTTCCGTAAACCTTCGATTATTTCTAAAGTTGTGGTCTTTCCGGCTCCGTTTTCACCAAGCAAACCAAAAACTTCATTTTTATAAACATCAAAACTTATGCCATCCACGGCATTTAAGTTTTTATATTTTTTGACTAGGTTTTTAACTTCAATGGTTTTCATTTATTGTAATTTCTTTAATTGTCTTTTTATGCTTTCTGTCTTTTTGATCATTTTTTCAATAAATTTCGAAACATTATCTGCTTTAACAGCCATAAAGCCAGATTCTTTTGGTAAAGACAAAAATATCAGTTTTTCACCTGATTTTATATTAATTTTTTTTCTCGCTTGTTTAGGTATAGCAACCTGGCCCCTTTCGCCAACTGTACCAACTCCTAAAAATTTTTTGTCAAACATGATTTTATTCTTAATTACAAAGTATAAAATACCATACAATATATGATTTAGAGTACTTCATAAGTATAAACCTTAAAATAATTCTTTGTCAATAGTTGAGATAAAAAACCTGGCTGGCGAGACTTGAACTCGCGACCTCCGGACCACCAGCCCAGGGCCCCGTGCAAATATTAATGAATGTTCCGACTATGAATACCCGCCCCGTTGTTAATTATTATAATAAAATAATGAATATTGATAGATAATAAATCCGGAATTAATTAATCTTTGCAAAAAATCCCTTGTCTAAATCTAGTAAAATTTTATCCCCATCTTTTAGTATTTGCGTAGCATTTTTTGTTGCTATTAAGCAAGGAACCCCCAACTCTCTGGAAACAATTGCTGCATGAGACAATATTCCTCCTTCATCTGTAATTATCGCCTTAGCTTTTTTCATTGCTGGAACTAAATCATAATTAGTTGCAATAGAAACCAAGATATCGCCTTGTTTCATTTTTATTATGTCTTCTGAAGAAATGATTAATTTAACTTTACCCCTAATAATTTTCTGCTTATCTATCGATGCAATGGTTCCAAAGATCTTTTTTTTACTTGTTTCTATCACCTTGCGTTCATTTTCTTTTGGGTAATCGAAATGATTCCCGATTAACCTTACAGAAAAATATTCTTTTCTCTTTAATATCTTGTTATTGTTAACCTGAATATCATTTTTAATTAATTCTTGTATTTCTGAGATTTTATAATCTTTTAATTGTTCTAACGGAATGTTTTTTTCTTTTGATAGTACCAGTAAAAACATTTGAAAACTAACAACAATTAAGCTAATTTTAGATTTTCTCCAATCTCTCAGCAATGCCATTTCACCAGCGATTTTTGAATAATATTTTATTTTTTTATTTTTATGCTGTTTAAGTATTTTTTCTTTCTCTTTTTTAATTTTATTTAATGGAAGTTTTGTTTTTTTAATCTTGTCTTGAATTGATTTTTGTGTATTTTTGCCGTACTCTTTGAAAACTAAATTAGCGAAATGCTCCTGATTCCAGGGTTTTCCAGAAATATCAACAGGCAGGGCATAATATTTTGCAAATAATGTTGCGATGGTTTTTTGAACATCTTGTTTTTTTGAGAATTCTTTAAAACTTAACTTTTTCTTGTATTTTTTAATTAACTTCTGAGATGAAATTAAAACATCAAGGTTATAATTACCAAAGAATGTTAATTCTTCTGGTTGAGAAAGTGTATTAATTAATTTGGTTAATGTGTTCTGTGGCCCTATTTCTTTTGCGATTAAAGACGAGATAACACTTTCAAATGGTCCGAGAAAAACTCCTAAAATTATTTCTGAATTTTTTAAAAGGATATTTAGGTTTTTACTATGACTATTTTTAGCACTTATTGTTATTAAATGATTAGTTATTCTTTTTTTAGCTAAATTGACAAATTCAGTTTCATTTTTTAATATATTCTCAGCTCTTTTTTCCATCTTTTGCCAATAATTTACACCAAATTCCCATTTCAAAATATTATCTTTAACTATAACTCTACTTACTGGTTTAATCTTTTGAAAAACATCCTTAGATAAGGATTTGGTTGTATATGAAAATAAATCAGCCATCAATGCTGAATTTATATTTTTTGTTTGAAAAAGACGCCACTTCATTTTAGTTCTTTTCATTATTTAAAAAACAAAAACTATAACCTGTACAATATTCATAAGGAGGCATTTTAACAATATCTTCTAGTGGTCTTTGTTCTAATACAAATTTTACAGCTGTTAGCATCATACCGTGTGAAATTATTAAGATATTACTGGAATTATGTTTTTCAGATAATTTTTCTAGGTTTTTGATGGCTTCTTCGGCTTTCTGTCTGATTGCATCGGGCTGTCTCTCAATCCAAATGCTAAGTACCCTTCTAAAAAAAGGCCTTACTTCTTCGGCACTGACTTTTTCAGAATCTTTCCTTTCGTTTCTTGTTTCTTTAAATGCTTGCATTATAGATTCCTTATCTGGTGTCAACTCTGAAAGGCTTTCCATTTCTTCGACCGGAATTTCTAGCCCAGTATTTTTTTGAATTTCTTGAGCAAAAACCATTGCAGTATCTCCAGTTCTTTTGAATGGACTTACTACTATTAAATCTGGTTTAATTTCTTTTTCCTGTAACTCTTTAGCAACACCTTCTGCAATCCCAACGCCCTTTTCTGTTATTCCTGTGTTTTCAGTTGTTCCTTGTTCAAATATTTCAATAATTTCTTCAAGTGTTTTTGGTTCCTGAAAAAGATTTAAATATTCCGGTTCGCTATGCCTAATTAAATAAAGACCTGATTCTTTTGGCCGTGATAAATTTTCCATAATTACTCCTAAGATTTATTTTGATAATAATTTAACATATCCTTTATCCGCATTAACTTCTACTATATCACCATCTTTCAAAACTTGAGTTGCAATTTTCGTAGCAATAACACAAGGTTTTCCCATTTCTCTTGCAATAATTGCTGCGTGACAAGTTATCCCTCCCTCATCTGTTACAAATGCGGCTGCTCGGTGCATTGCCGGAACATATTTAGGCATCGTCATAGAAGCAACTAAAATATCTCCTTTATTTACTTTTGAAATTTGTTTAGAAGAATTAATCACTCTAACAATCCCTGTAACACACCCCATCATTGCTGTTCTACCAAAAAATTTTTTGACTTTATTTTTGGGCAATTCTAATTGAATCTCTAATTTTTGCAAATTTTTCTTGTTGCTTCCTGTATATATTTTACCTTGATAAAAGATATAATTTTTACGGTTTTGTATTTCATTAATTTTTAATTTGTTTGTAAATAATTCCTCCGGAAGTATCAATGCCCAATATTTTTTGTAGTCTTTATAATTTGTTGTAATATATTGTTTAAGAATTGTTTCAAATGATTCATTAAATTCTTGTGTTTCTTTGCGAGCTTTATATGCTTTCTCTTTTAAATATTTATCTAATGTTGTTATTTCAGGAATAACAAAAACAAAAACAGTCAATGCATAGAATTCAATATAAATATTAAATATTTTTTTAAGTTCTATATTATTTTTTGGATTTTTTTTGTTATTAAAATAAGGCTTAAGCTCTTTAAATAATAAAAGAAATTTATTAATCAAATTTAAAGTCTGTTTTCTATTTTTTGAATAACTTTCTATCAATTTATATATATTTGATTGGAAATCAATAGGATAATAAACATCAATCATTTTTGAGTTTTTCTTTTTTAACATAAGCATCTTATCTAAATCTTTTCCGAATAACTTTTTTAAGTAACCACCAAACATTAAATACCAAGTAAAGACGCGAAATAGTGAATATTCTCTTGAATGTTCTCTGACTAATTTTTTCATATCTAAATTATAACAAAAAATAGACAAAAATGCGAACACAAATTATAAAGACTCCCCTGAAGTTAATCCCGACCTACCAGTAAATAGCTATACTCCAATATATCTTTATAACAATAGATAATATTTCCCTTTTCCAAGCTTTTGCATTTTATCTATATTGGCGTATAATAAAAATATAAGCCAATTACTATGAATCAATCTCTTATGATCGGTCAAATTTTGACATTATCAAAATTTGCTGACAAGTATTTAGAAATTAAAATAGACAAAAATGAAAAAAGGGAGAAAGGAGAATCTTTATATTTTTTAATAGAAATTGATAGTCCATACGAAGAAGTAATTCAAATTGCAAAAAAAATTATAGAAATGATTAGAAGCGAATTTTTTGCTTTGGATGGAGATCTAGAAGAAAGATTTGAAAAATCGCTTAAAAAAACAAATCTTTTTTTAGCGGAATTATCTCAACAAGGAAACAAAAACTGGATTGGAAAATTAAATTCTATAATCTGCACAATTTCAAATGATAGCCTAGTTATTACTTCAACAGGAAATGCAAAATCCTATCTTTTCAGAGCAGGGAATTTTAGTCAAATTATTGAAGATGAAGAACAAACCCAACCAGCACTTAAAACATATGGATCCTTAGTTTCTGGTTCTATTAAACCATCTGACAAGCTTTTATTTACCACCCAGGGCTTAATTAACAATGTTCCTTTTCACAAGATTAAACAAATCGTCAACGATTTTGATCCAATAACCGCAGTAAATGAAATTGCTTCAATATTAAAACACCAAAAAACCAAAGATGTTAATTTAATGCTGGTAGAGTCTGTTCCTAAGGAAAAAGCTGCATATTCACCACCCGAAGACAAAAAGCCCATTGTTTATCTAGACCAAAAAGAACCAAGCGCACTTACAAAGATATTTAATTTTAAATCTGCAAAAGAAAAAATTCGGAAAACGGATTTTAGGGTTCAAAGAAATGCTTCAAAATCAATTGGTCTTTTTCTGAAAAAACTTTTAACAAACTTGGGATATTACGTAATCTGGATTGGCAGACAACTCAAATTAGGTTCAAAAGATTTTCAAGAAACTAAAAGAAATATTGTTAAAGAAAACATCCGCAAAAAAGCTCAATATAAAGATTGGGAGAATTTTATTGAAAAGCCTCAAAAATCTTCTTTCGCTTCAATATTTTTTAAAAGTATTTTTATATTTATTGGAAAATTGTTTATTACGCTTTTCAAACCTGAAAATAGAAAAAAATTAATAGGACTTTTAGTAATAATTGTTATAATAGTAGTATTTTTTGTTACAAGATCTTTAACAACTGGAAGTGCTAACAATGGCCAGTTTTCTAAATTTGAAAATGACCTTCTAACTTCGATTGATAACAATATTGCTCAAGCAAAACTAAATATATCTTTGGGCAAAAAAGATATTGCCAAAACCCAACTAGAACAAGCATTGTCCGATGCACAGAAATTATCTGATGGCGATAAAAAAAACAAATTACTAAATACCATCAATGAAAACCTAGATCTAATTAATGGAGTGCTAAGAATTAAAACCACAGAAATGATAAGCACTGATGCAAGTGCTATAAAATTGACTTCAGCATCTTTAGTTTTGTCAAACAATAATCTATATGATTTTAAAACTAATGGACAAATATATCTAACAGATATTTCTAAAAAAGATCTACAAAATATTGCCAATGTTGACAGCAAAAAATACGGAAAAGTTAAAAATGTCAAACAAATTAGTGATATGTTTATAATATTAACAGAAAACGAAAAAATTCTTGAATTTAATATAAGCACAAAAGAAATTAGTGAAGCATCCTTAGAAATCGGTGACTGGCCAAAAGCAATAGACTTAGATATTTATGCTAAAAGAATGTATTTGCTCGCCCCGTATGATAATCAAATATATAGACATGTTCAAACACCAACTGCTTGGCAAAAACCTCAAGGAATCATTACATCAGATCTTGATTTATCAAGTTATTATTCAGTGGCAATAGATGGTGATGTATATCTATTAAATGATAATGAAATCAAAAAAATAATCTTTGGGAAAGTTGATGACAGATTTAAATTAACAGGTGTTGATTTTACAAAAATCGTTCCACTTAAAATTTATACAAACGATACAATTAATAACCTCTATGTTTTAACAGACAAGGGATCTATACTTCAATTAACAAAAGACGGGCAATATCAAAGAGAAATTGTTATTGATAATCAAAAGATTAATAGCTTTTATTTCGCTGATAATAATGTTTTATATATTTCAACCGACAAAGGACTTGAAAAAATTGGAATTTAAATTGGTTGAATAGTTAAATTGATAACTTGTTAATTAATTACTTGGATAAAACTGTTTTAAAAATGATTTTCTAAACAGTATGATATTTTCCAAATATTAAATCATATGGTTTTATTTATCATCAATTATCCCACATAGACGCAAATAAAATTGTTCTCGTTGCCACACGGCGCATTTGCCACAATACCAAATAGGCTCTTCTAAATTATCCCCAACAACATATAGTTTAATGTCCTGTTGGGTATTACACCTAATGCAATATGGGGGAAATTCTAAATCTAGCCGCATTTGTGGTTCTTGTTCGTTTTTCATACAATTAAAATTATAGAAATTGGTATTTAGAACTAAAAATTAAATTGATTTGATAAGAATATTTTTAAACATTAACATGCGATCGTTTTTTAATATTTTTAATTTTGTAAACTATTAACTAGATCTAAACCATATTGTATATGGACGGCCGTCATTATTTAATATGGTTAATAATCTGACTGCATTCCACTATCCCCAAAAGTACATAAATGTTATTTTATTTTTCTCCTAAAATCATTTGCCCATGATCGCCAGCAGTATAAACTAATGGTTCATTAACTATTACTAGGGTCATATCAACATAAGTTTTTCCAACTAATATTCTTTCTAATTTCTCTAAAATTGCATGCCCACCGGCGATAGCCATAGTTACTTCTGGAGAATCCTCCGGATATCCCGGCCATTGATACATGAAATGAATTTTTTCTCTCATTTAGGCTTTTAGTGTATTTAATAATGCACTTATGCCACGAGTTGATTCTTTTGCAAAATCTTCCCATCCTATCAAGGATGATAAATCAAAAGCACCAACTTCTCCAACTTCCGTGTTAAGAAATTCCCATAACTCACCCATAGTTTGAAAACTTTGTTTTTCGATTTGATTTGACGCTAATTCTCCTGGCATATTTTTCCTTTCTGCCCCTTTTAAAACAATTATTAATTTTAAATTGTTACTCTTCTTCTCATATCCTCATCTGTTGGAATTGTAGAATTATACCACTTATTAGCATTTTGTTCACTATTATGTATCTCTTCGCGTAATGTTTGAAATGTACCAATAAAGGGCCCTATATCTTCTTGAGTTTCTCCAGGAAAAAATGGCAAATCAATTTCGCGACAGATTTCTCTCAAACAATTTAGTTCTTGTGATATCTCCCAAATTCCTCTCAGTGCTTGATGCGATTGGTCTCTAAATTCTTTTTGTCCAGATTCAGGAACTTCCTGATATTCAGCAAGTAGTTGCAGTCTTAATAATTCTGCTAATCTCAAAATGTTTTCTTGATTTGGTTCCAAGCCCTGAATTTCAATCAGAAGATCTTCGTCCAATTTCGGCAATATCTTTTCTAAGATTACACCAAGATGTTCATATCTTCTAACTGCATATTGAATGACCGCATCCATACCATATTCGCTGGATTCCCCAAAGCTTGATGGGTAATTAATGCTTTAACTCTTTTTTGATGGTGTGGCATAATAATTTTTCCTTTCTTGCCCGGATGCCCCAATAAAATCGTGGGCGTCGGGCTTCCCTCCAAAAATTTTTTATTTTTAAATTATATTTTTAATTATTGATTTATTATTTATAATTTGCCTATTACATCTTCTTCGGTGCGCTTATTCCCATTATACCCAAAACCTTTTTTAATGCAATTTGAGTTGCGCTGAGTAGTAAAATTCTAGATGCTTGAATATCTTTTTCAGCTTTTAAAATTGGGCATTTTTCGTAAAAACTATGAAATGCTCGCGCTAGTTCAATTGAATAAGTTGTTAATTTATGAACTTGAAAAGACTTTGAAATGTCTTCAATTAATTCTGGCAACTCTAAAATCTTTTTCGCCAGTTCTTTTTCAGCTGATTCATTTAATATGATCGTTTTAACTTGCGGTTTTTCAATTCTTTTATGGTTTGCGGATTGTTTTCCTATTTTATTTAAAATTGATGAAATCCGAGCATTCGCATATTGCACATAAGGACCGGTGTCTCCTGTTAAATTAATTGATTCATCAATATCAAATTCTATTTTGTTCGTAGCCGAATTATTCAGCATTTGAAATTTTATAGCTCCAATCCCAATTCTCTTTGCATAAGAAACATTGGAATACTGATTTGTTATTTTTGACACAACATCATCTATTAAGCTCTTCGCGGAAATAATATTACCTTTTCTAGAAGCCATACTGCCTTGTTTTTTCAAAGTTACAAATTCATAGCCATAATGAACCATTTCTTCTTTAAAACCATACAGCTCTAAAATTTTGAATAATTGATCAAAATACAAACTTTGACGAACGTCTACTATATATATACTCTTTTTTATATTATATTTTTCAAATTTCTTCTTAGCTAAAGGGATATCTTTCAATCCATACAAGACACTTCCATCTTTTCTCATTAATACTAAAACACCCAATCCATATTTTTCTAAATTTGCAATTATTGCGCCCTGACTTTTTTTTGCGATTCCTTTTTTTAATAGTTCTGGAAGTATTTTTTTACCTTCTTTCTCCTCTTCGCTTTCATAAAAATATACATCAAACTTAACGCCCAATTCCTTGTAAATTTCTTCAAATTCATCTAATGACCATTTTCTAGTTTTTTTCCACAAAGCAACTAAATTAGAATCTCCATTATCAAACTTTTTCTGGGTTTGTTTAAATTCTTTTTCATACTTAGGATTTTTTTCAATTTTCTGAGTAGCTTCCGTATATACTGATCCTAAAAATTCAGCTTTGTTTTTTATTTTATCCAAAGCTTCACCTTTATGAAATTTTATTAACCCCCACAAGCATTTTCCAATATGAGTTCCGGTATCTCCAATATAATTTGCAGCAATAACATCATAATTAGAATCGCGCAAAACATTTACCAATGTGCTACCTATAAAAACATTTCGTAAGTGTCCTATGTGAAATTCTTTATGTGTATTTGGCTGAGAATATTCTACCATTATTTTTTCGCGTTTCCCTTTATCGTTCTGAAAATACCTTTCTCCTTTTTTCAAAACCTGGACAATTTGGCTCGACAAGTCTTCTGATTTTAAAAATATATTAATATATCCATTTACAACTTCTATTTTCTCGAAAACTTGTTGTTGGGCTAATTTGTAAGCGATTTTTGTTGCAATTTCATCTGACGACATTTGTCGGTCTGAGCTTGTCGAAGACTTTCCTTTCGACGCCAATAAAAATGCAATATTAGTAGCATAGTCCCCCATCTCTTTTTTAGGAACCCCAAGTATCTGAAAATCAACCGCTGGATATTTTAGCAGTTTTAATGCGTTTTGAATTTGGGTTTTGATTTGAGCTTTGTTCATTGGTTTTTTCTACAAATAGTAAGGATTAATACAGATATACAGATTTTTATAATATTCTGTCATTCCTGCGGAAGCAGGAATCCAAGATAGATATTCTATTTGTATAGATTCCAAATAGCCGCCTTCGGCGTTCCACAATGACAAGATTATTAATATTTTTATTGTTCGACTCCGACGAGGTCGGGTGGAGAACTAATCGTAAAAGTTCTCGACCCGCCTTGCTCTCTCGAACAATATTAATTTTTTATAATTTTACAAAATCTCCTCTTCCCAACCTGAACAACCATTCCATCATTAATTTCAATTTCCTCATTAAAATCAGTTTTTTTAATATTATCAATTTGCACCGCCGATTGTTCTATTAATCTACGGATTTCAGAATTTGACGAAACTAATTTTGATTTTGCAATTAGATCTATTAATTTTAATTTTTCTTCTACTATTTTGATTTCATCCATATTTTCCGGATTTTCATGTTTTGCAAAAACTCGCTCAAATTCTTCCTGTGCCTTTTTAGCATCTGATTCAGAATTCAGCATTCTTGTTAATTCATAAGCCAGTTTCTTTTTAAATATCATTGGATTTTCACCTGCTTTAATTTTTTCTTCAATATTTTTAACTTCATCCATCGAAATTTCTGTGATATATTCAAAACTTTTTACAATCACATCATCGCTCAAACTCATAATCATGCCATAAAAATCACTCGGATTTGCATCTAAGGCAATAGCATTTCCTTCTGTTTTACCAATTTTCTTTCCGCTTGAATCTGTCAAAAGAGGTACAGTCAATACAAACTTTTCCTTATTAAGCACCTTTTTCATTAATTTCCTACCCATCATCATATTAAACATTTGATCATCACCACCAATTTCTAAATCAACATCCATCGCAACAGAATCATGGGCCTGAAGCATCGGATAAATTAATTCATTAAGAAACACATCTTGCCCCGCTTTTTGTCTTTTCTGAAAAAGATCTCTTTCAATTATTTGAGAATATGTGAATTGATTAGTCAACTGTGCGAAATCTAATGCACTCATTTTGTCATACCACTCACTATTAAATTTAATTTCAACAGGATTTTTTCCATCAAAATCTAGAATTCTACTTGCTTGTTTTTTGTAATTTTTTGCATTATTTTCCACTTCTTCACTAGAGATTTTTGCTCTACCGCCAGATTTTCCAGAAGGATCACCAATTGTTGCCGTCAAATCCCCAATTAAAAAAATAACTTTGTGCCCTAATTTTTGGAATTGTCGTAACTTCATCAATCCAACCATATGTCCGATATGTAAATCAGGACCAGTTGGATCAAATCCTTGGTATAATTTTAATTTCTTTCCAGATAAAAGCTCGCTTTCTAAAGCATTTTTTGATGGATAAATATTTTCAACTCCACGGGTTAAAAGTTCTTCAATTTTCGATTTTTTATCAGTCATTTTACCTCCAAAAAAATTGTCATTCCCGATTTAGTCGGGAATCCCTGCCTACCGGCAGGCAAGATAGAATCTATCATATAGATTCCGGATAGCCACCTTCGGCGTTCCGGAATGACAATCATGTTTGGCTAGAAATTAATTATTATTAATGTTATTATGAACAGCGCGATATTAAATCACGTTATTTACATTATATCTTTACAGGCTTATAATGTAAATATAGGGTAATTAATTCAAAACTTTAAAATCAAAATTAAAGTGTTATCAAACGGTCAGCAACAATATATATTTGTAATACCTGTACTTATTAGTCCCGATGATTTGGCAAGGCCAAATATGCGGGATCCCGATTAGCATAATAGATAGTAGAATATCGGGATAAATTTGTAGGACTAAAAGGCACAAAGATATTTCTTTGAAATGCCTAATGGGATGATGGTTATGAGAAAAAGAATAAGGGATTTCTTTTCAACTAGAAAAACCAAGTTAAATTGGAAGTTTTGGAAATGGAAAGGAAGACAATGGTTCAAATTTGTTTTATATGCAATAGGAGCATTTGTTGCAATCATTATTCTAATGGTAGCCTGGTTTTCTAAAGACTTGCCAACTCCAACAAAACTAAAAAATCTAAAAGCTGTTGAAAGTACTCAGTTTTTTGATAGAAACGGAAACAGACTTTATTCTGCATCTGGAGACAAAATGCGAATTGTTGTTGAAAGTAAAGATATCCCAGACTTAATGAAACAAGCCACAATCTCTGCTGAAGATAGCCGTTTTTATCAACATCACGGATTAGATTTTAGAGGATTAATTAGAGGCACAATTCTTAGGCCCTTGACTGGAAAACGCGTAGAAGGTGGCTCAACTATTACTCAGCAATTTGTAAAAAATGCGCTTTTAAGTCCAAAAAGAAATGTTATTAGAAAAATAAAAGAAGCAATACTGGCAGTTGAGCTTGAAATATTTTATTCTAAAGATCAAATTCTAACAATGTATTTAAATGAAATTCCATACGGTTCAAATGCATATGGAGTTGAGGCTGCTAGCCAAATTTACTTTTCAAAACATATCGGTGAGTTAAATGCATCAGAAATGGCAACACTAGCTGCCCTACCACAAGCACCAACATATTATTCTCCATATGGGACAAATACCAAGGATCTCTTTGCTAGACGCGACTGGGTTTTAAAACGAATGAACGAATTTGAATATTTAAATGGTACACAATTTAAAGAAGCAAAAAAAACAGAAATTGTATTTAAAAGAAAAAAAGAAAACATACTTGCGCCTCATTTTATCATGTACGCAAAACAGGCCTTGGTTGAAAAATATGGAGACAGGGTAATTGAAGAAGGCGGATATAAAGTTTATACAACATTAAATATTGGAATACAAAGAAACGCCGAGCAAGCTATTGCTGATGGCGCTGAAAAAAACCTGGCTAGATACGGGGCAACAAACGCTGCAATGGTGGCGATTGATCCAAAAACCCAAGAAATTTTAGCAATGGTGGGCTCGAAAGATTATTTTGATTTAGAAAATGATGGAAACGTAAACGTAACAACAGCCGAGCGCTCTCCTGGATCATCATTTAAACCAATTGTTTATGCAACTGGTTTTAAAGACAAGTGGAATCCGGCATCAACAATGTTTGATTTAAAAACAGATTTTGGTGGTGGATATATACCACAGAATTATTCAGGAAGCTTTTGGGGCCCTATGTCTATTAGAGAATCTTTAGGAAATTCTTTAAATATTCCAGCAGTAAAAATGATGGGAATTGCTGGTGTTGATAAAGTAATTGATACTGCAAAAGACATGGGAATTACAACTTTAGATAAAAAGAATGATTATGGTTTGTCTTTAGCAATTGGTGGCGGATCAACAAAACTCTTGGAAATGACTGGGGCTTTTGGAGTTTTCGCCAATGGAGGCAAAAAAGCCAATCTCACATCTATTTTGAGAGTCGAGGATGAAAAAGGAAAAACAATATATGAAAACAAGCCAAAACAAAAACAAGTTCTTGATGAACAAATAGCATATGAAATTTCAAGCATTTTATCCGATAACAGCTCAAGAGTAAGAACTTTTGGCTCTAACTCAGCCCTAGTTCTTCCTGGACATATTGCAGCAGCAAAAACCGGTACCTCTCAAAACTACAGAGATGCTCACACCATTGGCTTTACGCCCTCAATCGTTGCTGGAGTTTGGGTTGGCAATAATGACAATACGCCAATTTCTGGACACGCTGCTGGCTCAATGGCATCGGCTCCTATTTGGCATGAATTTATGATGAGCACTTTATCTGATAGACCAAACGAAGATTTTGTAAAACCCGAAGGTATTCAAACTGCTACCGTTGATGCTTTAACAGGTCTTTTGCCAACTGGCGATACACCGCTTGGAACAAGAACCGATATATTTTCATCTTGGCAATTACCAAAAGAAAGAGCTAATATTTATAATAATGTTAAAATTGATAAGTCTTGCGGAGATAAGCTTGCAACCGATGATACCCCGACTGATTTAATTGAAGAAAGAACATACGCAAATATACACTCTGAAATGCCGAAAAACCCAAATTGGGAAGGACCAGTTCGAGCCTGGGCTAATAACGCAGGCCTTGGATCAATTGCACCGACAGAATACTGTGATGTTCATTCAGCAAACAATAAACCAACAGTCAAAATTACTAATCCAAAATCTTCTCAGTCTGTAATAGGAGTTACAAAACTAAGTATTTCCGCCTCTGCTCCACTTGGAGTTAATCGAGTTGAATATTCAATTGACGGAGTTATTGTTGGCACTTCAAAAAGCTCTCCTTATTCGTATAGTTACGATATGGACAAACTATCCTCTGGAGTTCATAGATTATCAGTTCGATTAATAGATAATGGATCGTTTACTGCAAATGCTAGCGTTGATTTTACAGTAAATAAAGATACAACAGCACCAGGAGAAATTAGTTGGACAACTGGCGCAACAGGAGCTGGAGCTGGAAAAATTTCGCTTTCATGGAAAAATCCATCGTCAAGTGATCTTTCAAAAGTGCATATTTATAAAGGAACAAGCGAGCCAACATTATCTGAATCTGCAAATATTGTCGCATCAGCCAGCAGTAACCAAAGTTATACATTTACCGGACTCTCTCCTGGTCAAATATATTATTTTATGATAAAAACCGAAGACAGCTCTTTAAACATTTCAAACGGATCATCTATTGTTTCCGTCATTTGCCCCTAAGTTCTATTAAAAAACTTTGGTAAAAAAGACCTATCTGCTGGAATTGCAAAAACAATTCTTCCGGCATCTGTTTGAATAATTTTTTTAACTTTAACTTTTATAGTCTTGCCAATATTTCGGTCACTATTTTCAACAATAATCATTGTTCCATCCTCCAAATAACCTATACCCTGGCTTCTTTCTTTCCCAGATTGAATAATTCTCAGCTCAAAAACCTCACCAGGCAAATGAAGAGGTTTAATAGAATTGGAAAGTTCATTAACATTTAAAACTTGGGTTCCTTCAACGCTTGCAACTTCTGCCAAATTATAATCAACAGTAAAAATTTTGGCGTTTTTGATTTTTGCTAATTTTAATAATTTTTGATCAACATCACTTACCTCTTTGATGTCTTGGTCCAAAATTTCAATAAATACACTTGATTCTTTTTGAAGTTGTTTTAAAACACTCAAACCTCGTCTTCCTTTTGATCTTCGCAAAGAATTAGAAGAATCTGCAATATTTTGAAGTTCACTTAGCACAAAACGAAATATTATAAAACGACCAGATAAAAAACCGATTTTAGCTAATTCTAATATTCTTCCATCAATTAACGCACTAGTATCAATTAAAACAATATTATCATTATTTTTTGAAAATAACGCCTTTCCAATTCTAAAGCCAATAAAATAAAAAATGATAAGAGCTAAAACAAAAATTGAAAATAATATATAACTTTCCATAATAATATCCTACTAATATTACCAATATTTACGAATATACCAATATGATATATTCTCAATGATTTTTAATCACATTCATATATTGATAAAAATTCGTACTTTTGGTAGAATTAAGACTTCTTTCCAAAAACTTTTACTATTGCTTCTTTAATATTCCTTACCATTATAACATTTTTCCCGCAATTTCCAAAGGGAGCAATAATTGTTTTAAAACCGAGTTTTTGGGCTTGGCGGATTTGTTTCTCTATCATTTTTGGCTGGCGGATTTCTCCGGTAAGACCCACTTCTCCAATTGCAATAATGTTTTTCGGAATTGCCTTTTTCCAAATTGCAGAAACCATAGCTATCACAAGCGCCAGATTAATCGAATCATCCTTAGTTTTAATCCCTCCGACAAGATTAAAAAACAAATCATACTTAGATAATTTGTGGTTACTCGTTCCTTCTAAAACTGCTGACAACAAATTAATTTTATTAATATCAATCCCAGAAGAAACTCTCTTTGGAAATCCAAAACATGATTTAACTGCTAACACTTGGATTTCTACAATTATTGGACGATTACCCTCTACAATTGATGACACTGCAACCCCTGGTTCATCTAAAATCTCTTTGTCCATAAAAAGATTTTCCAGATTATTTACTTCTTCCATGCCTTTATTTGTCATTTTAAAAATTCCGATTTCATCGATTGGACCATATCGATTTTTTACTGACCTAAGTATTCTAACCTGCGATTCTTTTTCACCTTCAATATAAAATACCCCGTCAACTAAGTGCTCAAGTGTTTTCGGCCCCGCGACAATACCAGATTTTGTAACATGAGAAGTAATTATAATTGGGGTGTTAGATTTTTTAGCCAAGTTTTGAAGTTTTAATGAACAAAGTTTAACCTGAACAGGATTACCAGCAGAGGACACATTTGTTGAATCAGAAATTGCCTGAATAGAATCAATAATAACTAATTTCGGTTTAGTTTTAATAATTCCCTCGATTGCCTCATTAATGTCTGCGGTTGATAAAAAGCTCGTATTATTATTTATCAACCCAAGTCTTTCCCAGCGGGATTTTATTTGATTTAATGATTCTTCGGCCGATATATAAAGACAACCATCAATTTTGTTAGATAATTGAAGTACCAAGGTGGATTTGCCAATCCCTGGATTTCCAGCAATTAAAGCAATCTCCCCATTTACAATTCCCCCACCAAATACTAAATCTACTTCTGATAATTTCGTAGATATTTTAAATTCTTTGTCAGATTTAATCTGTGAGATTTTTTGTGGATTTTGATAATTGGACTTGTCACGACTTTGCGATGACAAAGCGGATTCAATGTGCAATTCTTTGAGTGTATTCCAAGCATTACAGCTATCACATTTTCCCTGCCATTTCTGCGACTCTTCTCCACATTCTTCACAAACATATATTGTAGTATTTTTCATATATAATTTAATTATCCCGTACTAAACGCGGGATCTATATGATAATTTTAATATTTAATTTCTCAATATTCAATATCTATTTTAGTATAAAACACAACCAAAGTCGAGGGCTTGCCTAAAAAAATATTCGAGCCTTAAGAGAGACTTTTTGGATCGCAGTCGAGAACTATAAACTTATTTATCTATTTTTATTGACAAATCAACAATTATACCTTAATATAATTAAGAAAAGAAAAATAATATATTGGAGGTTTTATAATGAAACGAACTGAAGAGGAAGTTCAGCTATATGATACTGGGGCAGAAGGCCTAATCGCTGGCTCAGAAACAAGAGAACAAATTACACCGCGCAAAGAAGTCGAAACAATTGTAAATTGGGATGTCGTTCTAAAAAATTTAAAATTGGCTCAATCAATAGTTGATTATCATTTAAACAACGGGAATAGTGATAACGCACTAGAGGCATTGTATACATTAACAGAAAATAATTCACAGTTTACAGATCACATGCTCTTGCTCGGTCATGCGGTAAATACCTTTCGGATAACCAACCCGCTTAATGCAATAATTTATTTCAATACCGAGATGGCACATCCATCATACATGGCCCCCCTACCACAAACACTACATGCTAGATTTCATCCCAAAAGACCCATTGCTCCAGAAGATGATGTGAATAACGAAGGATTAACAACTTCTCGGGTTGAGGGAAAATTGCAAATCCAAGAAAAAGATGGCAGATATTTATTATGTATTAGCGAGGTTCCGGTTGAAAATATTATTGCAATGAGCGACTATGATGGAGGCATATGGTCGCAACAAGTTGCAGGTGGACTTAGTCGATCATCTCTTGAAAATTTAGCAGAAGGGGGAGAGGCCGAAGCATCAACTGAACAACTCGAACAAGAAAAACCCATAGATCCTGAAAAATATTTAGCAGATCTAAAAAAGCTTCAAGAAGATGCAAGACTAACTTTTGATTTATATAAATTTGATGAACATATTCCCAGAGACAAAAGAATTCAATATCAAATTAAGGTCGACCAAGTATGTGCATTATTTAATGATGAAGAAAATAGATTAAAACAGGTTTCATTCAAAACAAAACTTCTTGAATTGAACGGCCTAGACGAAACAGTTTATGATGGACATTTTCAGCCAAAACGATTAGGATTTACCAATCTTGTAGGAGTTACGGTAATCAATGCCATTTTGCATTATACAGGAACTGAAATTATGGAAATGGTTCAAATACATTACCCAAATCTTGAGGAAAGTGAAGACGAAAATAGAAAATATTACATCCCGGTCGATACTATTAAGAAAATTGTCGTTGAAGTTGCAAGATAAATGCATTGCTATAATTCTATAGAATTATAGCATAGATATTATTAATTATGTACTATGTAATATGCAAAATTATTCAGTTTTTTTTAGATCTAAAATCTTCAAATCAACATTTTCGCTTCCATTCCAAGCATTGATATCAATATAAAAAACAATGTCAATTTTATCGCCAATTGACAGGTCACGGGCGATTTCCTTCATATCAAAACCAATTGCACTAAAAGCCTTTTCAGATCCTAAATCATACAAAAACAATTTTAAATGATTTTGTTTTTCACCTAACATTCTCATATCTTTAATCTCAATATTATATGCAACAAAAACAGGCTTAGGATTACCCAAACCATACGGCTCTAATTTTACAATATCTTTTGCAAGCTTCATATCAATTTTTTTCGGATTAATTTCTAGATCTATTTTAATTTTTGGAATCAAGTCTTTATCGCTTAAAACACCATCTGCGATCTCTAAAAGTTTAACATATAGATTTTTAAGATGTTTTTGTTCTAAACTCAAACCAGCTGCCTTGTAGTGCCCGCCATATTTAATTAGGTATTTTTAAGTTTTCTCTAATGCTTCAACCATGTGAAAACCATCAATCGATCGAGCCGATCCTTTACTAGTTATACCGTCTGTTGATAAAACTATCGCCGGGCGCGCATATGCTTCAACGATTTTTCCCGCAACTAATCCAACAACACCTTGTGGCCAATTTCTGCCACTAACAAGTATTAATTTGTTTTTATAGGTTTTTTCTTTTTCAATGATTTTTAATGCTTTAGACAAGGTTTGTTGCAAAATCTTTTGTCTTTTAAGATTAGCATTATTTAATTTATATGCTAATTGTTCCGCTTCTTTTTGATCATCGGTTGAAAGAAGTAAAAAACTTTCATTATGCATGTTTAATCTTGCTGGAGCATTTAATCTGGGGCCAATTTGAAATCCAATGGTATATGCAGTTATTTCTTCTTGATTTATTTGCGCAACTTCATATAATTTTTTTAATCCTACTCTTTTAGTTTTTCTAAGTGCCATCAGCCCAAATTTTGCAAATACTCTATTTTCCCCAATCAGTGGCACAACATCGCAAATTGTAGAAATTGCAACCAACTCGCTCCACCATTTTAAATCGTTAAGTTCTATATATTGAGGAAATTCCTTCTGCAAGGCTTGCACAAACTTATAAACCACCCCACAACCGCAAAGATCTTTAAATGGATATTTACAATTGTTTTGTTTTGGATTTAAAAGTATTGCCTTGGGAATTATTTTACCAACTTCATGATGATCGCAGATTAAAAAATCTAGTTTCTCTTGATATTTTTTTATTTCTTTTACATTTTTAGTTCCGTTATCAACACAAATAACCAAACCATTGCCCTGATTTATAAACTTTTGAATTATTGTGTTGTTAAGACCATATCCCTCTGCTCTTTTGGCAATATACACGCTAACATCAATCCCGAGTTTTTTTAAAGCTTCATAGAGCAAAACCGACCCCGGAATTCCATCGGCGTCATAATCCCCAAAAATAACCACTTTTTGCCTTTTAATCATCGCTTGGTTTATTCTAGCAATAGATTTTTTCATATTATTCATTTTATAAGGGTCTTCCATGTCTTCAAAGAATTTTGGATTTAAAAAAGCATCAATGCCAGCTTCATTGATGCCCCTTGAGATAAGTATTTGTTTAAAAATATTATCTGATTTTTTCTGTGATATTATCCATTGTTTTGTCATCATATTTAATTATAATTTGTTTTTTCGATTGATTTTTCAACAACCACATTATCCTACAGATTTACAGATAAATACAGATATACAGATTAGTCTAATTCGTATATTCGTAAAGATTGGTAATCTTGGTAGGATTTTATTTGTAGTAGACTTTTCCAGGTATTCTCAGATCTAGATATTCTATTGGTTTATTGCCAATTATCTCTAATGCTTTTTTGGCATCAGCAATTTGTTCCGTAGAACTATACGATGTGTCAAAAATCATATTAAAACCCTTTTCAACATATACCCTAACTTCAAAAATATTTTCCTTAATTTCTATTTTAGTAATTTTAGTCGATAACGCTGAAGTAACATTTTTTGAAAGATCAACTATAAAAGTTAAAAATGAAGTAGTTAAAACCTTATCTCCTATACTAATCGTTTCTGACCTATCATCAATAATTTGTGGTAAACTAGAATCTTTTTTATTGTATTCTCTAAAGGTAACTCCATAATTGTCAACGATATATTTTTTTTCACCTCTAATCAAAACCGACATTGGTTTTCGTTGTATTATTACAACCTTTAAAGCGTTTGGTGGACTTTTATATATTTTAACCTCTGCAATATTTCTTATTTTTTCTTTTATTTGTTTTTCAATTTCAGACGAAGGATAAGCAAAAAGATTAGTATTGTCTTGAATATTACTATTAATAATTTCTAGCAATTCTTTTTTATAAATACTATCATCTATTAAAACTTGTTTGATTTGAAAAAAGCTACTAAATCTAAAAAACCAAAACAAAAAACCTATTATCAACACAATAAAAATAACACATGTTGTTCTTCTGGGTTTAGTAGTATTGTTTGGAGTTTGATAACGATATCTCATTTTGATCAATTAATCTAATAATTTTTACAAATTTGTTTTATCGGCAAAATCAGCAATAATCAGTATATCAGTTGGGCTCATGAATATATTATTTCAAAAAACTAAAGAAGCTTTTTTCTTTTTCGTGCGGGCTTCCAACAACAACTATTTCTTTTTCAAGATTTAAGCCTAGTACCTTCTTAGCATTCGTCTGCATTTCATTTATTAATGTCAAATAATCAGAAGAATTTCCCTTCCCTGTATTAATTAAAAAATTTGCATGTTTTTCAGAAACCACTATTTTTCCAAGTTTTTTCCCTCTATAACCCAACTTGTCTAAAACCAATCCAGCAGGAATAACTCCATTAATAATATAAGTTTTGGTGTCTTTGGGAATATTTTCAGTTTCTATAACATTTTTAAAAGTTGATCCAGCAGACAATCCAGCGGGCTGTTTTTGCCTACGCATTTTAATATAATTAGATATAATTCTTAGTATTCCTTCTTTAGTATTTTGAGTTGTTTTTAATTGTACATTTAAGATAATGGGTGGGAAATCAGGGTTGTCAATAACGGCATCTTTAATTAATGACCCACGATAGCAAAAACCAATCTCTTCTTTTGAAAATTTTTTCACCTTTCCATCTCGTCCTAATACAGTAACATTTAGCACCACATCAGCCATGTTTTTCCCCCATGCACCCGCATTTCCATTCACTGCTCCACCAATTGTCCCAGGAATCCCAGCCAAAAACTCTAACCCTCCCATATTACTTTCTGCTAGTTTTTTAAGCATTACGGAAATTGGAAGACCACTATCACAAACTACAATATTTGACTGGTGCACTAAATTTGCTGACTCATTTTTAATAACCAAACCATTAAATCCAGTATCTGCAACCAACACATTGCTTCCCCCGCCCAAAACAAAATATGAACATTTAAATTCTTGAGCTTTTTTAGCCAACCAAACTAAATCTTCTATGTTTCGGACAATAACAAAATACCTCGCCTTACCGCCTATTTTTAAAGTCGTATATTTTGAGAGTGGTTCAGTTTGCTTAAAATCACTCGTAAACTTTTTTTCTAATACTAATTCAAATTCTTTCATGGTAAATATTTTTGAATATATTCTCGAACTTGCTTAAAATTACCACCGTATGGAAGCAAAACATAAGCACCATATGCACTGGTTGAATAAAGAAGATGATTTGTAGGATTATTATCAATTACGACCCTCTCAACTGAATCAAAGTCAAGACTTTCGACTTTTTGCAAAACTGAAAAAATATCACTAATTTCTAAATCAGTTTTAATGTTTTGATTGATATTTGTAAAAAAAGATTGTATTTTTGATGGATCTAAAAATATTTTCCAATCAACCATTTTTTTCTTAGCTGCTGCCATTATTTCTTGTTGTCTTCTAGATCTATCAAAATCCGATGTTGTTTTTCTACTTCTAGCATATTTCAAAGCCAAATCTCCATCCATATGTTGCATGCCAGCATTTACGGAAAATTCATTCCCTAGTTCTGTATCAGTTATCGCACTCGAAACATTTACATCAATCCCGCCAATAGAGTTTATAAGATCTTTAAACCCATAAAAATTAATATTAAAATATTTATGGATTGGGATTCCTAAAACCTTGCTAACAGTATTTTTCATCGCATCTCCGCCGATTCCACGAGCCAAACCTATTTGAAGACCTTCATTGATTTTATGCCTGCCATAAGAATCAATATCTGTATATAAATCTCTTGGCAAAGATATTAAACTGGCTTTTTCAGTAACTCTGTTATATGAAAAAATCTGAATAGAGTCAGTAAGCATGGCACCGGGGTGATTTGGCCCGCCATTGCCTAAAATTAAAATATTAAGTCTTGGGCTACCATCATCTAAAACAACTCCATCTATATATAATTCTTGATTATCATTGCGCTCAAATATAATTGGCAAAGAGTTCTCGACATCTGACACATTCGCTTGTTTGTTGTTTGTGTCTGCCCAAGCATGATTAACTCTATATAAAATAAAAGCAAGATAGGACACACTTACAATAATAATTCCGATAAAAATATATAGTATGGTTTTAAAACTTTTTCTCATAGGTCTACTAATTTACCAAAATATACAAATCTTACTAATAAAATATTATAGCTATTAACCTTTAGCTAATATCTTTTACTGCCTTATTCTCATTATAGCACAAAATCTTAATGATTTTTAATTTTTATGAATCTAGCATCGGAACAAGTACCGCCCTCTTTGGCTATTTTCCTTTTTCAATAATTTCTTCAACTTTTCTTTTAGCTTCTTCTAATAATTCTTTAGATTTTTGGCGAGCAAAGTAGGCTTGTTTTTAATCCTTGCCATTTTTTCTCCTTTGATTAATTTATATAAAATAATTTGACAATATATTAAAAACTAATATATAATTGAATTATAATAGAAAATAAATAGAAGGTCGCTCCATGCTCACTAAAAAACAAAAAAAGGTATTTGATTACATTCAAAGCTACATAAATAAGATGAAATATGCCCCCTCACTTGAAGAAATAAAAAAACATTTTAGTTTTTCCTCTGTTTCAACCGCATATCATCATGTTAAAAAACTTCAAACTGCTGGATATCTTAGAAAACAATTTAATCAACCTCGATCAGTCGAAGCTTTTTCTCACAAAGATACTATGCCAGTTCCCCTAATTGGGACAATTACTGCCGGACAGCCGATTGAAGCGGTTGAAAATTATGAAGATACACTTTTAATTGAAAATAATAACTCTTACAATCCAAAAAATATTTATGCACTTAAAGTATCTGGGGACAGCATGATAGATGAAGGCATTTTTGACGGTGATATTGTAGTGATAAAAAAGCAATCGGTCGCAGAAAATGGACAAACAGTAGTAGCAATTATTGACGAAAACCAAGCAACACTAAAAAAATTCTATCAAGAAAAGAACAGGGTTAGACTTGAGCCAAGGAATCAATTATTATTGCCCTTTTATAGAAAAGAGATCGAAATTCGAGGTGTAGTAATTCAGATAATAAGAAATATGGGCGATGGTGAAAAGAATAAAAAAACAACTCAGCCCCAAAAAATATTTAAAACCATTGATCTATTCGCAGGAATAGGCGGGATAAGACTTGGGTTTGAAAAAGCAGGATTTAAAACAGTGTTCGCAAATGATTTTGAATCAAAATGTAAAGAAACATATGATGAAAATTTTCAAGATTCAAAATTAATAGTCGAGGATATTAGAAAAATTGGAATAGGCGATATCCCTGATTTTGATTTTTTACTTGGCGGTTTTCCTTGCCAGGCTTTTTCTATCGCCGGTCATCAACAAGGATTTAATGACAAAAAAGGACGAGGCAATTTGTTTTTTGATATCGCAAAAATTATTCAGGCTCGAAAACCTGAGGGTTTTTTACTTGAAAATGTAAAAAATCTTAAAAACCACGATCATGGAAAAACATTTCGTATCATTATCGAAACACTCAAAGACCTTGGTTATTATGTTAAATCACAGGTGTTAAATAGTATGGATTATGGTAATATTCCTCAAAATAGAGAAAGAATTTATATTGTAGGATTTAAAAACAAGAGTGCAATTGAAAAATTCAATTTTCCAAAACCAATACCGCTCAACAAAACGATTGGTGATATTTTAGAAACTGAAGTTGATGAGAAATATTATTACAATAACAAACCATTATATGACAAAATAAAAGACCACATAAAAAATAAAAATACAGTTTATCAATGGCGAAGGCAATATGTCAGAGAAAACAAAAAAGGAGTTTGCCCCACGCTTACTGCAAATATGGGCACAGGAGGACATAATGTTCCAATAATTAAAGACGAAAAGGGAATACGCAAGCTTACACCTTTAGAATGCACAAGAGTACAAGGTTTTCCGAAAAGTTATAAATTACCAAATCTAGCTGATTCTGTATTATATAAACAAATAGGCAACTCGGTGAGTGTGCCAGTGATAGAACGAATAGCTAATAACATTCACTTGACTCTCTCGTTAAACCCCTGACATTTTTTTTAATATCTCCCAATTTTCTTTATATTCTTGCAATTGGCTAAGATTTTTTGTGTTTGCCATATCTTTAATATCATCAATAGGTATAATATAGCACTCACCCGATCTGCCATCAACAATTAGAATAATGTCGCAATCTTTAGATGTATATTTATATGTTCTCTGCGCAACTTCTCGACTAATTTGCCTTCCACTTCTACCGCCTCCGATAAAACTCACTGACCCAGTCGAAGTTCCTTTTATCTGAACACGTAATAATCTATTGTTGCCAACATCTATGATAGCATCATACCTACCATTCGTAACGTCAGCCCTAGAACAAGGGAATCCTGCTTTCATACAACGCCCAACACCTATCATTTCGTCTGAATTTCCGTTAATTGTTCTGAAAATTCCCTCACTAAATCCAGTTAAATTCTTTGACCATTCTTTTTTATTTTTCATTATTTAGTCTTATTTTTTATTTTATTATACCACACATTACACATAATTTTAATTATTATCTCAAAAGAAACCTAAAAGCAATTTTTGGAATACCATTTATATAGATTCCGGATAGCCATCTTCGATGTTCCGGGATGACAGATAGAAAGGGGCTAGATTTTTAAGACTTTTTTGCTAAGTTTCCCAGCAGGATATATTATTTAACTTGTCTCAAAATTAATTCTGCGATTTTGTCAGCTGCATTCGGCATAGACATTTTGTAAATATTATCTGAAAACCTTTTTAATAATACTGGCTTTGTAATTAGATCATTGATATTTGCAAGTAGTTTATTGGGAGTTAATTCTGATTCTTTCAAAACCAAGGACGCATGGTTTTGAGCAAATATTTCAGCATTTTTATTTTGATGATCAGACGCGGCTGACGGCAATGGAATTAATATTGCGGGCTTTTTCATTGCTGCAAGCTCAAAAACCGCACCCCCACTTCTTGAAACAACCAAATCCGCTGATTTCAAAAACCCAACCATTTCCTTTGTTACAAAAGAGTGATTTTGATAATTCGTCTGCTGGAGTTTGGATAATTGGTTTTTAAGCTTTTGAGATCTTTGAAAATCAGCTTCACCAGTTAAGTGAATCACCTTGTATTTTTCTGTTAATTTTGGAAGAATACTAAAAATAAGATGATTTATCGCACCTGCCCCTTGACTCCCACCAGTTATTAAAACCGTCTTCCTTCTATTTGTATCTTGTATCTTGCATCTTGCATCTTGCAAAAACTCTTTTCTGATTGGCAATCCCGTATAAACGGCTTTATTTCTAATTGTTTTTGGATAGTATTGAAGCGGAAATGTTACGGCAATTTTCGTTGCATATTTAGATAAAAACTTGTTCGCCATACCCATTACAGAATCTGATTCATGCAAAATAATTGGAACACTTTGTATCCAAGCGGCTAAAACAACAGGAGCTGTAACATATCCACCTTTAGCAAATATTATATCTGGCTTAAATCTTTTAATTATTTTAGAGGCTTGAAAAAAACCCTGCATCGCCCTAAATGGATCTATAAAATTATTCCATGAAAAATATCTACGAAGCTTACCTACGGAAATAGATTTATAAAAAATTGATTGCTCTGGGACTATTTTCGCCTCAAGACCGTTTTTTGAGCCAATGTATAAAAATTCAGTTTTATGTTTTTTTTCAATGGCTTTTTGAACAGCAAGTGTTGGCCAAATGTGACCAGCCGTACCACCACCAGTTAAGATAATTTTAATATTCTTACTCATAATACGAATTTCTCCTACCAAATATACCAATAATACGAATATACCAATTATTATTTAAGATTTAATATTCTTTTATATCTTACTTTATTTTTTGTAAAATTTGCTAATATACCTAACTTTAAATTTTTACTTATAAGATATTCATAAACTTGTTTTATATCTTGAGGCTTAAATATTTCACCTCTCTTTATTTCTAATACTACTTTATTCTCAATTAAGAAATCTAAATAGATTTTTCCGATAAGTTTTTCTTTATAATATATTGGGTGATATAATTCAGATTCAAATTTTATCTTTTTGTCTTCTAATTCAACCCCAATGGCTTTGTGATAAAAACTTTCCCGATGCCCACCACCTATTTGGTTAAAAACATTATATAAAACTCCAACTATTTTAAAACATAATTTTTTATAAATCAATTTAGTCATTATTTCAAATTCGTATATTGGTAAAAATTGGTACTTTTGGTAGGATAATTTTCACTTTTGTGAATATTTGGATACATTGAGTAAAATTCCAACCGCTGCTAAATTAACAATGAATGAAGAACCACCGTAACTAATAAATGGCAATGGTACTCCTGTTAAAGGAATAAGTCCCATCATTGCTCCCAAATTAACCAAAGCTTGAACTACAAACCATAACGTAATACCAGTAGCTAAAAGTTTTCCAAAATCATCAATCGCATTTTTAGCTATTTTTAATCCTCTCCAGCCAATAATAAAAAACAAAAACAAAACAAATATACTTCTAAAAAAACCAAGCTCTTCAGCAATTACAGCAAAAATAGAATCTGTCATTGGTTCTGGTAGGTAATTATATTTTTGCAAAGAATTTCCATATCCCCTTCCCCAAAATCCCCCTGAACCTATCGCAATCAAAGACTGGTTTATTTGATAACCAGCGCTTAAAACATCTGCATTAGGATTTATAAAAGTCAAAAAACGCTGCATCCTATAAGCAGAAGATTTAATTAAAATCCAAAAAGCTATTAAAAATATTGGGATACTTCCGAGTAAATAATAAAGATTGGCATTTGCAATTAAATACATCCCAATACCAATAACCAAAAATATAATAGCTGTTCCCATGTCTGGTTGCTTAATTAAAATAACGCCAATAACAGCAACGGAAATCAGAAATGGCAAAAAACCGTATGAAAAACTTTTTACCTTATCTTTAAAACCATCATAAAAAGAGGCTAAAAAGATTATAAAACCCAGTTTTAAAAGCTCAGATGGCTGAAACAAAAAAGACCCAAATCCCATCCAACGATGCGCACCACCCAACTGTATTCCAATCTTTGGCATAAAAACCAGCAAGGTTAAAACAATTGTTATTAAAAATATCCAAATGTAATGCTTCTTCCAGAAATGATAATCTATGTTTTGAAAAATAAGCCACGCAAATACACCAATTCCAAAACTAATTAACTGACGAGTCAAATAGTAGTAGCTAGATGCGCCGTCGGTGGCTTGGTATGATTTGATTACAGATGATGAAGCTACCATAACTAAACCAAAAATCGCCAATGCAAAAACTGCCAAAGACAAAATATGATCCGGTTTTTTCTTAACTCGAAACTTTGATAATTTATTATTTTGTAATTTTGCGAAAGATCGTTCTCTCAAAACCCCTCCGATAATATATTAAATCTCAAATATTAAGCACCAACATCTCCCGACGTTTCGATCAAAATCACGATTGAGACATTGAGATTTGATTTAAAATTGTAAATTGCAAATTGGAAATTACACTTTTACCCGCGTCCAATTAATGCAATAACCAGCCCAATTATTCCAGCAATAGCGCCAATTAACCAAAATCTGGTTGTGACTTTTGTTTCGTGCCAACCGATTGCTTGAAAATGATTATGAATTGGCGATGACAGAATTAATTTTTTTCCGCCAGTCAATTTTCTATAGCATCTTTGAATAATTACTGATAATGTTTCAAATACAAAAACAAATCCAATTATAGGCAAAGCAACTACACTGTTTGTTAACATCGCCACCACGCCCAAGGTAGCACCAAGTGACATAGCTCCCGTGTCGCCCATAAAAAATCTCGCTGGATAAATGTTAAACCATAAAAATGCAATTGTTGCCCCAGCTATTGTGCCACAAAATGCTGCTATTCCATATTGTTGCTGTACAAATGCGATAACACCAAAAAATAAAAACGCCATAGATAGTAAGCCGCCGGCTAAACCATCTAAACCATCTGTAATATTAACAGCATTTGCAGTGGCAATAATAACAAAAATAAATAAAGGTATGTACCAAAACCCAATCGCAAAATCACCTATTCCCGGAAGATGTATGCCATGCAGTCCCCAGCCCAATTTAGAAAAAAACCACCAAGCACCAAGTGCAGCAATTATTAAAAGCCATAATATTTTATAGCGCGCCCTAATACCTTTATATTGCCCAATACCACGAACATTAATATAATCATCAAATGCACCCAAGATCGCAGTAGTAACTAGCGCGAACAAAGGCAACCACGTCTGACTTCTTGTAAAATTAAAAACCAAAGTTATAACTAGTGCTGTTATCCAAATTAAAAGTCCACCCATCACTGGTGTATTTTCTTTGTGCGCATGAAGTTTATTGAAAACTGGTGCATTATCTTTTTTAACATGCTTCCAAACTTTATATTTAAATAAAAGGCTTGTTAAAATTGGCGTCCACAAAAATGCAATAATAAAGCTTATCCCAGTTAATGCAAAAACCTTAATCATTGCTGGCACATTTAAAATTATTGCTTCATTCATTATTCTCCTTTAAGTTTATGTTTAAGATATTGAATTATTTTTTCCATTTTCATCAATCGAGACCCTTTTATCAAAATAACATCCCCTGCTTTATATTGTATATTATTTTTCTCGATAAATTCTAGGGAATCTAAAAACCAATTGTTGGCATTTTTCCTATATTCATAATAATTTTCGCCAATTAAAAACAAAAGATCAGAACTTTCTTTTGCTTTTTTTGAAATAATACCATGCGCTTTTTCACTATAATCACCTAATTCAGCCATAGATCCTAATATAACGATTTTTCTTTTTCCGGAAATTGTTTTTAAATAATTTAATGCCAAATCTACTGACCCAGGGTTTGCGTTATAAGAATCATCAATAATAGTTATGTTTTTAATTTTAATATTATTTAATCTTCCTTCAAGAGGCTTCAATTTTTCAAGTGATTTATCAATTAATTTTTTTTCTAAACCCATTAATTCTCCAACCCTTACAGCAGCTTGCTTGCTTAAATCAATTTCACTATTGTCATAATAAAATACCTTAGCCTTTGTTTCCTTGGCAATGTTTGATGACCAAGGGTCTTTTTTATTTAATATCAAAACACCTTCTTGGCCCAATGATTTAGCTAACTGTTTTTTTTCATTAAATATTCCCTTGGTCGTCTTAAAAAACTCTAAATGAGCAGGTACAATTTTCGTATAAACAGCGATATCAACTTTCAACCATTTACAAATTCTTTCAATATCACCGGGCAAATCAGCGGCTATTTCTAATATTAAATATTTAGGATATTTTTTAGATAAGATAAAATAAATCATTTTTAAATATGCAAAAAACACAAAAAATCCCCATAAAAAATTGATTTTCGGGGGATTTTTAAATAGTAAAATCGACAAAGGAAGACCAAATTTTGTATTTAAGGTACCATGACTTTTCTCAACTCCTGAGCCGAAACCATTTGTTAAAACCTGAGAAATTGCTTCTTTAGTGCTACTTTTCGCGACTGAACCAGTTATAGCAATTATTTTTGGTTCAAAATATCCCAAAACAGTCTTCGCTGGTATAACTAATGATTTTTCTAATAAATTTAATATAAATTCTTTCATTTGTATTTCATTTATATCATATTTTAGCCTGAATGAAAAGAAATCCCGCCTACTTAATCGGCTCTGTCGATGGTATCTGATAATATTCAAGCAACCATTTAGCTAAACTCCCGAATAATGGTGCCGCAGACTCCTCTGCCCAAGCTACCGTTTTAGGCTTATCTATTTTGACTAACATCACAAACCTTGGATTGTTTGCTGGAAAATATCCTATAAAAGAACCAATATTTTGATGTTCTAAATAACCACCATTTTCAAGATCAGGAATCTGGGCTGTTCCTGTTTTTCCAGCAACTTTATAACCAGGAACAGCTGCTTTTTTGCCGTGGCCGTTTTCAACAACAGAAATAAGCATTTGAGTAATTTTATTAGCAGTTTCAGAACTTATAACCTGCGCAATTTCTTTTGGATTTCTTTCGAATGTCTTTCCATCTGGACTTACAATTTTCTCAGTAATATAAGGCTGCATCAGCTTACCATTATTTGCTAAAGCTATATATGCGTTTAGAAGCTGCAAGGGCGTAACTGATAATCCTTGACCAAAAGCCATGGTTGACATAGATACTTGGCTCATATTTTTTTCATCATAAACTCTTCCGCCAACTTCATTTTGCAAATCAATCCCTGTTCTTTCACCAAAGCCAAATTTACTAAGATATTTTGAAAACAACTGTTGCTTCAATTTATCAACAACCCAAACCATCGCGACATTGTCAGAGTTCTCAAGCACCTGAGTCATAGTTTCCCTGCCGTAAGCTTCATTTGTTGATGTTCTAATTGTTCTATCTCTAACTTTTACACTAGCCCCAAACACACCCTCTGTTTCGGGCTGAACAAGATTTTGATCAAGCGCCGCAGACATCGTAATAGCTTTAAAAGTGCTGCCTGGTTCGTAAACATAAGAAATTGATTGATTATTAAAAACATTTATATCATCAACTTTATTGAATTCATTCGGGTTATAGGAACTTGAGTTCGCCATAGCTAAAATTTTTCCGTTAGGCTCAGCAATCAAAACCGAACCACTTTCTGCCTGCGTTTCATCAATTCTAGCTTTCAACATTTTTTCAGCCATATATTGAACAGTGTGATCAATTGTCAAATAAATATCATCCCCGCTCTTATTGCCGGTTAAAAGAGAATTAATATTGTCAGTTAATTTTGATTGTGAAGTTTTCGACACAGCACCCTTTAATTCATCATTATAAAAACCTTCAACTCCGTATCTTCCTTGTTTTTCTGCATCTACAAAACCCAATACCGTAGACATAAAACCATTTTCAGGATAATAACGATATTCCTCGGGAAGTATCATAACTCCAACCATTTTCATGCTTGCAATAGTTTCGGCCTTTATTTTATCTATTTTTTTAGCTATTGGTGGTAAATATGGTTTTTTATTATTAATTTTGTTAAACAACTCTTTTTCATTTAAATTCAAAACTTTAGCCAATTTCTGGGCTGTATCAAGCGGATTTTTAATATTTCTTGGAATTACTGAAACTGAATATTTATGGACATTGGAAGCAACTGCATATGGTTCTTTTTCCCAAAGATCTTTTACAAAAATATTACCGCGCTGAGACGGTAATTCAGTAACTTTTAAATATTGATTTTGGGCAATTTCTTTATATTGACCCGATTGAATTATCTGTTTTTGAAATAATCTGACAGAGAGAACTATAAATAAAACCAAAAAAATACCACCCAAAACCTTAAAACGGTCACCTAAAACATTTTCTTTTATAAAAGACATCTGTCGCTTTGCTCCAAATCACAAATTACAAGATGCGAATTCCAAAAAAAATTACAATTTCAAATATTTTGAATTTGATATTTCTTGTTTCTTGCTTCTTGTCTCTTATTATATATTATTTCTGTGAAAGTTGGTTCTGCGGAAGATTATTGGCGTACAAGATGTTTGTTGCCTCTGACATTTTCATTGCTTGCGCTGTATTTTCAATAGAAGAAATCGATTTCAGCTGATTAGATTGAAGCTGTAGAGTTTCGGATTCACTTGTTAATTCTTCTTTTACATCTTGATATTTTTTTATTTCTTGTCTTTTGTTTGAAGATAATTGACTTTGAACCAGATAAAAAATCGCTAGTACTGAAAAAATTATAATAGTTAAAAATCTGATGGAGACTGAGCCCATTTTAAATTCTGGTTTTAAAGATCGTCTTTTCGCTCCTAAGACTCCAGTTTGAGTAATTGAAATTACTTTCATAATAAGTATTAAGAGATAAGAAATTAGAAATAAGGTTATTTGTGATATTTAATTAATCCTGAAATCATTTTCGTAATTTCTTTAATTTCTCCTCTAAACTCCTTTCTTTTATCTTTATTAATGATATTAAGTTGATAAAATATTTCAAACAACAATATACTTTCAAATGCTGATCCCTTTGCAATTCTATAAAAGTAAATCTTTTCCTTAGAAGAATTCCTTCCATTACCTTCGGCAATATTTAATGAAATTGATATTATTGCTCGAATTAATTGACTTCTAATGCTTTGATATTCATAAGGAATAGGCTTCAACAACTTGATAATGGTTATAGATAAATCCAGCGATTTCTGATATACTTTCAATTTCTTAAAAATAAAAATATTTTCTTCCATCTTGTCTTATTTTCTACTCTTATTTCTTATCTCTCATTTCTTCCTACTTATTTGGGTAACTAGCAGCTAGCCCAATGAGGGAGAAAGGAGGTGACACTATTTCGTGAAATCCCCTCCTTAAGAGTTTTCCACGAAATTATATATATGCTGTCTCTTTTGAGACTAGCCGCTAGTAAATTAATTAGAATTGTGAATCTAGAATATGAATTATGCATTTCTGCCTTGTTTGAACTTTATGATTTATGATTTGATCCAAAATTCGGATTTAGGATTTCGGATTTTCAGATTTGGGCTAAACCCCTAAATCGGTCAAATGTTCAGCAATCTCGGCTGATTCGCTTTCCATATCTTTCGAATATGTCTCCCAGTTTGCCTTATCCCACATTTCTATCTTGTTGTATAATCCAATGATAACTACATCACTTTTAAATCCGGCATATTTCCGCAAATACTGAGGTATAACAACCCTTCCTTGTTTATCAAGCTCTATATCCATTGCGCCAGATAACATTAATCTTGAAAACGCTCTTGCATCTGCTTGCGTTAAAGGAAGTTTGGCTAGTTTTTTAGCCATTTTCTCCCATTCCTCGAGTGTATAAACAATCAATGAATTGTCTAAACCTCGGGTAACAACACATCCAGATGCCAAAGACGACCTAAACTTTGCAGGCAGAGCAACCCTTCCCTTAGAATCAATTGAGTGTGTAAATTCTCCAATAAACATCTTTTTAATCTTACAAATGATACAAATTTATACAAACATACAAATGTTTATTCTGCGTAAATCCGCGTTTTCTTATTTTCTGCGTGGATCTGCGCCAGTTACTTATCCACAGGTTGCCCCACTTATCCCCACTTTTATCCACAATCAACCTACAAGTCCTATTATATACCACTGGAAATACGTGTCAAGCCCCACAAATATGAATATTTTCCAAACAAAAAATCAGGCCAAAACATACCCAATCTATGCACAAAACCATTATTACATAAATTCGGTCACCGTTATGACATATAATTTAAAGTTTATTAAAAACGGCTGGATTTTATCCAGCCGTTTAAATGAACCGTATTATTTAAAAAAAATTAGAATCGTCCGCTAGAAACAAAAATAATAAAAATAATTACGAATATTGTTATACTCATAAACAAATCTTTAAGAGTTACCTTTACTTTAAGTTTCTTTTGCCGAACAGCTAATATAATTCCCAAGATAATTGAAACCAACAACAAAATAACAGTTAAAACTGATATCCCATATGATACTCCAGAAACCCCATCAATCACTTGATTTGAAGCAATATTATTTCCAATCTGAATATTTGGTATTAAGCTCAATCCATTTCCAGAGTTCGTCATAGCCCATAAATAACAAAGTAATCCAGCTAACACTGCACTGACCAAATTAATTGCCCTTTGAACACCACCGACAATTTGTGAAAATGTTTTCATTTTTCCTCCAAATAATTATTTTCTATTTTATTTTGTGCTTAGCGGAGTTTCTGAAACATTTGAAACGCTCGCAACATCAGCCTTAGTCATCGATTCAGTATAATATGCTAAATATAGCTTATTTAATTTAAATGTCGCACTACCTTCTAAAACCTTGTCACCTAGAGTTATACCCAACATTTTTGACACCAAATCTTTATTAAGTAATATATTTTCACCAGTCCTCACTTCTTCTCCACTAGCGGTTGAGTTTGAATCAGGAATATTTATATCAATAGATGGAATCTTCACTAAATTGTTATCATCAAAAACTTCTAAATATAAATTAGCCTCTCCAGTAAATTCTGATGTAGGTAAATATCGATAATTTCCAATTACTTCAATATCTCCAGCAAGTTCAATATAATAATTATGATTGCTCAATGTATTGCCAAAAGCTGCAATTTCTTCGGAAGAACTATCAATTTGATTAACATTAGTATAAGTATCAATTTTCGAAATCGTCCATTCTCCTAGTTTGTCACCAACCTTTAATTTACTTACATCTGTTTTAATGATTCCTACTGTAGATTCATCGGGGGCTTTATTACTTGACTCAGCAAAATTTTTTGTAAAATACCAAGTGACAAAAACCGCCACTACCCCTGTAATAACTATAGCAATAACCACTGACCATAAAGTTTTCATTTTTTCCTCCATTTTATTATTATATACTACTTTTATTTTACCCCCCCCATTAATTTGTCAAGCTCTATACGACCATATCGGATGAAATAATAAAACAAACCGACAATCAGATAATTTCGCATATGCTTTATAATATTACGCTTGTGATATAAAAAAAGATATTACAAAATAAAATAACCCAACGAATTGCAACGATCGACGCATTTTGTTAAAGATTATTTATTTTTTAAATTTTATAAAAAGATTTTAGTAAATGCAATTATTATTAAAAAAGCTGACAATTATTGCCAGCCGTTAAAATTAATATTAACAAACCGAATCCCACCTCGTAGGTGGGATTTTCAGGTCTATTTCTTCCACTCAAAAACCAAAGAACCTTTTCGAAGTTTAAATCCGGCTTTTTTATAAAAATCTTTTAGTTTCGGGTTTGTTGGATCTGTCAGTAGTTGAACTCTCATTGTTTTAACAGATTTAGCCAATGCTCTAACTAATTTAGTTCCAATGCCTTTTTGCCGATGATTCTTATCAACAACTAAATCTACAATAAAACTATATCTTACATTATCTCCAATAATTCTACCAACGCCAACTATTTCTTCACCGTCAGCCACAATCCCAACCGCCTGTGCATTTAAAATCATACTTTCTAAATAATTGTCGTCTGAATATCCATCAATTCTAATATAAGCATCTTTTAAAAGCTTTAGGTTTTTTAGAGTTGGATTTTTTTTGAAGATTTTAATTTTAAACATATGCCCGATTCTTTTTAAGCTTTAATAATTTCCACAACATAAGTCTAGTCTATATAACTTATTATCTCATTTGGCTAGGTAAAAGCAGTGATACGTCGGAAAATTGATTTGCTAAATACGATTGCAATAAAAAATAACCAATTATTAGCAACACTAAAAGTATCAAACCGATGATCCAAAGATTTTTATTTTTCTTTACTAAACCGATAAAGATTAGCGCTAAGAAAATTAACAGAATTAAGACAAAAATTATCATTTAATACCTCTCCAAGTTATTTCTACTCTCTACTTTATATTATTTTATCTTCTTTCTAATATATTCTTTCAAGTCCCCAATCGCAACCCTAGCTTGTTTCATAGTATCGCGGTCACGAATGGTAACTTTTTTATCTTTTAAACTATCAAAATCAAATGTTAGACAATATGGAGTTCCGATTTCGTCTTGTCTTCTATATCTTCGACCAATTGATCCGCCCTCATCATATTCAATTGCCCCAAATTCTTGTTTTAGGTCTTGATATATTTTTTTAGCATCAGGTGATAATTTTTTGCTTAATGGCAGAACCGCTGCTTTTACTGGCGCAATTTTAGGATCAAAATGCATTACCACTTCTTTTTCTACACCGGTTTCTGACTCAGACCTCCCACCTTTTACCTCTTCATAATTATCACAAATAATAGCCAAAAACATCCTACCCATTCCCATTGTTGGCTCAATAACATATGGCAAATATTTCTTCCCTGATTGTTCATCAAAATATTGAAGATCTTTTCCACTCGCTTCTTGGTGTGATTTTAGATCAAAATCTGTTCTATTCGCCAAACCAGTTAATTCTTTAGTTCCGAAAGGAAACTTGTACTGCAAATCTACAGTTCTTTTTGAATAGTGCGAAAGTTCTGCTTTTGGATGCTCATGTTCTTCGATATTTTTTAAATCAATACCAATTGCCGAAACAAAATCTTTCCATTCTTTCAACCATTTTTCAAACCATATCTCATCTTCCCCTGCTTGCCCCGAGCCTGGTCGAGGGGGCATAACAAAATATTCAATTTCTGCAATTTCAAACTCGCGAACACGAAAAAGGTATTCTCCGGTTGTAATTTCATTTCTAAAACATTTTCCAATTTGAGCAATACCAAACGGGAGTTTCTTTCTTGTTGAATCTACAACATTTTTAAAATTAACAAACATGCCCTGTGCAGTTTCTGGCCTTAAATATGTCATATCCTCATTATCATCAACTGGCCCAACATATGTTTTAAACATCGTGTTAAAAGATTTCTCATCAGTCAAATCACCTTCACATTTTAGACATTTTGTTTGCGATTTGGAGTTTGATATTTGTTTGGAATTTGTTTCTTGTGATTTGAGATTTTCGATTTCGTCTAATCGAAATCGGCTATGGCATTTTTTACATTCAACCAAAGGGTCTGTAAATCCCTTTTCGTGACCCGATGCTTGCCAAACTTTTCGGTTCATCAAAACTGAAGAATCAATTCCAATCACATCATCTCTTTTTTCAACAAAAGTTTTCCACCAAAGGTTTTTTATATTTCTATATAATTCAACTCCGTATGGCCCAAAATCGTAAACTCCACCAATTCCCCCATAAATCTCAGATGACGGATAAACAAAACCGCGTCTCTTTGCCCAAGAAACGATTGCTTGCATTTTACTTGTTCTGAGCGCAGTCGAAGAATTGTCTGATTTTTGTTCTAATTTTTTGTCTGATTTTTCAACCATATTTTTACTCCTTTCAAACCGTGTCATCCCCGACCAGATCGGAAATCCAAGATAGAAATCTATCATATAGATCCCGCATCAAGTGCGGGATGACAAAGTTACTTTAAAAACTACACAAAATTTTATTAGTTCTAATTTTAATTATACCAAATTCCCCACCCCAAAGTCCAAAAACTATTCTTGTTCAACTATCGGGGTTGTAAATTTGCCTTGTAAAATCTGCCAACCCTGTGGTTTTAAATCTTCATGACTAAAATATTGAGTTGTAATATCACAACTAAGCGAAGGGTCTAGACCATTGTATCTAAAATCTGATACAAAATATGGCGCCATAGACTTCTGGTGCATCTCTGGATTATAAACCCATGAGGTTAATTTTGTAATTTGCCCCTCATCATTTCTTATAAAATCAACATCCGCTTGCCAAAGACCACCGCTTAACTGTATGGGATAAGATGCATGAGTAACCCGATCATCAGCACCTATAATAACACCACCAGTAAATCCTTTTTGATTCGGCAATCCAGGAAAGTAAAAATACTCTGTTACAATACGCATTCCACCATTTTTAGTCTTATACATCCTTATTAATCTTTTATCAACCAGATGACCAAGTTGATCAGCGATTTCTAATGACAAATCACCATCAGTATGTTGAGATAAAGCAAAACAAGAAACTTCTGAAGTATTTTCATTTTCAATATCATAAACACAACCTATTTGATCTTCACAAAAACTAATTCTTGATCTGTAATCTGCTTCATCTACTGTCTTTCCCCACCTGTGGTTTTTGACAATTAATTGATTTTTACTCAAAGAAATATCTCCTGAATAATAACCTACTTCTCCGCTTATATTTTTTGTGTCGTAACCAATTCGATGAATGCCTTTATGATCTTGTGTATGACTAAACATAACTGATTTATAAGATCTCACTCCCCCATAATCAGCCAAATTAACTCGATACATTCCTTGCGCAATCATTTCTGCCATTAAAAGTTCGTCATAAGATCCAAATAATCTCATTAATCTTGGAATAGTTTCTAAGGTTAATTTTTGAGTTTCAAGCTCGGGCAACAAAACCTCTGGCCTAATTCTTTCCCCTTCTTGCTGTGGTAAATGTCCACCTGTTTCTGCCATAATAATCTCCTATTTTTATTTTTATAAACTTATTTCATAACTCCAAATCATTGCTATAATTCTATAGAATAACAGAATACTATCTTTAGCATTTTTTGATACTATTATTTTTTTTCTTTTTAAAATCTGTCATCCCGGATCAAGTCAGGAATGGCAGCAAGGCTGTCACTTTTTTCAAATCCTCTGGCGTGTTAATTCCAAAAGCTTCTTGGGATTTCTTACAAATTATTCCCTCAACTGCTTCACCCTGAGATATTGCCAAGCCAACCGTATCGGTCAAATAATATTCACCTTGCTTATTTAATTTCTTTAATTTACCAATATTATTAAAAAGCCAAAAATTATCAAAAGCATAAAAACTTGCGTGCATTTCGCGAACTTTTAATTCCTGTTTGCTACAATCTTTTGTTTCGACAATTTTAATTACTTTCCCAAATTTGTCTCTAATAGTTCTTCCGTAATTAAATGAATCAGGAATTTTTGCTGAAGTAATAGTAATCTTGGGTCGAGCTTTTCTAAAAGTATGAATAATTTTACGAGCGGTTTTTAAACTCCACAAAGGCATATCAGCAAAATACACCAAGGTAATTCCCTTTTTTCCTTTTAACAATTTTGATGCTGATTTTACTGCATGTCCTGTTCCAAACTGTTGATATTGGATAACATATTTAGCACGATTTTTTAAATACTTTATAATTTGATCTTTTTTATATCCAACAACCACGATTGGTTTTACTTTTAATTTTTCAGCCAATTTAACCGCATATTCAATGAAGGGTTTATTATTTAATAAAACCATCGCCTTGGGTTTACCTTCAGCAAGTTTCTCTAGCCGAGTTCCCTTTCCTGCTGCTAAAATTATGATATTTATTTTCATTTTTAGATATTCTACAAGTGTTACAAATTAATATGCTTCACCTAAAACATTCCAATTTTCTGGTAAGTTACCATGGCCTAATTGTGTATAAACATTACATTCATCGCCAGAATAATTAAACACAGTTTTTGCAACAAGTTCATCAACCAAACCGTTTTTAACATATCTGCCTCCCATATCTAAAACTCGCCCTATTTCATCTCTTTGAATTTTAAAACTCATAGTGTCATAATTTGGATGATTAACTGGAAAACTGACGTTAAACACCTGATTTCGAGAATTTTTAAACATGCTTATCTATGCTTGATAGGTTCTACGAGAAATTCCTTCGTATTCGCCTTCTTCACCATACATTTCAAACTCATATGTCCTGGAGATTTTTGTATGACTTCTGCTTTCTCTTACTGAAATGTCGCGTTGTTCACAAAAATTCTCGCCAAAACAATAAAAAAGCAAGTTTCCGTCTTTGGATTTTAATAATGCTTTTCTTTCCATTAGACCATCTTTATGTTCAATCCAAAAACCATTTATACCCATATGCATATCAGTTACAAAAATACGCCCCGAATCGCATTCGCGAGTTTCACAAACCAAATGCGGTTTTCCATCCTTGCCCTCTATTTTAAATTTACTTTCCAGTTGTTTTCTTTTTTCTTGATCCAATGAATCTTGTTCATGCACAATCAAATTGCCATCTCCATCATATTGGAAATGATGAACTTCCAAAAGCTTAGGAACTCTCCCTTCCCAAAATTCTACGCGCCTTAATCCTTGTTGGGTCAACTCACCCATCATAAATTCCCTATAAGATCCCAGAGACCTTAAAATAGGCCATAAAGAACCGAGTTCTAATTCCCCCTCTTTTAATTCAAGCATTTCCCTAATCGCTTGATTCCCCTGATAAAGCTCTGGTTTTTCAACTACTGCCATAACAATCTCCTAATTTTTATTTTATTAATAATATACTCCTCTGGTATTCTGCAGAACACCAGAACACTTATTCATCTTATTTCTCATCTCTTATCTCTTCCCACTTACTTAATATAAACCCTTGGAATCATTGGATTAATACGAGTTACTACTTCATAATTTATTGTCTCTAAATATCCTGCAAGTTCTCCGGCGGTAATATTTTCATTTTCTTGCTTACCAATTAAAACAACTTCATCACCAATTTTTATATTCTCTACAGCTGAAACATCTAACATCATTGCATTCATACAAACTTTCCCAATAACCGGCACACGCTTGCCACCAACAAGTACTTTAGCAATATTAGACAATTTCCTATCATAACCGTCTGCATAACCAACCGGCACCGTTGCAATATAAGATGGGCTATTAACCTTGGTATCATTGCCATAACCAACATTCTCACCGCCTGGAATTTTTCTAATTTGAGCAATTTTTGTTTTCCAAGAAAGAGCTGGCGTAAGATCAAAAAATGTTCCAAGTTCTGGAGTTGGTGACAATCCATATAAAGTTATTCCCAGTCTTACCATGTCAAAATGAGTTGAAGTCATAGAAAGTGTTGCGGCTGAATTTGCAATATGAAATGTTAAATTAGAAAACCCAGCTTTTTCAAGCATGTCTTTAGACTCCTGAAAAGTCCCAAGTTGTTTAAAGGTTAAGCTTTTTTCCCGACCCTCAGCATTAGCAAAATGAGAATAAACCCCAACGGTATTTATTTTAGGCTGTCTTTTTAAAAATACAGCAAACTCAACAATTTCTGATTTTTCCAAACCATATCTATTCATTCCAGTATTTAATTTAATATAAACATTAGCCGGTTTTTTAATTTCTATTGCTGCTTTAGAAAGCTGACGAACCATATCTCTATCCCAAACAGTAAGATCTAAATCATTAGTTATAGCCGTAATATAATCCCCAAAACCAGCAAAACCTAAAACCAAAACCGGTTTTTCAATTTTTGCTTTTCTTAGCCTAACTCCTTCATCAATAGATTCAACGGCAAAACAATCAGCGCCAGCAAACTCCAAAGCCTTAGCTGTTTCTTCGAGCCCATGACCATAAGCGTCAGACTTTACTACTGCCATGATTTTAGTTTCGGGTTTAATATAGTTTCTTAAAGCTCTAAAATTGCTTTTTATTTTCCCGAGATCAATTTCCAACCAATTATGATAAATCATTTTTTAACCTTTCAATTTTTTCTAAAAATGAGGCGGACAAAAACCTTCTTTCTGTATTATAATCAATATACTTTAAAAGTAATACATTAATTTTATCATCTAAATTATCATCTATTTTTTTCAAAATATCAAGAGGTTTAAGATTATTTAGATAAAGATTCTTACCAATATTCAAATATATGCGAAGTATTTTAACTTCATTTTCCGATATTTTTTGCGTATTTCCTTTTCCCAAACAACCAGCACAAATTAATCCGCCCATCTCATATGAAAAATACAGGTCTTTTGGATTAAGCTTATTATCACAATTTACGCAATGCTCAAGTTCTGGCTTTAATCCAATCTTTTCTAATATATTTATCAAAAAGAATCCAATAACCTTTTCTGATATTTCAGCCGGATTTTGATTAATAAAATTATAACATGACAATGTCAAATTCATCAAGTTATAATGTTCTTCGCCAAGTTGCAAAAGCTTATCTAAAACCTCAGCAACTAAAAAAGCAATTCCAGTTTTAACTAGATCTGTTTCAATATTTTTAAAACTCTTGATATTTTCGGCGCTAGTAACAATATCTAAGTTTTTACCTTCTGCGATTATAAGATCAAGATAATTAAAAAGATTTAAATAACCCGACATTTTAGCAGTAACACGCGAAGCGCCCTTGCCGATAAATTCAATTTTTGCACCGCTGACGTTTACAGCTGTCAATATTTTATCAGCTTCATTAAGTTTTCGGCTTTTAATTATTAGCGCTTTTGTTTTAAAATTCATAACTCATTATACGCTGAAATGAAGCAAGATAGCAAATTATCCTTATAATATTTCTCGCGTGACAGGAAACGAATGTTCATTCTCTCTTAAAGCCGAATATTCTCTTGCAACCCTTGCTACTTCCAGATTCAACCCGGGTGATGGTAATTGAGATATCTCCAGATGTCTTTGTTCCTCTCTTCTTGTTTTTTCACTTTTCCTCCGCCCTTGACCAACAGCAGAACAAAACCTTGCAGCATGATCTGCATCTTTAAGACACATCCTAATCCCTTTAATATTAACCACCCCCGGTTCTCCACAGTAACACCTTCCTTCTTCTTTTGGCATAAACCTCCTTTACCTCGAATGTAATCGAGAGATTTTAAAAATAAGCCCTTTTGGGCTTATTTTATTTAACATTTGCAGTATAAATATTTATATTTTGGTAATTTGGATTCTAGAATGATAATGTTTTTTGATCTCATGCCTTCTTTTATCAATTTATATTATATAATAATCGCAAAGCGATACCATAATTTTTTATTTTTTATTTTTTATTTAATGTCTATTCTTCTTTGTGTTTAAATGTTCCTGCAAAAATAAACATTAAGGCTGAGATAAAAATCAAGCCAGCACCAATTGCAATTGCAATTCCCATAGTTTTTGCAGCTCCACCACCTGGAGTGATTAGGTCTGCTTCGGCAAAGATGTTAGTAAATAGTCCGTAGGCGGCAATTACTACTCCGACGACAAACATTCCAATCGCTGATTTTATCCATTTTAATTTTTTCATCTGAAAAACTCCTTTCATATATCCTCTTGGCGTGATCCTGAGAAGTGATAACAACGCGAGGATCTCGTTTTTATTATCTAATTCTATATTAGATTTATTTTTAAAAATTTGCAAGGGCTTATTTCTGACATTTAGGACAAAAGTGAGTACCTCTACCATTTAATTTGATTTTTTTAATTATTCCACCACAACCACATTTTTGACCTTGCTTATTATATACCTTAAAATAATCTTGTGCTTTCCCTTGTTTTCCTTCACAGGTTAGATAATCTTTAATTGACGCTCCTTGATATTTAATTCCTTTTTTTAAAACAATCTTGATTGCCTGAAATAACTTCTCGATTTTTTTATTCGATATTTTTGCAGCGATTTTTCTAGGATCAATTTTTGCCAAATACAATGCTTCATCAGCATACATATTACCAATTCCTGAAATCTTTTTTTGATCCATTAAAACTTTTTTAATATTAGATTTTTTAGCTGAATTTAAAATCTCTTTAAAATATTTTATATTAAAATCTTTCGAAAACGGCTCAGGCCCAAATTCTTGTTCAAGATATCTCTGAAGATCTTTTTTATCCATTATTTTAAACCAACCAAATCTTCGCAAATCATTATAATATAATTTCCCGCCTGATTTTATATCTATTATAATCCTAGTGTGCTTATGAGGAACGGATTTACATAATTCTCTTGATTGATGCCCACCGGCAATCATTTTATCTTTATTTATATAAATAAATTGCCCAGTCATTTTTAAATGAACTATGAGATCTTGTTTGCCAACCAAATCAAAAATCACCAACTTCGCTCGCCGATAAATTGAATTGATTTTCTTATTTATAATTATCTTAGGATCAAAGCCAATTATCTTCTTGTCCAAAATTTCAATCTTAGAAAAAGATTTTCCCTTTAAGGCTTTATTTAAACCATTGCTAATTGTTTCAACTTCAGGAAGTTCGGGCATTGTATTAGTTAATAGTCAAAATTAATAAATGATAATTATTTTTATCAGAAATTATTTCATTAAAAATTGAATCATTGATTTTCTGTTCTAATTTATTATATCATAATATTACAGCCCTAAAACATCAAGACATTTTTTACCCCTTATTTGTATATTCGTAAGATTAGTATATTGGTAGGAGAAAATTTATAATGCGCATTGTTGTTATTGGCGGAGGAACTGGAACTTTTCCAGTTTTGTCAGGATTAAAAAAATATGTTCCAAATATTACTGCAATTGTCACAATGGCAGACTCTGGCGGACATTCTGGGTATTTGGCAGACGAACTTGGAATGTTGCCTCCTGGGGATATTAGGAATTCTCTGGTTGCATTATCAGATGAATCAAAACAACAGGTTTTAAGACAACTCTTAGCCCACAGAATCTGTTTTAAAGATGGTAGAGAAGAAAATATCGGTAATTTAATGATTGCAGCACTTGAAGAAATTTTTAATGATTTTGAAAAAGGCGTGGATTTTTTAGCAGAACTTTTACATTCACACGGAGATGTTATCCCTGTAACCTTAGAAAAAACTAAGCTTCATGCCAAAACAATAGACGGAAAAATAATTATTGGTGAAAAAAATATTGATATTCCAAAAACCAAATATCGATCTCCTATTAAAAAAATATGGTTAAAACCCGTTCCTAGCGCCAATCCGAAAGCGATTAAGGCTATAAGTAGCGCTGAAGCAATAATAATTGGCCCGGGAGATGTCTTTACAAGTCTTATACCTAATCTTTTAGTAAAAGGCATGAAAAATGCTATTAAAAAATCAAAGGCTAAAAAAATCTATATTTGCAACTTAATGACAAAAAATGGCGAAACAGACAAATATATGGCTTCGCATCATATTGAACAAATAGAAAACTATCTTGGCGAAAAAGTATTAGATGCAGTAATTATAAATAATAAAAAAATTCCTATTAAGCTAGCTAAAAAATATAAAAAAGAATTTTCAGAGCAAATAATATATGATACCGAAAATCTAGAAAAAGTAACTTATAAAATATATCCCGCCAATCTATTGACCACAAAAGCAGACTTAATCAGACATGACAGCAATAAATTAGCACGACATATTTTATCCATCGTTCTCAGCCTAAATGGAAATCACTAATAAATAAAATCCGGACGCATACATTTGCTATCAGGATTTTTGTGTTTTGAATTTTTAAAAACTACATTTGCGAATCAGATGTGTCACTTGGTCCAACTGAATCATCTGAACCTGCTGGCATTGTTGCATCATCTCTAATTGGCAAAGGAGGAAGTGGCTGACCATCAGCGTCCGCAGAAACTCCCGGCGCTGGAGGCGTTTGTGGTAGCGCGTCAGTTGGTGGAGAATCAACGCCTATATTCATATCAGCTGGTTGGTTTGAGTCAACAGATGGCATATCTGACACAGTAGCCTGTGCGTTTACATCCATTGATGAGTTAGTATCTGTTGGCATATTTTGATCTTGACTAGCCATTGAAGAATTTGCTTGGCTCATATCCGCTGGGGAGGCCATATCTATTGGCTGGTCAACTGGCATTGTAGCTTGATTTTCTGTTGGGCTCACTGCGGGCATTTCAGTTGGCACGGCTTGGCCATCAACCGGCAAATCAACTTGAGCTTGATCAGTTGGCACGGCCGAAGTTTGATCTGCTGGTGCCTGCGAAGTTGTTTGAGACGTATCAACTGGAGTCTGAGTTTGATCTGTTGGTTGACTAATATCTGAAGACCCAACCGGCGCTTGGGACATATCAGAAGGCGCTGACGAAGTATCAGTCGCATCCCCTTGACCGTCCGCAATTGGTGTCGATGTTAAATCAGTTGGATTAGATGGTGGGGTGTTCATGCTGTCAATTCCTCCCTGTACATTTTGATCGGCTGGTTGTTGGGTTTGATCTTGTGTCTGATCGTCGGCAACACCTGCACTTTGAGTTTGATCTGATTGATCATCTTTTTTCTTAAAAAATGAAAACATAATTGACTCCTTTATCCCGAGCTTGTCGAGGGATTTTGCCCCTAAAATCCAAATAGGATTATTGTCGAGAATTTTGTTTTAAGTTAATGAAATTAATTAAGAATATTAAGCCTATAAAGTTTAATTTTAATTATTAAATAACTTCATATTCTTTGTATTCTTAATATTCTCCTTTAACTTTTTGCTTTAGCTTTAAAAAATAACCAAGAATTTTGCGTTCCTTTAAAATTGGTGCGAATTAAATGATATTTCTCTTTTAGTTTATCACCACTAAATCCTATTTGCAAATGGCCTTTTTCCAGAGTCCCTTCCTCGATTTGATATTTTCCTTTATCCCAAATTTCCACTTTTCCTGCGCCGTATTCTCCTTTTGGAATTGTGCCGTGGAATTTTGCATACTCGAGCGGATGATCCTCAACCATAATTGCAAGTCTTTTTAAATTTGATTTCATTGGCGGTTTTTTTGGAATTGCCCAAGATTTTAAAACTCCATTCATTGCCAAACGCAAATCCCAATGCAGATTTTGCGCATTGTGTTTATGAACTACAAAGATGCTACGATTTTTATTTTTTATAGATCCCTTAGGTTCCGATGTCTTGATGAAATTTCGTTTAGATTTATATTCTTTTAGAAACATGGCAATTTTAAATTATAATTTTTAAATTTTAAATCAATTTCCAATTATTAAATAACATAAATGATAAGTAGTATTGTCATTTCAAAAGAAGCGAGAAATCTCATTCATTATTCCTTATTTATGATTCTATGTTTCATTATTTAATAATCTTTATCAAACCAAAACTCACCTTCAAAAAACTCTTTTTTCAAAAACATTGGCAACCAATATCTATCATTTGGAAACATTTTATTATATGGGATTTTACTCAAATCAAACCATTTTACTTCCATTTCCTTTGATTCACATAGCACACCATCATATTCTAGCATTTCATAATAATGAACTTCCATTTCTGGATCATCTATATAATGAAACGTTAAAACGCCACGTTTCTCAAATTGTTTAACCCTAACTCTGCATTCTTCTTTACATTCTTTTTCCAAACCATTTTCTAAAGATTCTCCTTTTTCAATTTTCCCACCAAACCCCAACCATTTTCCCTTACCAAAACTTCTTTTCTTTCTTCCCAATAAAACCTTGCCGTCTTTTACAGCTAATGCCTCTGTCATCAATTTTTTTTCTTTAGATTTTGACATTTGATTTTTTGTTTGTAATTTAGATTTAGGGTTTTGAAATTCAGAATGGTTTCCCCTGCTTTTCTTTTATTATATCACTTTCTGACTTTGGATTTTGAGTAATCGATTCAATCGGCACATAAATTTTTCCAAAAACTCCATCGTATCCCGGTTCTTTTACAACCTCGCCTTTTCGCATTTTTTCTATTGACGCTGAAATTAACGGACTTGATGTAACTTTTGCAATTTGAACAATTGGTACATCTTGCAAAACTGCAAATTCAGATCCAAAATATCCAACCAATTTTTCTGATTCTTCAATTACTTTTTTCGAATACGCTCCAACCCCAAATACATGACCAATTATCTCATTTAATGGAATTGCATAAACAACTTTTGACGCTTTTTTTGGTTTTTCGCCAATTTCCCTGTCGGCCAATTCCTCAACCCGATGATCAACACCTAATGTTAAAGGCCTGTGACAAACCGGGCAGATATTATTATTTTTAATTGATTCTTGCGGATTCATAACTATATTACAATTTCTATGTCCGTCATAGTGATATTTTCCTTCTTCTGGAAAAAATTCAATTGTATATTTTAATTTTTCAGTATCTTTATTTTTTAATGTTTCACTTAGGTTTTCAAATGTATATTCACTTGGCTTCCACTCAAAAACATTTGCCTCTCGCATCAAGTTTTTTACAGAATGTGCATCTGAATTTGAAAGCAGTGTCAAACCATCTAGTTGCGAAACTCGCCAATTCATAGAAGGATCAGATGACAGCCCGGTTTCATAAGCATAAATATATTTTGTATATTTTCCATAACAATCACTCAAACTATCAAAACCAGAATTTGATCCAAATAAAGAAAACCACGGTGTCCAAATATGCGCTGGAATAACCAAAGACTGCGGACTTTCGTTCCAAATGATTTCTACTAATTTTTCACTGTCTAGCCCCAAAATCGGCCTACCATCACTGTGCAAATTCCCCACTTTGGACAGTTTTGAATTAATTTTTTTTGCATCACTTATTGATGGACATAAAACTAGATTATGAATTTTTCGAACTTTATCGCCTTTTTTGTAAATTGATGATATTTCCGCAGACAAAACAAACTTAACATCTTTTGAGCCTTTTTTAGGAATTAAAAAACCAGAGCCATCTTCCTCCATGTCCTTTGAAATCTCTGTTATCCAAACAGGGTGGGTAAAATCCCCGGTTGCTAATAAATTGATACCTTTTCTTTTAGCACCAGCTGATAAAGTTTCAATGCTTAAATCCCGAGACGTCGCCCGGGAATATTTTGAATGAATATGAAAGTCCGCTATTATTCTCATTCTTTCCTTTTCTTGTCATTCCGGAATTTCAAAGAAATATCCGGAATCTATATAATAGTTCTCGATTTCGCTCGAACAATAATTCTTTCTATTAACTTCTAACTAATATCTATTAACTATTATTATAATTATAATTATAGCACAAAACCTATTCTTCTTTATGAATTTGTATTTCTCGAATCATATTGTAAGATATTCCACGTTCAATCCCATCACTTTCAACAACAAAATGTAAATCCAATCCTTGATTTCGAAATATAACATTTGTCATGTTTAAATTTGATATCAGAATAACTTCGGAAGCCACATGCTTTAATTTGTAACCACCTTTTCCGTCTGGCTCGTATAGAGGAGAATCATAAATTACGATATCGACTGGCCCAATATCTTTTATTTTTTCAAAAGCGTTCTGAATTGCTATCGATTCCAAATGACAAACACTAGCAAATGACTCATGACCACCTGCTCGACCAATCTGACCCAAAGAATGTATGACCTGCTCTTGGAAGTCCTTCAATCTCCCTTGTTTCTGTTCTAAGGTTATGCCCCCTTCCTCCTCCTCGGCCCTTGCAAATTGTTCTTCAATAAATTCTGCTACCTCTTCCCCCTCCTCGACTTGTTTTGAGGCTTCTGGTTGACTTGCGTCTTCAATTTCTAAAACATTTTTTACTGGAATTGCATCAAAACCCAGTTGATAATTATGGCCAATTGATAATTTTGAGGTTCTGTCCAATGTTGCTTTACCAGTTTCGCGATTAATTAAAAATGTTTGATGTTCAACATATGTTCCTTTCGGATCAAATGTAATTTGCATTTTTTCTGGCAATAAACCTGGTATATTTATTAATTCATCAACAAAACGATTTAAAACCTCAAGCTTTACCGACTCTTCTGGAGCGCTCGCATAACTTCTTACAGATAAAAGAAAATTCAACAACCCGGGTTCTCGTTCACGTAATTCCTGCTAAGCCTCTGTAGCGGCTGTTCCATTTCCTCGGTTTAATAAAAAATCTAAAACATTCTGCACTCTTTTCAAAATCTCCAAAACCGCCATCGGATCTAGTTTCTGTTCCCCTTGATTCAGCATCTTGCATGGCTTCGTCAAATACTTGTCTAAATTTTTGGCTATCTTGTCTTAACCGATCTAGCTGTTTATCCCCTTCCCCAATTAAATGTTCTCCCATAAAACCTCCAATAAAATATTAAATTATTTATACTTTTTATTCTTCACTTAATTCTATTCCCCTTAAATCATCAAGAAAAACTACTTTTCTCAAACCGCCTGGTAAAGTAATCTCTAAAAAATCTACTTCAATTTGATGATCGTCATTAAGATCAATAACACAACGCACTTCAGCCTGAAGATATTCTCCAATGTGGGTTATGCGTTTTTTTGGATCTACACCGTCTCTGGAAGAATCAAAACCAACAACAAATTTGTTGCTAGAAAAAAACCCTTCATTTTGTAATTTTTCAAGCCAATAAGAAAGACCTTTGTCTAATTCAGCAACTGCTTCTTGACACTTCATAATTTCATTCATATGGCACGGAAGCAAAGATTCAGGAATTGATTTTAAATCTTCTCTCATGCCCAACGCAGAATTTATCATAACCAAAGTCGCCAAATGCTGTTTTTCTTGTTCCCCCGATATTTCACCGCCTGTTTGTGCTTCTGGATGTCCTAATGTCATTTTTGCTCCTGTTTTGTTGGTTCTACTTTTTGAATTGAAGAAACTGGAATTATAATATCTTTCCCTTCAATTTCAAGTGTCAATAATATTAAATTGGTTGTCATCCCCCATCTTGGATCATCAACTTGTTCCATCACATTTGGTTCTGGCATTTTTAACCGACCTTGAACAATTGGATCTTCAATAAAATATTCTCCATGATTCAATGAATTTACACAATCTATATTATCAGGATCATTTAATAAAAAAACTTTTGCCATTTCCCCTTCTCGCAAACCAAATTCTCCAATTATCCATTCTAAATCTGCTTTCAATCTATCTGGTTGAAATTGTATTGCAAAAGTCTGAAGCGCTTCTAAATGATCAAGAGCTTCTGAAATATCTGATGCTTGTTCTTGATCTTCTGGCAACCCAAAAAATTCCGCCGCAATTTCGCCGAATCCCTCCACCGCCTGTGCTTCTAATCGTGCCGGATATGGATTTTGATCACTGCGCGAAAC
>CAYPSR010000002.1:0-42456 GCA_964413595.1 uncultured Candidatus Saccharibacteria bacterium
GAAGTTTTTGATACAGTTTTTCCAAAACTTGTTGATGCTTGGGTTAATCAGCGCGGAGTATTTGAAACAGGTGTTTATTTGCCACAAAATGAAATTTATGATTTGGGGCTTGACAATGTAGCTCTTGACAATGCTTTATTTTATTTAAGTATTGCCACTCTTCACGGAAAGTCGTCTGATTTAATCTATCAAGAGGTTGCTAAATCAATAATACAGGATCCAGAAAACCTAAAATTATTCGAAACTCAATATATCGCATCTTATTTAGAAGATGATTTTGCAGACAAATTATTAGCATCTGGTATTCATAGGCAAAATGAAATTGCTGATCGTTGGAAAGCTACCGCTGATTATTTAAACTCACTTGGTATTATTAGACCATCTGAATTGATTTTGCAATTAGGAAGTATTACCCAATTTTTAAAAGACCACTCGCTAAAGCAAAACGAAAAACGAGGCACTGGCATTAAGGGGATTTCTGGAAAAACCGGATCTCTTTATGTTGTATTTTGTCAGGAACAAGGATGGTTGAAAAGTATTAAAAACGCTTTCCCGGTTGACGTTTGGATTTCCAGAATTTTAATACAAATTGGAGCCATTAAAGGAATTGGTTATTGGGAAGTTGATGAGATGGAATTGCACTTACGTGAAATTTTGTGTGAGTATTATAATGAAAAAGGAATTTATGTTTCACACTTAAACGGTGCCTTGTGGAGATTAGGTGCAACGCTTTGTACAAAGGCTCCAACATGCTATCAGGATCTTTGCCCGATTCCAGACGATTGCTTGAGTATAATTCGGGGAATTACTGAAGGGAAGCCTGGAAAACGAGGCGTTGATTTTGATTTGCTATATAATGAAGATGGTAAATCAAGATTTAAACCAGTTTATCGACAATTTGAAATTTAATAATTTTTTAAAGTTATCAATATATAATTGTTTTTTAAAAATATTATGATAGAATTAAACTATAGGGCATTTCGTGAGAAAGTGTCTAAGGAGTTTAAAAAAATGAAGATAAACATAATCTCAAAAAAATTAAAAGCAGTTTCAAGTTTAAAAAGATTATTAATTATTAGAAAATTAAAGTCTTCAAAAAGATCCACTAATTCAGAGATTGCAAGTTATATTAATCTTTCTTACAAAAGTACAAATCGGCATTTGCAAGTTTTAATAAATTCTGAAATTATAAATAATGAAACCGTAAATGGATATGTAGTTTTTTTTCTAAATAAAAATCAAGAAGGTTTTATCAAAAATGTTATTAAGAACCTATAGGGCATTTCGTGAGAAAGTGCTTAAGGAATTTGAGTTAAATATATTTTATGAAATTATTAGTTGTGGCTTATCCTATTAGATTATATATTGATAATGTTTTTTATCATCTTTACCATGCCGATGCTAGTGTTCAGCCAATTATTGACGCATATAATGGTTTAATTGACGGGGAATATAGACAAAAAGGATATAAAATTTGCTTTCTTTTGCCGAAAGCTCACAGGGTTGATTCAAAAGAAAGAGGCATGGATTCGCGCATTAAGGTTTTTGATCAAGACATTATTCTTTATGGGAATAGAACAATGACGCAAAAAGACATTGATAATGGAGCAGAAGATCATCTAGATTTTCAAATGATGCCAGAATATTTTAATCAACCAAATAATGAAATAGTTGTTTGCGGTTTTCATCGGTTAAATTGTGTTCAGAGAATATTTGAAGAATTTATGGAAACAGGAAGTGTTGTAGCGATCGATAAGTCCTTGACTGATTATCACTTTGAATATTCAGTAGCTAGAGAGTGGGAAAAGTTATTACAAGAAAGCAATGTCCGGGAAGGGGCAATATAAATGAAATTTAAGTTTATTAAACAAATTGGTAAAAAGCGATATGGTCAGATGATGTGGCAAGGTTTTAAAGTTCAAACTCCTGCATTTATGCCGGTGGCAACAGTTGGTGCGGTAAAAGGAATTTCTGTTGATGAAATAAAAGACATTGGTTATAAATTAATTCTTTCAAATACATATCACTTGCATCTTCGTCCAGGAGAAAGGTTGATAAAAAAACAGGGTGGGATACAAAAATATATGAATTGGGATGGAAAAATACTTACTGACAGCGGCGGTTATCAGGTTTTTTCATTGATGGGTACGAAAAGCAAGAATGGTAAATCACTTGTTAAAATCACAAATGATGGAGTCGAATTTAAATCGCACATTGATGGCTCTAGACATTTTTTTACTCCAGAGCGTGTTATTAAAATTCAATTAGATTTAGGATCTGATATTATTATGCCGCTAGATTATTGCCCATCAGGTAAAGCAGATAAAAATGAAATTAAAAAATCAGTTAATATTACGATAGATTGGGCAAAGAGATCGATTAAATATTTTAAAGAAAAAACTAAAAATCTAAAAAACCGTCCAGTTCTTTTTGGAATTATTCAGGGCGGATTGAATTTGGATTTAAGAAAATACTGTTTGAAAGAAATCACAAAATTAGATTTTGACGGATTTGCAATCGGCGGGTTGGCAGTTGATTTAGAAACCAGAAACATGTGGGATGTGGTTGATTTTTGCACGTCACTTTTACCAAAAGACAAACCACGCTATTTAATGGGGGTTGGAACACCAGATGATATTATTCGTGCAATTTCATTGGGAATAGATATGTTTGATTGTGTAATTCCGACAAGACTTGCTCGTCATGGAATAGCTTTTGTTCGACAACCCCATGGACAGTTTCGTGAGAAACTGCCTAAGGACAAGGTCAAGATTGGTTCAAAAAATAAAAATAAATATCAACAAATAGATTTTAGAAAATCAAAATTAAAAAACGACAAAAACCCAATTGACAAAAATTGTAAATGCTATGCTTGCAAAAACAAATACTCTCGTGCTTACATTCATCACCTAATTAAAGAAAAAGAAATGCTTGGTCTTCGTCTCTTGACACTTCATAATTTACAAGCTTATTGGGATTTAACAAGAAATTAAAACAAACCATCTTGTTACACCTCGTAGGTGCGTTTTTTAGCCTCAGGATTTGTCTTGTTACACCTCGTAGGTGCGAGTAGATGGTTAGACTTTATTTTTAATCTTGACACCTTATAATCTTCGGGTCTATTATGAGATAACAAATAAATAATTTCTTGATCTCTCAAAATTTATAAACTTATTGGGATTTGATGAAGAAATAAAGGATTTGATTTTTGGGACTAAAAGAAATAAGATTGAATTAATAACTCGAAAATAAAATAATTACTATGAAGCAAAAAATTATATCTGATTTTAGTAAGGTTATGATTGATTATTCATGGTCTTTTTCTGATAAAACTAGAAAAGATACGGCTTATATTACGCACGGTTACCATCGCTACCCTGCAAAATTTATTCCTCAAATAGTTTCTCGTTTAGCAAAAAAATACACCAAAGAAGATGATTTAATTGTTGATCCTTTTGGCGGTTGTGGCACAACTCTTGTTGAATCAAAAGTAATGGGACGGCTATCTGTTGGCGTTGATATAAACCCTGTTGCTGTTTTGATTACTAAAGCAAAAATTACTCCAATTGATCCAGAAAAAATTGAAAAAGCATTAATGATACTACAAAAAAAACTAGACACATATAGCAAAGATATAAAGATACAAACGCCCAAACACGAAAGAATTGATTATTGGTTTAAGCCGGAAGAAAAAAGAAAACTTGCTTTTATTTTTGCTGAAATTTCAAAATTAAAAAATCAAGACATTAGAGATTTTTTTTATTGTGGATTTTCTAACATTTTGAAAAATTGTTCAATTTGGCTACAAAAAAGTAATAAGCCAACAAGAGATTTGAATAAAAAACCTGCCGACCCGATACAAACTTTTTATAGGCAGATTAAAATGATGATGAGGGGAAACGCTCGTTTTTATGAATTGTCAAAAGAAAAAAAACATTTTAAAATATCAAGCCAAGTTTATTGCACAGACGCAAGAACAATTCCAGTTAAAGATAATTCTGTTAGTTTAATTATTACCTCACCTCCCTATGTTACTTCCTACGAATATGCTGATTTGCACCAATTAACTGCTTTGTGGATGGGACATACAAAGAATTTAAGTGTTTTTCGTAAAAGATTTATTGGCACTTCCTATCACAGCAAAGAATATTTGGTTTTAAATAGTACGCTTGCTGAAAAAATAAGAAATGAACTATTGAAAAAAGACAGAAAAACTGCGGAGGAAGTTTCGGCCTATTTTAGCGAGATGAATCAAGTTTTTGTAGAAATGAAAAGAGTTTTAAAAGGGGGTGGAAAAACCTGCATAGTTATTGGAAATACAAGCTTAAAAGGAGTTAAAATATTAAATGCTGAAGTTTTTGCTGAGCAATTACAAAATTTAGGATTGAAAATTGCTGATATTATTAAAAGAGAAATTCCGTCAAAAAATCTACCAACTGCCAGAGATAAAAAAACAGGCAGATTTGCGAAAATCAGCGATAAAAATAAGGTATCTGCTTATCCTACAGAGTATATATTAATAATGGAGAAATAAGAATATGACTATAAATGATTTAATCAAAATTTATGAAACGAAAAAGAAAAAATACGGTATGCAAGCATACAGACACATTTCAAATGTTTTAAAAGAAGCAAAAGAGCAACACAAAAAAGACTTTATGGGTAGTGACCATGAACAATCATGGCGTGCTTTTAAAGGTAAAAATTTAGAAAAACTAATTGAGTATATTATTACTGACGAAGTTCTGGCTTTAGGGTTAAAAGTTGTTAATGGAAATAGTTTAGAGAGGACAAATAGTACTAATTTATCGAAAGAATTAAGTTTGGTAAAAAGAAATTTGATCGTTGATTATGGCGAATTTGGTTCTCATTTACCCGATGTTGATTTAATTATTTATGACCCAAAAGCAAGCAATGTCGTAGCTGTTTTATCAAGTAAAGTAACTTTACGAGAGAGAATTGCCCAAACAGGTTATTGGAAAATTAAACTTGCATCTGATGAAGCGACTAAGCATATTAAGGTTTATTTTGTGACTCCCGATGAGGATGGAACTTTGACAATTAAAAAGCCAACAAAAAAAGGTAGAGCGATTGTTGAAGTAGATACAGACGGTAGTTATGTTTTAAGCGAAACAGATATTGAGGAAAGTAATAAAGTAAAGATGTTTGATAAATTTATTGATGATCTTAAAAAATTACTTAAATAATATGACACAATTACAAATAAAATTAGAGTGGAAAAAAGTTTTGGAAGAAACTCATAAAATTTATAATTTGGATTTATATAAGAATAAACTAAAACGATATCAACAGATTGTTATACTTAGGGAGCTTCTTTTATTTTGCCAAGTTGTATTAGAAAAAATTAAAACAGGTAAAAATAATGCTTTTAACGAAACGATTTATAAAAAAAATATAAATTTTTATTGTACACAAATAAAAAGATATGGCTAAAGATTTAATTTTAGAATCCACCACTCTTTGGGATTATCCAACTCAAAATTATGGCGATAAACCACATGGTAATAATATATACAACGGCGTTACGCCAGCTTTTGTAATTTGGAATTTACTTCAGCGATATACAAAAGAGGGTGATTTAGTAGTTGATCCGATGTGTGGAAGCGGAACTACAATCGATGTTGCAAAAGAATTGAAGCGCGAAGTGATAGGATATGATCTTAATGTTACAAGGCCTGAAATAATCAAAAACGATTCTCGGAAAATTCCGCTGAAAGATGATTCTGTTGATTTTGTTTTTATTGACTCGCCATATTCGGACAATATCAATTATTCTAATGACAAAAAATGTATTGGAAAAATTTCGTGCGAAAAAACAGAATTTTATGACGAATTAGAAAAAGTCGCTTCTGAAATTGCTAGAATTTTAAAATCAGGAAAAGTGATGGGTTGGGTTATTGCAGATCAATGGATTAAAAAGAAATTTACAGCTGTTGGATTTTTACTTTGGCAAAGATTAGAAAAATATTTTGAACCAATGGAAATAGTTTGCTTGACAAGACACAATCAAACATCAAATACTGGAATTTGGCACAGCAGGGCAAGGCAGTATAATTTTTATTTACGAGGTTTTAAATATTTGTTTATAATGAAAAAGCCTTCAAATATAATTAAGAAATGAAAAAAATGAATAAACATGAAAAAGAATTTTGGGATCAATATAAAAGATGGTATCTAGATGATATTGAGCGATGTTTTAAAAGTAGTGCTAATTTTGCCACAATGACCTTAATATTAACAACTATTGATTCTCTTGGTGGATTTTATAATGGATTAATAAAAACAAAAATAACAAAAATTTATAAGTGTAGCAGTTGTGAAGTGATCAAAAAAATAAAAAAGAAAAAATGGCTAGTGCCGTTGGGTGGTAAAAGATTAAAATTAGCAAAAGAGATCTATAATATTAAAGGGCATAGCTATGAAGTTTCTGGCAATCGTGATGTTTTTGTGAATTTTATAAAAAACTATATGAATAACTTCTATCAAAAAGTATTACAAGGTACAAAAGAAAAGCGAGCAGTGGAAATTCTTTATTCACACTTTCGAAATGGGTTTGTTCATGAGGGTGGGCCGAAGTTCGGAACAGGAATATATAAAAGTGATTCCTCGGAGTTATTTAAGCCATATCCTAAAATAGGAATTTTTATGGCAATAAACCTAACTTCTTTTTACAAGTATTTTAAAAATGCTTTTGCTGATTACGAAAATGATTTATTTGACATAAAACAACCAGAGAGATTAGATAGGTGGAGAGTAAGAATGAATTATTTATTAGGATTCAAGTGATATATTTTCTTGACCCTATGAATCTTATCTTTCGCCTTTTGGGGAAAAAATAAGAAAGTAGCCTCAATCGCCTGCTGGCTCTTGAGGAGATTCCTCGCCAGTCGTTCGGAATGACAATATTTCTTGACCCTTCTAATCTTGTCTTTTGCCTTTTCAGTATTATTCATACACGGCTCAAGATGCGATTTTAGCAGGGTCTGCAAATTTGGCTTTGCCAAATTCTTGACACCCACATTTTTTTATTTTATTATATAACTATAAGTTAATAAAAAACCGGTAAAAAGTCTGGTCTCAGACAAGCTTGACACCCTGTTATTATTTTGATATCATTTAAAGCATGTATGTAGTATTTGGTATATGGTATTTAGGAAAAACATAAACTAAAAATCACAAAACATAGTAATATATAAAATATTAATCAAAAAAATTATAACAAAATAGAAATTTATGTTCTCAATTTCATTCGAACAATAAATTTCTTATTAATACGACCCCAGTGAAATCCGCTTCGCTAATTTCTGCGAAATATTTCACGGGGCAAGGAAGGAAATAAAATGGCTGAAAAATTTGACAGAAACAAACCTCATTTAAACATTGGTACAATTGGTCATGTTGATCACGGTAAAACTACTTTAACCGCGGCAATTTTGCACTACTTGTCAAAAACAGGTCAAGCAAAAGACACAAAGGTTGATCAAATTGACAATGCTCCTGAAGAAAAAGATCGTGGCATCACTATTAACATTTCTCATCAAGAGTACGAAACCGAGAAAAGACATTATGCTCATATTGATTGCCCGGGTCATGCTGATTATATTAAAAATATGATTACTGGTGCCGCTCAAATGGACGGTGCTATTTTGGTTGTTGCTGCAACAGACGGAATAATGCCTCAAACAAGAGAACATATCTTACTTGCAAAACAAGTTGGCGTTCCAGCAATAGTAGTTTACATGAACAAAACCGATCAAGTATCGGACCCAGAATTACTGGATTTGGTTGAAGAAGAAATCAGAGAACTTTTAGACAAACAAGAATTTAATGGAAAAGAAACTCCAATAATTAGGGGATCAGCGCTTAAAGCATTAGAAGATGATGCTGATGCATTAAAATCAATTGAAGACCTTTTAAAAGGAATTGATGATTTTATTCCAGAGCCAAAAAGAGACACTGAAAAACCATTTTTAATGGCTGTTGAAGATGTATTTACAATTTCAGGTCGCGGAACAGTTGTTACTGGTCGAGTTGAACGTGGAATTGCAAAATTAAATGACGAAATCGAAATTGTTGGACTTAAAGCAACTAAAAAAGCAGTTATTACTGGAATTGAAATGTTTAGAAAACAACTAGACGAAGCCCAAGCCGGTGATAATGCTGGAATTTTGCTTCGTGGAATTGAAAGAGATGATGTTGAGCGTGGTCAAGTTTTGGCAAAACCAGGATCAATTACACCACATAGTGAATTTGATGCGGAAGTATATGCTTTAAAGAAAGAAGAAGGCGGAAGACATACTCCAATTATGAATGGTTATAAACCACAATTTTATGTTCGAACAACTGATGTTACGGGCGAGGTTGCACTTCCAGAAGGAACAGAAATGATTATGCCGGGCGATACAGCAAATTTGAAAGTGAAACTTATTCAACCAGTTGCTGTTGAAGATGGAATGAGATTTGCTGTTAGAGAAGGTGGTAAAACTGTGGGTGCTGGTGTAGTTACAAAGATTTCAAAATAAATTACTGATTAAGCCCCTGATTAGAATAGGGGCTTTTTCTTGAGATTATATTATTAAATTGCCATGAAGTTAAATAAATATACTTCATGGTTGTACCCCTGAAGTATGCGCAAGCTTAGCTTTAGGGTAAATGCGAGAAGTAAAAATGGCTGAAAAACAAGCTTCAAAAAGCAAAATTCGCATTAAGTTGCGAGCCTATGACTATCGAATAGTCGATAAGTCAGCACAAAAGATTTGTGATACAGCAGAACGAACCGGAGCAATGGTTACTGGTCCGATTCCTTTACCAACCGAAAGAAAGTTGTACACAGTTTTAAGAAGCACATTCGTTAAAAAAGATGCAAGAGATCAGTTTGAAATGAAAACTCATAAAAGGCTGATCGATATTGTAAATCCAACAAATAAAACGATTGATGCTTTAATGTCGCTTGATTTACCTACCGGTGTTGATATTGAAATAAAAATGTGATCAGCAAATAACAAGTAAAAGATAATAGGTTGAAAACATAGTATCATTTCTGATAAATATAGAAAAGTTCGAAATATTCAATCTTATATATAAAAATCCCGCTTAAAACGGGATTTTTGAATAAAACCTATGTTTTTTTAATGCTACATAAGTTTCGAAACATATTAGACAAAATAAGATTGTCATTCTGAGTGCAAGCGAAGTCCCGACATAAAGTCGGGATCCCGTATCCTCGCTATGCGAGGCATCGGGAAATCCCATTTTTACTAACAGGCAGGTTTCGCGTATGCGAGTCAATCCTGAAACAAGTTCAGGGATCCCTTTCTACGCTCGGGATGACAAAATGTCAGCTTAGAGATCCCTCGTCATTTCATTTTTCAAGATGACGAGAGCCTTAACTCTTAAAAGTCTAATATGTATGGGACGGATACAGGGTCTTGCAAAATAGATTTTAAAATCATATTATAGAATTAAGGAGATAATATGGCAAAAACAAAAGCAGGCAAAAAAATTGTTGAAGTACATTCTCACAAGAGAAAATGTTCAACATGTAAAACAAAAAAATCAACTAAAGTTCGCGAGTACAGAAGATCAACCCCAAATTAGGCATGGTTATAAGTTTTGATAAGAAATTAAAAAACGAAATTTAAACAAATAAAAATGGAAAAAAAAGAAAGAAAAATTGCAACAGTTTTAGGGCTATCAATATTGTTCGCAGTATTGATATTTGCTGTTTATTTTGTCATGAAAGGTTTTAAGGCCTATGCTGACACTCTTATCGATTATGAAAGTTCGGTTATTTCTGAATCAAACGCTGACACTTCAACTTGTGCAACATGTAATCAATAAGAATTGACAAAATAAAATTTTTCAAAGCTTAGTACTTGCTAAGCTTTTTTATTTTATTGAAAAAATTAACAAAGGTATTATGTTAAATCATTTAATCTAACTGGTGGCACTTTCTCACGAAAGTGCCTAAGGCGACCTTTGATTTCTATTGAATTTAAAGCTAAAAGATGGTAAAATAATGCATATAAAAAAATTTTAAGCTAAGGTAGCTTTTAAGATACGATCGGATGTTAATTGCTACCTTGATAAATAATTATATTTGCTATGTCTGAGGAATTACCAATTAAAGAACAAAAAGTTGATATTAGGAATTTGACAAATATTTTGTATTTGAATAATGAGCAAAGGCAATTATTGTCTGATCAACTCGTTGTCAACCAAGGTAGCGCAAGGGTTATAATGCATCTTTTTAATAATTCTTATTCAGACGAGGACTATCAAGATAAAACCATTCCTGTTTTAGAAAAATCAATTAGAATGCATACCCCAATAATTTTTGGAATTCGTGAATTTGAAGACATTGATTTGGCAGACTTTTTTAATGAGCATTTTGGATATTTGCCAGAAAATATTTATTATTATCGAACAATTTCTGATGATTCTATGCCTTATTTTCATGGATGTACAAATTCTATGCTGAATTGTGAGATAGAATATCAATATGCAATGGCATGGAGGGTTTTTGCTGATATTTTAAAAAGTTTAGGAGTAAAGAAATTGGTTTTTTCAGGTATCTAAAATGTTTTTAAAAAAGAAAACATTGAATTCTTAAGAAAAATTGCGTTGTCTAGTAATCCAAAATTTAGTAACATACGACAAGAAATAGCGACATCACCCACCTATTTGGGTGTAGAATCTTTTTGGGAAGATCGAATGAGAAGAGGAGCAAAAAAATGTGAATATAATCCGACTTTTTGTGTTGGTCGTGCATATAGAATAATGTCAAAATATTTTAATTGTTACGTATCACATTTTGCTTATCCTGATGGCAGGAAAAAACAAATGATGTTAGAAGGTACTTTGCCTAGAAAAAAGGTAAAATAATGTCTGAATTTGGAGCAGAACAACATGATCCAACAAATCTTGAACAAGAACCTCAAACCGGTCAGGTTTTGGAATTGTTTTGGTTGCGAAGAAATCAAGAAAAAACCTTGATCGATGAAATACAACAATCAGGCTATATAGTCAGAGCTTGGACTCATCCATTTTATGCCGAAGGATCTAGATTATTTACTAATAAAGAAAATGAGGCATATTTAGAATATTTAAAAAGAATAGGTGCAATCTATAAAAACCCAATTAAAAATCCAACTTTTGTTTTTGAGGCTAAATCAAAAATTGCTGAAACTAAAAAAAGATTAGCAAGAGACTATCCGAATCAGAAGTTTTATATTATTTCAACATTTGAAGAAGATGGTTGGACTAATGAATTTCATGGACGCTCTATGCTTATTGATTCTGATGATTTAACCGAGAGTGAGAAAGCAGAAATCAGACAAAAAATGACAGACAAGCTTGATGATTTAGGGGTAGGGGTATTATATTTCAAGGTGTATATGTGGCGTTGATTGATAATAATGATGGCAACAGCCAGCACAGTTATGCTCTTATGCGATTTGAAACTGATTTTAAGGGAAAATTTATGGATCCGGGTTGTGAATTGGGTATGTACGGATGTGTTTTTGAAACAATGAGACATTTTTTAGGAAACTTTGATCTTAGCCTTTCAAACGCAACATTTCCAAATACTAGAATGGATTTTAATCATTATTTTTCAGATATGCCATACAGGGGTTATAGTATTGATGAATATGAATATAGATTGATGAATGCAAGCGCTAATTATGATAAGAAATAATTATGCCCAAAATACCAAAATTCGTAATTTATCTTGACAAACAAGTTAAAATAGAATAAAATTAGAGCATAAATGAATATATTTATGTCTGGAAAATGCTTTGCAAGGCAGAGTAATTCTAGGCAATTGTTTTTTTATAATACAAATTAGTACAAACAATACAAATATATATTTTGAAAAAACATAAATCATTTGTAAATTTGTATAAAATATTTGTACATTATTATGGCTAAAATGTTAATAGGCAAAAAATTAGGAATGACATCGGTATTTATTGATGAAAAAGCAGTCCCGGCAACAGTGATAAGCCTTGGGCCATGTTTTGTTTCACAAATTAAAACTGAAAAAAAAGATGGTTATAATGCAATTCAGCTTGCATATGGTAAGTCAAAATCTGTTAATAAACCTCAGAAACAGCACCTTAAAAAAGCAAAGTTAGCCGAAGACCTAAAGTCTCAATACGAATTTAGAACTGGTGATACATCAAAATTTGAGCCAGGAATGGAAATTAAATGTGATATTTTTGAAACTGGCTTAAGTGTTGATGCAACATCAATTTCAAAAGGAAAAGGTTTTCAGGGAACAGTTAAAAGGCATAATTTTAACACTGGGCCAAAAACTCATGGGTCAAAGAATTATCGTAAACCAGGTTCGATTGGTGCGACTGGTCCACAAAGAGTTTTAAGGGGCAAAAAAATGGCTGGACATATGGGAAATCAAAAAGCAACAATTAAAAATCTTAAAATTTTAGAAATAGATATTGAAAAAAATGTCATGATATTAAAAGGTGCAATACCTGGAATAAATGGAAGCACTATGGTAATTAAAGATTCAATACCAAAAAATTAAATAAAATGCCTACAAAGACAAAAATAATAAAAAAAGTAACAAAAAAAGAAATCCAATCAAAATTGACTATAATTGATATTGAAAAAAATGCTAAAAGGCAAATTACACTTCCTGATTTTTTAAAAACAAAGTTTAACCCAGATCTTTTTGCTAAAATAATAAGAAGTTTAAGATTAAATGCTATTAATACATCTGCTCAGACCAAGCAACGATCACAAGTACGTGGTGGTGGCGCAAAACCATTTCGTCAAAAAGGAACAGGGCATGCAAGAGCAGGGTCAAATAGAAGTCCTTTGTGGCGTGGTGGTGGAATTATTTTCGGACCAAAAAATAAGAAAGCTTTTCATTTAAAAACAAATAAAAAAGAAAAACAGCTTGCATTATCTATGACGCTAGCAGATAAGTTTAATAATAAATTGTTGTTAGTTGTAAAAAACATTTCTGTAAAAAATCCAAAAACAAAACAGTTTATAGATTTATTGATTAAGATTTCAAAATATGATGCTGAAATTTTAAACAAAAAGATTTTGTTTATTACAAGTAAGATAGATAAAAATACCTATCTTTCAGTAAGAAACATCCAAAACATCAATTATTCAAATCACAATAAAGTCAATTTATTAGATTTAGCATCAAAAAATACTATTATTTTAGACGAAGAAACCTTAAATTTTTATGCCGAAACTTTAAAGGTTAAAAAATAGAATGAATATATATCAAGTTATAAAAAAACCGATTATTTCTGAAAAATCATATACACTAGCTCAAGTTGGTAAATATTCATATGTGGTTGATAAGCATGCAAACAAATATCAGATTATTAATGCTTTTAAAAAAACATATGGTGTTGATGTAGTTGGTATTAATATATTAAATTATAAAGGTAAACACAAAACCACGAGAACCAAAAAAGGAACTTTTAAATCAGTAAAACCAAATATTAAAAAAGTTATTATAAGTATTAAAAAAGACCAAAAAATTAAAGATTTTGAGGTCAAATAAACATGAAAAACTTAAAAGCTTTAAAACCAACAACTCCAGGACGAAGAGGAATGACTCGGGCTGATTTTAAATCTATAACAACTAAAAAACCAGAGAAATCTTTGGTTAAAGGTATAAAAAGACATGTCGGAAGATCAAATGGAAAAGTTTCCGTAAGACACAAAGGAGCAGGACATAAAAAAAGTTATCGACTTGTTGATTTTAAAATGATTAAGTCTGGCGTTCCTGCCAAGGTTGCTCAGATTGAATATGATCCATATAGAAGTGCTAGAATTGCTTTATTGTATTTTAAAGATGGTGAAAAAAAATATGTAATTGCTCCAAGGCATTTGCATGTTGGAGATGAAATAGCATTTGATCAGAAAAAAATTGAAAAAGGAAACAGATTAATGTTAAAAGATATTCCAGAAAATACAGCAATTTATAATATTGAAATTAATCCTGAAAGAGGTGGGCAAATGGTACGATCTGCTGGAACACATGCTACAATTTTAGGAAAAGAAGGAAAATATGCTGTTATTCAACTTCCGTCAAAGGAAATTAAAAAGTTTTTATTAACATGCCACGCCAATATTGGCAGAGTGTCAAATAGTCATCATAATGAAATAGTTATTGGAAAAGCTGGCAGAAAACGCAGAATGGGAATTCGCCCAACTGTTCGTGGTGTTGCCATGCATCCCGATGCACATCCTCATGGAGGTGGTGAAGGAAGAAGCGGAATCGGTTTTGCTGGTCCAAAAACACCTTGGGGAAAACCTGCGCTTGGTGTAAAAACAAGAAAGAAAAAACAATCTGATAGATTAATTGTAAAAAGAAGGCCAGCTAAAAAGAGAAAGGGAAAGTAGGATTTTAAATCAATGTTATATTGTCAATCGTTAAACTATAAATTAAAACTTAAAATTTAAAATTAATAATTATGTCTAGATCATTAAAAAAAGGTCCATATATTGACCAAAAATTATTGAAAAAAATTAAAAATGCTGACAAAGAAAGTAAAACAGCCATTAAAACATGGGCAAGACATTCTGTTATTAGCCCTGAGATGATTGGTTATACTTTGGGGGTTCATAATGGTAAAATACACGTGCCAGTATTAATAGTAGAAGAAATGGTGGGTCATAGGCTTGGAGAATTTTCCAAAACAAGAAAATTTGTCAGACATGGCGGAAGAATAGCAAAGGAAGAAGAATCATCTCAAGGTGCAAAACCCGGACCATTATCTGAAGATAAAAAAGAATAATATAAAATAATAATCGTTATGGAATTTAATGCTATTTCAAAACACAGGAGAATATCACCCTTGAAAGCAAGGTTAGTTTTACCTTTAATTAAAGGTAAAAAGGCACAAGATGCTATTGATATTTTGAGATATGCGAATCAAAAAGCAGCAAAAATGATTTACAAAACTCTTCAATCTGCAATCGCTAATGCAAAGCAAAAAAATGTTGAAATCGATAATCTGATTGTTAAAATTGTTAAAATTGATGTTGGCCCGGTTTACAAAAGAGGTTTAATGGGATCACGAGGGCAAATGAAACCAATAAAAAAACCAACTAGTCATATTACGATTATTTTGTCAGATGATAAATCAAAATAATTTTAAATAACAAATTCCAAATTTTAATTCAATATTAAATTATAAATTAAAACATTTATTTAAAACTAAAAATTTAAAAATTAAAATTAAATTACCATGGGACAAAAAGCAAATCCAAAATCAGTTAGAATAGCCGTAACAAGGAAATGGCCATCCAAATGGTTTTCTGATAAAGAATATGGCAAGTTTTTAGAGGCTGACCTTATAATAGAAGACACTGTTAAAAATCAATATCCTAAAGGAACGATTGCCGAGGTTAGAATTGAAAGAAATAGAAATCAAACTTTGATTAAAATATATGCAGCAAGACCAGGTGTTGTTATTGGTAGAAGCGGTAAGGGAACCGAAGACTTAGTAGAGCTTATTAATTCAAAAATAGAAGGGTTAAAAGCAAAAGTAGAAGTATTTGAGGCTAAGAATGCAAATTCAATAGCATATGTGATTGCTGAAACAGTTGCCTTCCAAATTGAAAAAAGACTGAATTATCGGAAATCTGTAAAAATGGCTATTGAAAAAGCCAAAGAAGCTGGTGTTGCCGGAGTTAAAATTAGAGTTTCAGGAAGATTAAATAATGTTGATATTGCAAGAAGCGAATTATATTCATGGGGGTCAGTACCAACCCAAACTTTAAAAGCTGATGTTGATATGGCCGATGTTGAAGCTAAAACTGCTACGGCTGGCACAATAGGAGTTAAAGTTTATACTTATCATAAGTAAATTAAAAACCAAAGATTAAAAATATAAATAATAAATTATATAAAAACAAAATCAAAAATGTCGCAAACGAGCGACTAAAATAAATAGAATTTGTAAAATTATTAAATAATTAGTAAATTAGTTGGTCCAATGCTTACACCAAGAAAACAAAAATTTAGAAAAATGCAAAGAAGAGGAAAACCAGGAAGAATTACAAGCAATTCTCATGTTTTGAATTTCGGAAAATTTGGTTTAAAATCATTGGAAAGTGCATTAATTACAGCCCGCCAAATTGAGTCTGCCAGAAGAACAATGACAAGATATATTAAGCGTGGTGGACAGATTTGGATAAGAATCTTTCCAGATAAACCAATGACTGCTAATCCTGCCGAAATGGGAATGGGTGGTGGAAAAGGTTCGGTTGATCATTATGTTGCTAAAATAAAAGCCGGAAGAATACTTTTTGAAATGGACGGAGTAGAAAAAGAAATTGCCCTTGAAGCGCTAAGATTAGCATCTTACAAGCTTCCTGTTAAAACCAAAATAATTACAAGAGATTAAATTACATCACCCAATACATTAATTTCAAAGAAAATACATTATCCCATCTATTCCTACAAATATACGAATAAATAAGAATATTACTAATAATACAATAAAACATAAAATTAAAATAAAACAAAAGATTAGTAAAATCCGTAACAATTAGTAAATTGGTAGACCAATATAGTCAACGAAAAGATATTATCACGAATTACTAAAATTAGGTTAATAAATAATAAAAAATATGAAGAAAATTGATGAGTTAAAAGAATTAAAAAAATTGGATGAAGCGGGATTGATTAAAGAATTAAATTCTAGCCAAGAGAAGTTATTTGAGAACAAAAAAAAGTTAAGTCTTGATAAATTAAAAAATACTTCTGAGATTGGTAAGATAAAAAAAAGAATTGCAAGAATACAGACTATTTTACAAGAGAAATTAACCGAAAGTATAGTCAATGAAACTGCTAAAAAACTGTTAGCTGAAAAAACAAATAAACAAAAATCAATTAAAAAAGCTCCTACTCTTGATAAAACTCCAGCGAGCAAGACTGAGGATAAATAAAATGCATAAAAAAATCTTAAAAGGAATTATTTCAAGCGATAAAATGGACAAATGTGTTGTTGTTTCAGTTTTAGAAGTTAAAAAATTAAAAAAATATCATAAATCATATACTTTCAACAAAAAATATATTGTTAAAGATGAAAAAAATACTGCCAAAAAAGGAGATTCTGTAACAATAGTTGAAACAAAACCTTTTTCAAAAAAAGGAAAATGGCTTTTGGTAGATAATAAATTAGAGACCAAAAATAAGAAAGATAAATTAAATATTAAAAAAAATAAAAAATAAAAAACTTCATAAACTTAATATTCTTATTTAACTTAATTTAATATAAAAAATGATTCAACCAAGAACAAGATTAAAAGTAGCAGACAATACAGGTGCAAAAGACGTAGAATGCATCAAGGTTTTAGGTGGCTCACGAAGACGCTATGCTGGTATTGGAGATATAATAGTTATTTCTGTCAAGGTTGCTATCCCTCACGGTAATGTCAAGAAAAAAGCCGTTGAAAGAGCCGTAGTTGTTCGTACAAAAAATAATTTTAGAAGAGCTGATGGTTCGTATATTAAGTTTGATGAAAATGCTGTTGTTATAATTGATGGTTCAGAACCAAAAGGCACAAGAATTTTTGGACCAATTCCAAGAGAACTGCGCGAAAAAGGATTTACAAAAATTGTATCATTAGCTAAGGAAATTTTATAACCATCATCCGATAAATCATTCCAAAGAAAATACTATAATTTCATCTATCCCTACTAATATACGAATAAATACTAATATTACGGATAATGAAATAAAACAAAAAATGAAATAAAAAACAATACAAATATATAATAAATTAATAAAACAAATTGGTACATTTGTAAAAACATTTGTACATTAGTAGGTATATGAAAATCAAAAAAAATGACAAAGTAAAGATTTTAGCAGGAAAAGATAAGGGAAAAACCTCTACTATAGTTAAAGTATTTCCTAAAAGAGGAAAAGTTTTGGTAGAAGGAATTAATATTGCTAAAAAACACGTAAGGCCAACGAAAAAAATGCCTCAAGGTGGCACAATTGATCTTCCTGTTCCAGTTGATATTTCAAACGTATCACTGATTTGTCCAAAATGTGAAAAAAGCACAAAAGTTGGTTATATGATATCAGCAAAGAAAAAAAACAGAATTTGTAAAAAATGTAAACAGGTAATATAAAATGACTTTTTCAAATGATTATTTTAAAAAACAAATCCTCCCAGATCTTAAAAAGAAATATAGTTTTAAGAATGATCTTCAAGTACCAAAAATTGAAAAAATAGTTATTAACGCTGGAATTGGGAATTTAGTAAAAGAAAGTAAAGATAATCTTGATATTATTTTAGCTGATATGGTAAAGATAGCTGGCCAAAAACCGCAGGTAATTAAATCAAAAAAAGCAATTTCAGGGTTTAAATTGAGACCGGGAGATGTTGTTGGTTTAAAGGCAACACTCCGAGGCGACCGAATGTATGATTTTTTAGAAAAGTTAATTAAAATCGCATTTCCTAGAATTAGAGATTTTCGTGGAATTAAAAAATCAACAGTTGACAAAAACGGGAATATTAATATTGGTATTAAAGAACATTCAGTTTTTCCAGAAATAAAAATAGAAGAAGTCAAAAAGGTATTTGGCTTGCAAATATCAATAAAAACAAATGCTAAAACAAAAATGCAAGCTTTAAATTTAATTAAAGCATTTGGTGCAGTATTTGAAAAACCAGCAAAAAAATAAATATAAACAATAAATTACATTATTATGGCAAAAAAATCTTGGATAGTAAAAGCTGGCAGAAAGCCTAAATATTCTTCGCGAAAGATTACAAGATGTTTTAGATGTGGAAGAAAACGTGGTTATATGAGTGATTTTAATATTTGCAGAATTTGTTTTAGAGAATTAGCAAGCCAAGGAAAGTTACCTGGAATAAAAAAGGCAAGTTGGTAGTCATCATATAAATTTTAAATAAACAAATTTAAAATTTTAATTCAATATCAAATTATAATTTAATAAATATATTAATTAAAATTCATTTAAAACTTAAAATTTAAAAATTAAAATTACTTTACCATGGACACAATTTCAAACATGTTTACAACAATTATGAATGCTCAGAATATAAATAAGCCAGACACGCTGACGCCATTTTCTAATATTAAAATGTCAATTTTAAGAATTTTGAAAGATGATGATTATATTAGAGAGTATAAAAAAATTGAAAATGAAGGCAAGGGCTATATAAAAATTGTTTTGAACTACCAAGAGAATAAACCGGCAATTTCTAAAATTACTCGAGTATCAAAGCCTGGCAGAAGAATTTATATTAAAAATAATCAAATTCCAAAAGTTTTAAATGGATTTGGTATCGCAATTTTATCAACTCCAAAAGGCATTTTATCTGGATCAGATGCGAAGAAAAGTGGAATTGGCGGTGAATTAATCGCTGAAATTTGGTAGAATATTAATGATTCAATTTATAGTGAAATAATTTATATTAATAAATTAAAAAGTAAGTCAATAAAAACAATTATATTAAAATATTATGTCAAGATTAGCAAAAAAACCAATTATAATTCCGGAAGAAGTAAAGATTGAAATTGAACCAAGGACAATCAAAATAACCGGACCAAAAGGAAATTTAAGCTTTGATAAAAAAAGCTATATCAATTTTGAATTAAAAGAAAATGAATTAATGGTTAGTTCAAAAAGATCTGGGCCAAAAGTTCGAGCGCTTTTGGGAACATATGTTGCTTTAACAAAAAACAATATTAAAGGAGTTACTATTGGTTTTCAAAAAGACCTCGAATTTAATGGCGTTGGTTTTAGGGTTACTCCTAGTGGTCCGCAAAATATTACATTAAATTTGGGCTTTTCTCACCCAATAGAATTTAAAGCACCCGACGGAATTGAGATAAAAGTTGAAAAAAACATTATAAGTGTAATAGGTATTGATAAAAATATGGTAGGTTTAACAGCAGCAAAAATTAGGGATTTAAAAAAACCTGAGCCTTATAAGGGCAAAGGGATTAAATATGTTGATGAGGTTATTAGAAGAAAACCAGGAAAAGCCGCGGCAACTGCTTCTAAAGAAGGTGGTGAATAATGAAAAATATTAAAGAAATAAAACGAACAATTAGAAGAAAAAGAATACGAAAGTTAATTAAGGGCACTACGAAGCGTCCAAGATTGGTTGTTTTCAGAAGTCTTAAAAATATTTCAGCCCAAATTATTGATGATATAACAAAAAAGACAATTGTTTCAACGACAAGCCAAGAATTTAATGATTTAAAACAAACAAAAGCACAAGCATCTGAAAAAGTGGGTGAATTAATAGCACAAAAAGCGATAAAAAAGGGAATCAAAGAAGTGGTTTTTGATAAAGCAGGATATAAATATCATGGCAGAGTTAAGGCTTTGGCTGACTCAGCCAGAAAAAACGGATTAAGTTTTTAACCATTATACGATTATTCATTCTAAAAATCACATTTATTTCATAAAATCCCATAGATATACAAATGATATTAATAGAATTAATTAAAAAATATGAATCAAAATTTTAGAGAAATTGACAATCGACAACGAGACGAGTTTGAAGAATCTATAATTCAAGTAGATCGCGTCACTCGTGTTTCAGCCGGCGGAAAACGATTAAGATTCCGTGTTACTTTAGTTGTTGGAAATAGAAATGGTAAAGTTGGAATTGCATCTTCTAAGGCGACTGAGGTTTCTGAGGCTGTAAAAAAAGCTGCAAAGAAAGCTAGAAAAAACATAATTACCGTTCCAATTATTAACGGAACAATCCCTCATCGAGTAAGAACTTCATTCGGAGCCGCTAAAATAATTATTAAACCAGCACCATTGGGTTCTGGAATAATTGCTGGTGGATCAATTAGAGTTTTGGCTGAACTTGCTGGAATTAAAAATCTTTCTTCTAAGATCTTAGGAACACAAAACAAACTAAATAATCTTAAGGCTGGGATAAAAGCTTTCCAAAGTTTTTTGCCAAAATCACTTAAGCAAAATCCCAAATTCCAAGAAACAAAAATCAAACAAATTCCAAATCTAAAAGATGATCAAAATAAAATAAATAAGGAATAATATGCAAGAAAACTTAAAAAAGATTAAAAAAACAAAAAAAAGAATTGGTCGAGGAATGGGTTCTGGGACTGGAAAAACTTCTGGCCGTGGACACAAGGGCCAACTTTCAAGAACTTCAAGTGGAAATATTCCCCGCGGTTTTGAAGGTGGTCAAACTCCTTTAAAAATGAGATTGCCAAAGAAAAGAGGTTTTAGATCTATTAGAAATAAAAATATTGCGATAAAATCAAGCGTTATTAATGCAGGTTTTAAAACTGCAAAACTAGAACTCAAAGATCTTATTAAAAAAGGTTTTGCAACTAAAAAAAATAATGTTAAAATTATCCTTGATGAGCCCTTAAAAATTGTTAAAGAATTTGGAGAAGGGGTTAAAGCAAGCAAAGGTGTTTTAGCATCTATTAAGAAATTAAAAGTTAAAAGTTAATAGCTATTAGCCAATATATTTATTATGTCAGAAATAGTTCCGGTCGAACAATCTGAACAAGTTGATTTGGAAAAATTAACTCCAGAACAAAGAGTTTGGAGGAGAATTTTGATCTCTAATTGCATCAATAGACTTCATCGAAGAAGTAATTGTGCATTATCGAAAATTGATTATTATTTTATTAACTTAGATGGTTGTGAATTAGCTAGAGGATTAGTCACAAAAACAGAACATAGACTTAAAAATAATGCCCAGCTGCTATTGGATGCTATAACCAGACTTAGTGATGAAGAAAATTTTAATAGACACTATAATAACCCTGCCGAGATGCTTGAGGCTCAAATATTAATAATTAATTCGCTTCCAGAATTATTGTTAAATATTGGCGGTTCAGTATCTCCTGAAGAAATTAATCAAAAAAATCCAAATCTTGATTCTGATAATTTCGAGCTTGATATTAGAAGAATGTAGTATTTATTATTTGTATAAAGTCCATGAATTTTACAGGATCGGTTAAAAAATTTTTCTCATATCCTGATCTAAGAAGAAAAGCTATTGTTCTCATTCTTTTAATTATTTTTATTCGCATACTCGGACATATTCCACTTCCTGGTGTTAATTTGGAAATTCTAAAAGAGTTTTTTAATAAAAACCAGATTTTTGGATTGTTAAATATGTTCTCTGGCGGAACCATGGAGAATTTTTCTATTATTTTAATGGGTGTTGGCCCATATATCACTTCTTCAATTATTATCCAGCTTTTAGGAATGATTATTCCGTCTTTGGAAAATCTTCAAAAAGAAGGGGAATACGGTCAGAAAAAACTAAATTCATACACTCGGCTTTTAACAATTCCGCTCGCAATTATCCAGGGTTATGCAATGATTACGCTTTTATCAAAAGGTGGAGCAGGATCTGCAATTACCATTGGTTCGCTGTCAGGGATAAATTTAATCACAGCGCTTATTGTTATTTGTGCAGGATCAATGTTTTTAATGTGGCTTGGAGAAATTATTTCAGAAATCGGGTTTGGAAATGGTGTGTCATTAATTATTACAATCGGAATTTTAGCTGGCTTTCCAGAAATGATCAGAAATACTGGCGCTATTCTTTTTACTGGTGGCATAGTTGATTGGAACAAGATGATTGGCGTTTTGATTTTTGTTTTAATTTTTATAGCTGTAATCGTTTTTATTGTGGCAGTAACTGAGGCTGCTCGCAATATACCTGTCTCTTATGCGCGACAAGTCAGGGGAATGAATAATTTTGGTAGGGTTGATACAAACATTCCATTTCGCGTAAATCAAGGTGGAGTTATTCCAATTATTTTTGCCCTTGCGATTATGATTTTTCCAACTACCTTAGCCAACTTATTTCAGAGCTCGAATATAGTGCTTTTATCTAAAGCATCGCATTGGGTTTTGGCAAACCTGTCTCAGGGGAGCCTACTTTACGGAATTATTTATTTCTTGCTTGTTTTTGCTTTTAATTATTTCTATACAGCAATTGTGTTTAATCCTAAAAATGTAGCTGAAAACTTGCAAAAACGTGGCGGATTTATTCCAGGAATTAGACCTGGAATTGATACAGAAAAATATCTTGGATCAGTATTGGTAAGAATTAACCTTTTTGGAGGATTATTTTTGGCGATTATTGCAATTTTGCCTTATATTGTTCAATCAATAGTTAAAATTAACACGCTTTATTTGGGAGGTACTGGAATTTTGATCATTGTTGCTGTTATACTAGAGACAATGAGACAAATCAAATCTCAATATTTAATGCGTTCATATGAATACTAATAACTATTTCGAAGATATCAAAAAAGTTAAGAAACAGCCAGAAAGCCATGACATTGAAACAGATACACTAAAAAACACAAAAGGGGCTGATCATAGCTCTAGATGGGTTTGGATTATTTATATTTTGGTGGCTATTATTTCAATATTTGTTGCTTTGTATGTTGGGTATTATATTGGAAAAAACAAAGGCATAAATATTGGATATTTTCAGGCTAAAAGCGGAGAGCAAACCAATCAAAGCCAGGACGATACAACAAAAGAACCAGCATCTCAGTCTGCATCAAGCGCTGAAAAGGCGGCTGATAAAACTTATAAAGTTCAAGCTGGGGACACATTATTTGCGATTGGCTTGAAATTTAATGTTCCTTGGACTACAATAGCAGAAGCAAATGGATTAAGTGAAAATTCAGTTATTAAAGAAGGCGATAAATTAAAAGTTCCAGTTGACGCCAAAGAAACTAATGAAAAGACTTATGTGATAAGTGAATCAGGGCAACAAAAATATCAGAATAATGTTGATGATGGTTTAGAAAAATGGCGACTTGATCCAGTTGAAGTTTGTAAGCGCACAATTCCAAACGATCTTGAAATTACAAAATCAGATATTTACACTTTAACAAATCAAAATACAGAGATTGGTGAAGCAAGTGTTGAAATCACTCATGCTGGACAGATTTTTAAAGCAACCTTAAAACAACCAATTACAAAAGGAGAAAAAGGGATTTGGGCGGTTGAAAAAGTAACTAATCAATAAATTAGCTGAAAAAGGTTGGATATACTTGTCATTCCTGACTTGATCAGGAATCCCCGCCTGCCGGCGAGGCAGGCAAGAAAGAAAATTATTATAAAAGAGAGGGCTGAAAAGGATAAAATGGTATCTAGAGAAGTAATGGACCAAATCGCTTTAAAAACAATTCCGTCTGAAAACGAGCGACTGATGGAGCAACTTAATCTGTTAACACCTGAACAAAAAGCAATGAGATTGCATACATTGATTTTGTCAAATAAAGTATTTTTTGATTTTGTAAAAAGAGTTTATGAACCCTTAACCAATCCATTCAGTGAAGATTGAAAAACTAGAAATAAATATTTAAGAGACAACGAGCGAAATGATTATTTAATCGGGACTTTTTGTGAAGATGGATTTATAGATTTTCAGAATATTATAATTGAACAAGACCCAGAAGATGTTATTGGCTACACATTAAGTCTATTCAATCAAAGTTGTGCTGCGCGATTAGGGGTTCCGAGACAATATCCAATTGCTATTGCTCAAAGCGAGTTGGTTTATTTATTGAATCATAGTGAAAAAAGAGAAGTATTTGGCAGACCATTTCAAGTAAGTGAAATTGGTAATATGCCACTGATAGAATCTATGGTTTTAGCTATTCCAGAAATAAGAGATAATTTAACGCGGGGGTAAGTATGGTATATTTACCTTGTTCAATGCGACGCGAAACAAATCAAGTTCCATATCCAGAACCAGAAAAGACACCTCAAAAATATTTGCAAGATTTAATGGAGTTGCCAAAACCACAGCGCATTTTAAGGTTATATGTAATTAGTTTAATGCAATATAAAATTGCACATGTTAAATATTCTTTTATGCAAGAAAATGAACAGGTTTTTGCTGAAAGACTTAAAAATGCAAACACCATTATGCATTTTATTGAAGAAGGCCAGCATATTGATCAAAGGTCTCGTTCACAAGCATTTAATCGGCTACTTACCCAACCCAGAAATCCGAGAGAAGACTTTATAGGAAACCCAGCCGATAACCATCAAATAGCAGATTATATTATAAATGACTTAGGTGATGCGTTATCTTGTTTAGAATTAGGCGGAATTCCTTTGGAGCCAGATGAAATTATGAGTTTGCCAATAGATGAGGAATCTGTGGCTAGAATGTTAGAATTAGAATAATATTTAATTAAGGAGGGCTAGATCCGTCTCGATAAATGAGTCGAGACAAGGGAAAAATTATGTCAAATTTACCAAAAGAGACAACTGGTCCAGCGCCAGCGCAAGAAACCCAGCCGAAAACACCAGAAATGTATTTGGAAGATTTGATGGCACTGCCAAAAGAACAAAGGGCATTAAGATTATATTTTATAGCCGAAGTACGAACTAAGTCAGCGCTAGCATCGCGTTCTGCGGGCATAACATCTGACGAGATAGATCAATCGTTCAGAATGGGTGAATTACTAATAAGACAATATCCCTCACTCATATCGATCAGTGCATCATTTTTAGATTTATTTGGTTTGGTGAACCCAATTATTGAAGCACATCTACCTTCTACGCATTTAAATCCAGACATAAATAGATATATTGAACTTTTTACAGGCTATTTTAATAATCCTAATTATAACATCGAACAATATATTGGGCATGAGATTGATGCACAAGAAGTTAAAAGCTTTCCATTATCTCCAGAATTAATTGAAGAAACATTAAGAGCCTATGAACAAACTTCCTAATTTAATTATTTTAGGACCGCAGGGATGTGGTAAAGGAACTCAATCACAAATACTTGTGCAAAAATTTGAATATCAAGCAATGTCATCTGGTGATTTAATTCGTGAAAGAATTGCCCAAAATGATGATTTTGGTAAAAGGTTATCTGAAAAAATCAATACAGGAAAATTAGCTGACGATCAGGATTTAATTAAGTTAATTGAGGATAAACTATCGCAATTAGATTTATCAAAGCCTCTAATTTTTGACGGTTTTCCAAGAAATAAAGAGCAAAAAGTTTTTATTGACGATTTAATTTACAAATTAAACTTATCAAATTTTAAAGTTTTATATATCAATATTGATGAACAGGAATCATTAAAAAGAATTGCCACTAGAAAAATTTGTCCAAAATGCAATGCAATATACTTTCCAGAAAAAGATGGGTTTAAAGAAGGCAAATGTACAAAATGCAATTCTCAATTAATAGTTCGAGCTGATGATACCGATGATGCTGTCAAAGAACGATTAAAAATTTTTAAGGAAAAAACTTTGCCAATTATTGAATTATATAAAAAAGAAAGAAAGCTAATTGAAATTAATGGTATGCAATCTATAGAAAAAGTGGCAAAAGATATCGCAGAAGGGATAAAAAATCATGGATAACGAGAAATTAAAGATCGCAACAGAAGCCGGAAAGATTTTATCTGATATTTTAAAAATAATATATAGCGAGCTAAAAGTCAGTATCTCAGCAGAAGAGATTGATAATAAGATACACAAACTGATTAAGGAAAAAAAAGCTGAGCCATCTTTTTTGCATTATCAAGGTTTTCCAAACTCAAGCTGTATTAGCTTTAACGAAGAAATAGTTCATGGAATCCCAAACGACAGAAAAATTAAAGATGGAGATATTATAAAAGTAGATGTTGGATTATATTTCAAGGGAATTCATGTTGATGCAGCATTTTCTAAGGGAATTGGCAATATTTCTGAAAATGATAAAAAAATGATAAGAATATGCAAAAATGCTTTAAATATTGCAACCGATGCAATTTCTATCAATCATACAACTGGTGATATGGGGGATAGGCTTCAAGAATATATTGAGAAAAATGGTTTTTCAGTGGTTCGAGATTATTGTGGTCATGGAATTGGCGAAAAGCTACATATGGCGCCTAGTTTGCCTAATTTTGGGAAATCAGGCACGGGCCAAAAATTTGAAAATAGCTGTATGTATGCAATTGAGCCTATGATTACAAATGGGAATTACGAGACTGTTTTGGATAAAAATCACTGGACAGTAAAAACAAAGGATGGTTCCAGAAGTGCCCATTTTGAGACTACTTTTGCGTTATTTAATAACAAACTAGTTAATCTGGTACCTTTTATACTTTCAAACAAAACATAATTTAGCCTTAAATGCGTGAATGTAGTGGTTTTGCAAAATACCCTTGCAAACGCCAAAAAAATATGCTATTATTAATATATATTATTGAGTTTAAAACTCGTTAATTTTTATATTAGGGGGATAAAATTTTATGTCTGAAGATAAACAAAACATCATTGTGGAAGGAACAGTAATTGAAGCGTTGCCAGCAGCTAATTTTAAAGTAAAGTTAGACAATGACCACGAGGTTTTGGCGCATCTTTCCGGTAAAATGCGCATACATTACATAAAAGTAATTCCAGGTGATAAAGTTTCTGTTGACCTGTCACCATATGATTTAACTAGAGGAAGAATAACCAAGAGGCTGTAAATAATAAAGCATAAATCATAACATCCATTCAAATATTAAATATTAAATTTCAAACTTTAGAATTTATAATTTGGTTGGTGATTGATATTTAAAATTTAGGATTTTTATAATGAAGGTTAGAGCATCTGTTAGAAAAATTTGTAATAAATGTAAAATCGTAAAAAGAAAAGGTGTTTTGCGGGTAATTTGTGATAATCCGAAACACAAACAAAGACAAGGATAACGAAACCGAAGGTTTCGATATAAAATATAAAATATCAAATATCAAAAATATATATAATAAATAAAAAATGTATTTAAGAGAAAGATTTAAAAACCAATTAACTATTTAACAAATTAACTAATACCATGCCAAGAATTGCAGGAATCAGTTTAAATGACAATAAACAAATAGTATCAGCCATGACTGCAATTTTTGGAATTGGATATTCTTTAGCTCATAGTGTGTTAAAACAAGCGCAAATTAATCCAACAAAAAAAACAAAAGATTTAACTGAAGAAGAAATTGATAAAATTCGTCAAATTATAGAAAAGAATTTTAAAGTTGAAGGTGATTTGAAATCTCAAGTTGCGCAAAATGTAAAAAGACTTAAAGAAATTGGTGCTTATCGTGGTGAAAGACATATTAGAAATCTTCCTGTTCGAGGACAAAGAACAAAAACCAATGCACGTACAAAAAGAGGTAAAAGAGTAACTGTTGGGTCTGGAAGAAAAACATCAAATGAAAAAACTTAAAATTAAATAATATAGAGTATGGAAACATTGACAACAGAAACAACACAGGCAAAATCAGCCGAAGAATATTTGGCTGGATTAGAAAGTTTTTCTAAAGAACAAACGCTTTCAAGATTAATGCTATTGTCTGGTATTAGAAAAAATTATTTTTTGACTCAAGATTGGTCTCAATTAAAACCAGACAGATCAAGGCAAGATTTGAGTCAAGTTCATGATTTATCAACTTTTGAACTTGGGTTATTAGACTATCAACTAAAAACGATGCCTTATTTGTCTATGCAATTAGAGGCAATTGATAGATCCGTTCACGAATTATTTTTTAATGTCGATGAAAGGCCAAGAACCCACATCCCGAACAAACAGCTTATTGTTGATATATATAATCGTACACCTGATATTTTTGTTGCTATTGGTGGTCCATTAACTGAAGCTGAATTAAAGGATGCACCGTTAGGTGAAGAAACTTTATTATTAAAAGCTAGTAATTAAATAATCATGGCTAAAAAAATTAAAAAGACACAAAAAATCGTTAAAAAGAAAAAGCAACCAAGGCTAATTGCTAAAGGTATTTTTTATGTTAACTCAACATTTAATAACACTATGATCACTTTGACTGATGAAAATGGAAATGTTGTAATTAGTACATCTGCTGGAGCAGCGGGTTTTAAGGGTGCTAAAAAAGCAACTCCTTTTGCAGCAACGCTAGTGGCAAAAACCGTTGTTGAAAAAGCATCAAATTTAGGTTTAAAAAACGCAGAGATTAATATTTCCGGAGTGGGTTCTGGACGTGATTCTGCTGTTCGAACATTAGTTACTGCAGGATTTGACATTAATAAAATTACAGATATCACCCCAATTCCACACAATGGTTGCAGACCCAAAAAACCACGAAGAGTATAATAATCAAATATAATAAACATATGAATAAAAAAGTTTGTAGAAAATGCAGAAGAGCCGGCGTGAAACTCTTTTTAAAGGGTGAAAAATGCATGTCAGCAAAATGTCCAATTACAACAAGAAACTATGTTCCTGGTGAACATGGGCCAAGGAGCAAGGTTAGATTATCCGAATATGGTCGGCAATTACGTGAAAAACAAAAAGCACAAAATATTTACAATATTTCAGCAACTCAATTAAAAAATTATTTTCAATTAGCATCTAAAAGATCTGATGCAACCAATGAAGTATTGATGCAATTATTAGAATTACGATTAGACAATATTGTCTACAGGCTTGGACTTTCTGAATCACGCAGGCAGGCAAGAAATTATATTAAAGATGGTCATATTTTAGTTAATGAGAGACGGACAACAGTGCCTGGCAGAGAAATTAAAATTAAAGATATTATTAAGATTAAAAAAACAGATACTGGAATTTCCAAAAGGATTGATGAGAAAAAAGATAAAATTAAAACATTTGACTGGTTAAAACTAGATAAAAAAACATATTCAGGCCAAATTGTTAAAATTCCTACAAGGGATGAAATTGAGACTGATGTTGATGAAGCTTTGGTTATTGAATTTTATTCAAGATAAAATAGACAAATAATAAATCAAAAATATAAAGATTAAGATGACAAGGAAAAATACAAAAATAATTTTTAAAGATGACGCTGGTAATGATGAAAAATTAATAGACTTTGACTTAACAGGGTTTGATCAGATCGCAAATATTACATATATTTTAAAAAGAAAATAATTTAAATTTATAGGAGTAACAATGGAAATTACAAGACCAAAATTAATTAAAAAGTCAGAAGAGGGAAATAAGGCTATATTTGAAATAGAACCTTTATTTCCTGGTTATGGAATTACGGTTGGAAATGCTTTAAGGCGTGTTCTGTACTCGTCTCTAAGCGGTTTTTCAGCTGTTTGGGTAAAGATCAACGGTGTAAGTCATGAATTTACGACAATCCCAAATATAAAAGAAGATGTTATTAACATTATTTTAAATCTTAAAAAATTAAGGTTTAGACTAATTAACACTGAAAAAGCTACTATTAAATTATCAGTTAATTCAGCCAAAGTTGTAACAGGGAAAGATTTTGAGAAAAATGCTAGTATTGAGATTGTTAATCCAGAAGTTGAAATTTGCACAATAAACAGAGGCGGAAAACTTGAACTAGAGCTTGGAATTGAAAAAGGGATAGGATATCAATCAATTGAAAAAGCAGAAACCGATGAATTACCTTTGGGAACAATCGCGTTAGATGCAAATTATTCACCTATTGAGTTAGTTAATTATAAAATTGATAATACACGCGTTGGACAAATTACAAACTATGAAAAAGTTGTATTGGATATTGAAACAGATGGAACAATTGATGCTGAAGAAGCTATTAAATATGCGGCAAATATTGTTTTAGAACAATTTAGCGCAATTGTAAATGATGAAGAAGAAAAAGCTGAAAAAGAAGAAAAAACAAAAAAAACCAGTAGAAAAATTCCCGTAGAAGAGCTAGGATTGCCATCACGAGTTACCAACGCTTTACTTAGTGCTAAAATTAAAACCGTAAGCAATCTATTAAAATTGACCGAAGAAAAACTATCTTCAGTTGATGGATTAGGAAAAAAGGCAATTGAAGAAATTCAAAAAAAGATAAAAAAATATATATAATACAAATTAATTACTACAAACTTTTACAAATAAGTATAAAGTATACGGATAAATTAAAACAAAAAAAATAGTAATATTCGTACGAATTAGTATATTGGTAGGGCTAGACGGCACAATGATATTTATTTGAAATGTCAAATAGGATGATGATATGAAACATAAAAGTCAAGGCAGAAAATTTGGAAGAATTCCAAAAGTTAGACGCGCAATGCTTCGAAATCTTTTAGTTTCACTCTTTTTGTACGAAAAAATAAAAACTACAGAAAGCAAGGCTAAGGAAATTAAGGGAACAGTTGACAAAATTATAAATATGGCAAAAAAAGGTGGTCTTAGTTCAACAAGGAATATTCTAAAAATCATTCCTCAGAAAAACATTGTTAAAAAAATAAACACCGAATTAGTTCCTAAATTAAAAGATAGAAATTCTGGTTATTGTAAGATGTATAGAGTTTTAAATCGACCAGGAGATAATGCCAAAACAGTTATTTTAGAATTAGCAATTCCACATAGAATTGAAAAGTCAGATATTATAAAACCAAAAACAACTGTTAAGAAAAAAGATTCTAAACAAGACGAAAAAAAGGGTTGGTCAATATTTAAAAAAGATAATCAGGTAAAACCTGAAATGCAAACCAAAGTAACGGTTGCTCCAAGAACAACAAGTAAATAAATCATAAATCATGGCAATTGAACAATCATTAAAATTAGATAAGAAAATTAAAAAAACAGAAAAGAAATCTGATAATTCTAAATTAACCAAGAAAACAAAGCCAAAAGAGAAAAAACAGAATATAGTTAAAAGAGATTGGTATTTAATTGATGCAACAGATAAACCAGTCGGAAGAATTTCAACGGTCGCCTCGGTTTTAATACGAGGGAAAAATAATCCTAACTATGATCCGTCACGCGACACAGGAAATCACGTAGTTGTTATTAACGCTGCAAAAATAAAAATAACAGGCAACAAGCTTACTGATAAGAAGTTTTATCGTCACAGCGGCTTTGTTAAGGGACTGCGAGAAGTGAGTTTAAAAGAATTGATGGAATCAAAGCCTGAGGAAGTTGTTAAAAGATCAATAAGAATGATGCTTCCAAAAAATAAACTTTCACGAAAAATTATAAAAAGATTAAAAGTTTATTCAGACGATCAACATATACATAAAAATGTAAAATTTAAAGTAATTGAAAATGAATAAAGATTTAGAATACGCAAAAAAGTTTCAAGTAGTTTCTAAAAATAAATACTGGCACGCAACTGGCAGAAGAAAAACATCTTCAGTTAATGCTCGTATTATTGAAGGAACTGGAAAAATAATTATCAATGGGTTTGGTCCCAATGATTATTTTTGCAAAAACACTGCAACGGAAACGGTTTTAGAACCTGCAAAACTTTTAGGGCTAGATAAGAAATTTGATTTTTCACTTTTGGCAAAAGGCGGTGGAATAACTGGACAACTCGATGCAGCAAAACTTGCTATTGCTAGGGTTTTAATTAAAAATAATCCTGAAGATGCTGTTACACTTAGAAAATCTGGATTTTTAACCAGAGATTCAAGAAAAGTTGAACGTAAAAAACCTGGGCTTAAAAAAGCAAGAAGAGCTCCCCAATGGAATAAACGTTAAAAATTTTGATCTAGTATATATTATCTTTATGAAGCCTGATTTTAAAAAAATGGGTGGATTAGTTCCGGCAGTTGTTCAAGACAATACAACAAATGAAGTTTTGATGGTTGGTTTTATGAACAAAAACGCTTGGGAAAAAACAAACAAGACTAAAAAAGTCACTTTTTGGAGTAGAACAAAAAAGGAATTGTGGACTAAGGGAGAAACATCTGGTAATTTCTTAATTGTAAAAAAAATATATATAGATTGTGATGATGATACGGTTTTAATAAAAGCATTACCCAAGGGCCCAACTTGTCATACTGGAAATAAAACATGTTTTTTTAAGGAGATAAAATGCAAAAAATAAAATTAGGTTTACCAAAAGGAAGCTTGCAAGAAGCAACAATTGAACTGTTTAAAAAAGCAGGATTTAATATCTATATTAATGATAGATCATACAAGCCATTAATTAATGATGAAGAAATAGAATGTTTACTTATTAGGGCACAGGAAATCCCAAAATATGTTGAAAAAGGTGTTTTAGATGCTGGATTGTCTGGAAAAGATTGGATAATTGAAACTAAAGCAGATGTAAAAGAAGTCGCAGATTTAGTTTATGCAAAAACGGGTTTTGGAAAAGTTAAACTAGTTATTGCAGTGCCGGAAAATTCTAAAATAAATTCCGTTAAAGATCTAAAAGGGAAGAGGATTGCTACAGAATTAGTAAATGTAACAAAAGATTATTTGAAAAAGAATAAAGTTAATGCAAAAGTTGAATTTTCATGGGGAGCAACCGAGGTAAAAGTACCAGAACTTGTTGACGCAATATCTGAATTAACCGAAACAGGCTCTTCATTAAAAGCAAATAATCTTAAAATAATTGATACAGTTCTTGAATCAACCACAAAACTTATTGTTAATAAACAATCATTACAAAATTCATGGAAAAAACAAAAAATTAACGAAATAGCTTTGCTTTTAAAAGGAGCCTTAAATGCAGAAAGAATGGTTGCTATGAAGATGAATATTGAAAGTCGAAAACTGGAAAAGGTTTTAGTATTATTGCCTGCTTTAAAAAATCCTACAATATCCAGCCTAACAGACAAAAAATGGAAAGCTGTAGAAATTATAGTTGAGGAAAAGCTAGTCAGAACACTAATTCCAAAATTAAAAAAAGCTGGTGCAGAAGGAATAATTGAATACTCAATAAATAAATTGGTTTATTAAAAGAACATTAATAAAAAATATCAAAAAAATGCAGACTATAGTTTCTGCATTTTTTAATTATAATAATAAAGGATACACATACGCGCGGTCGCGCGTATGTGTATCCTTTATTATTTTTGAAAATCTCATAGTACTTATTTGTCCTTAAATATATTTTTTAATACGATCTAGAACATACCGCTCGTAATCACCGAGTGGAAGAATACCAGAAATGTATTGGAGTGGTAATCCATTTTCTGTTTCGATACAATAATCATGTCCCTTATCATCACCATCAGTTTCGCAATAATCCGTTTCTATAGTTGGTAAGACAGCAACAATAACGCCAAAACATTTATTAGATGATAGCGCTATCCAGCTTGTAAATTCAGTATTTAAATTCCGGGGGCGAATTTCATTGTCAAGAAAAAAATCTAATTGTGGAAAATATTGAATCATTTGATCAAAAGTATAAGTTTGGTTAAATGCATTAATTCCTAGTCGATTAGAAACATAAAAATCTAAACCGTTATCCCTTGCGTAATGAGAAACAGTTTCAGCGGGGTTTTTATAATAATAAAACCTTTTATCTAGACTACCATTAATCGGCATGACGCCATGTTGTGCCAAATAAACAATTGCATCAACAGATGCTCCATGGATTCCATAATAATCCGAATCTAATCCTTTTTGATACAATTTAAAAACCTGAGATCCAAATGAAAATTTGAAATCCCCTTGTTAAGCTTCTGGATTTTGCGAGTTCATTTTAATATGGTTCGTCAGGATGTGAGGTAAACAAGTATTTTATTATATACCAAATAAAAGCAAAAAACGCCAGAATAAAACCCAATATTGGAATTGTAAAAACTGTTTTTGGAGATTTTTGTGACATGATGTTTTTTTATTAGATTTTATTCTGAAATAAATTCAGAGATTTCTCGCATGAAGTCGAAATGACAGATTGTTAATTGTTTTTTGTAATAGTTGTATGGTTAATTTGTATTTTCAAAACTCCTATTTGATAAGTATTCTACCAGATTTACAAGCCGATGTGAATAGCCAAGCTCATTATCATACCATGCAACGACTTTTATAGTATTTTCATTTATAACTTGCGTTAAAGATAAGTCAACAATTGCGCCGTGTGGATTTCCTAGAAAATCGCGCGAAACAAGTGGTAGATCAGTAACGTCAAGAGCAGATGCATATCTTTTTTCTTGTTTTGCTTCTTTAAAAATATTGTTAATTTCATCAGTTGAAGTGGTCTTTTTAACTTTAGCAACAAGATCAACGATTGATACGGTTGATGTTGGTATACGATATGAAATACCTAGTAGTTTACCTTTAAGCTCTGGTATGACAAGTTCTACCGCGTCAGTTGCTCCTGTCGTTGTTGGAATTATTGAAAGAAGTGCTGACCTGGCTCTTCTAATGTCCTTATGTGGAGAATCTTGCAATACCTGGTCCATGGTATAAGAATGGATGGTAGACATTACTGCATTTTCAATACCCAGTGAATCGTTTAAAATTTTTAAAATAGGCGCCAGGCAATTTGTAGTGCAAGATGCCATTGAAATTATTTTATCATTATCAGAAATTGTATCTTCATTTACAGATAGAACAATTGTTTTACAGCTAGCTGTATTTTGATCGTTTGAATCAGCTTTAATTGGTGCTGTCAGTACTACCCTTTTGGCTCCGGCAACAATGTGCTGTTTTAAACTTTCTAGATCTCTAAAAACTCCTGTTGACTCAATAACTAAATCAATTCCTAGATTTTGCCATAGTAGAGAATTTATATCTTTCTGATTAAGACATTTTATTTCTTTATCATCAACTTTAATTAAATTGTTTCCTGCTTCAACGCTTGCATCTAATATGCCATAATTTGAATCAAATTTTAATAAATGCGCCAATGTTTTACAATCAGCAAGATCATTTATCGCAACTATATCCATTCCTTTTTCGTGTGCCACTCTAAAAAATGTCCGTCCAATTCTACCAAATCCATTAATAGCAATTTTCATTTATTCCTCCTTTGCCCCGAGCCTACTTATTTTAAGCAGGTGAAATCGTGGGTTTTTTATATTTTAATTTCTTCTATTTTTAAATTAATATTTTTGGGATATTTATTTACGATATTTGTCTGGGAACCGGTTTTTTGAACAACTTGAGCCGCACTATACGCGCCATATTTTAAGGCAGACACTTCATCTTCTGTTTTTAATATTCCAGTTAAATATCCTGATCCAAACGCATCTCCAGCTCCAGTCAAATCTTTTACTTTTGCTGTGATAATATTACTCTTAATTACTTTATCTTTTTTAATTAAATATGTGCCATTTTCCCCATCATTAATCAAAAATACATTTTTAACAATAGATTTTGCCTTATGTAAAACAACTTTTAAATCCGTTGTATCAAATAATTTCTTAGCTTCATTTAAATTTAACTGGACAACATCTGAATGGTTAAGATATTTCATGATTGATGAGTTTATTATTTCACGATATCCTGGGTTAAAAAATATCTTAATTTCATTGTTATTCGCGTGAGAAAAAATACTTTCTAAAATTTGGAAATTTCCAGCCAGAGATGTAACATAAAGCCATTTTGTTTGTAATTTATTAAAGTCAATTAATTTTTCCGATAAAGATTTTTCGGAACCTCTAAAAATAAAAATTGTTTTTTCTCCAGTAGAATTTAATATTACTACTGATGTCGGAGATTTTATTTTTTTATCAACTTGGATATATTTTGTATCAACTCCATTTTTATAAAAATTATTGAGTATTCTTTTGCCAAAAGCATCTTGGCCAATTCGAGAGATAACCCCGACTTCTAATCCATGTCTAGCAAAAGAAATGGCACTATTTGCTGCACCTCCACCAGGCAAAATATTTAGTTTATTAAATTCAATTTTTGAACCAACTTCAATTTTATCAAAATCACTAGTTTCGACAAAAGACTCATTTGATGAATCAAATTCAGATAAAAATATGTCAAACGAGCTATTCCCTATACAAATTACATCAAACATAAGATTCTCCTTATTATGCTCTATTTGCAGAACCAAATATATCAATTTTATACTCTACATTTTTTTTAACTTTAAGTGATGCAAACCCAAGTATTTTTCTATAATCAATTTCATCAGGATGATTTTTTAAATATTGTTCCAAACCATTTGTAAAACTAATTCTCAGATCAGTATCAATATTAATTTTTGAAATTCCGTGTTTAATTAATTCTTTGATATTTTTAATCGGAGTTGAGGAGGCTCCGTGATAAACTAGCGGAACTTTTGTTATTTTATTAATCTTTTTCAACAAATCAAAATCGATTTTTTCGTTTTTTTCTGGCATACCATGAGTATTACCAATCGATATTGCAAGTGTGTCATTTTTAGTTTTTTCGCAAAAATCGATTATCTTTTCAGGATTAGTAAACATATTTTGCTTTGTCAAACCAGAGACGTGACCCAGTTCAAGTTCACAAGATGCACCATGAAGATGTGCGGTTTGGCAATACTTTCGAGAAAGTCTAATATTGTTATTATAATTTAATGATGAGCCGTCAAACATAATAGATTTATAGCCATCCAGGAGACACCTCTTGGCAGTTTTAAAGTTGTTTCCATGGTCATAGTGTAATATTATTGGTACAGCTGAATTTTTAGCTATTTCAATGATTGTTTTGTTAAATTCTAGGCCTAAATATGAAAAAGTTTTATCAGTTATAGCTAAAAATATTGGAGAATTTTTTTCTTCCGCCGCTATTATAGTTGAAATTGCACTTTCCAAATTTCCAATGTTAAAATGACCAATTGCAAAATGGGTCATTTTGGCATGTTTTAAGTATTTCAAAGGATTAACAATCATACAAATTTACTCCTACCAATAATATCCCGATTCCTTCGGAATCGAGGATCCCAATAACTATATTAAAATAGTTAAATATCGGGATAAATCAATACTAATATACAAATAAAAGCTATAAAACAAAAAAATGAATTCGTATTTTAGTAAATATTTGTAATCTTTGTATTACTTATTTGATTTTAAAGCTGAATTTTGATAAATTTAAATTGCTTATAATTTAATTATATCATATAAATTAGAAACAAATAAACCAATGTGCCCGTCCCATATAAATTGGATTTTTAAGGATTTGATGATTGTGCAATATGTTTTGTAACTTATACCAACTAATATGAAAAAATATAGAATTGATCAAATTAACGAATACATGAGGCATGAAATAGCTTTGTTTTTGTCAAAAACAAAAAACCCAAAGTATCTAGTCACAATAACTTTAGTAGAAGTTTCAAGAGATTTAAACAATGCAAATATTTATGTTTCGGCTATTAAGCTAGATAAAACCAAAATTGATGAAAGAGAGATTATTGATTTTCTAAATGAATATAAAGAAGAAATTCATAAATATCTTTTAGATAGGTTAGATTTTAAAAGAATTCCTAAACTTCATTTTAGATTAGATAATACTGCAGAACATGCAATGAAAATTGATAAGCTTATTGACAATCTGTAGTTTGTATTTAAAAATAAGTAATTTTGTGTTAAAATATAGCTATGGGCAAACGAGGGTTTTTTGCAATTTTAATTATCGCGACACTAATATCACTGGCTGTATTTTTTATTATTTTTTATCTTGTAAATCCATATACAACAACATGGATTACAATATTAGTTTTTTATTCAGATTTAATAATACTTTTAACATCAGTTTTAACAATTATCATCTTTTATTTTCGATCAAATGCCTTGTCTGGTCAGACCAACCAATTGCCATTTTCACAATCTTTACGCCAAGGATTTTTAATATCAATTGTTGGAATTGGTTTATTGCTACTAAAAGCAGGAAGAATTTTAAATTTATGGGATGGGATTTTATTAATTATAGTAGTTATTTTAATCGAATTTTATTATAAAAAATGAATGTAAGTTTTAAATTTTAAAAATCAAATTTTACTTTCCCGATGTTCAACTATCAGATTATCAATTGCTAAATTATAATTTCCCGAAATAAATCTTATTAATTTTAACGAGACAAATAAAATTCATTTAAAAATAAAAATTATTAAATATGGCACATCTTCATCCAATTACACAGTTTTTCCGTGGAGTTATAAAAGAATTTAAAGATTCTGGTTTTGAGATTTATGAAGGACCACAAAAAGAAACAGAATGGTATAATTTTGATTCACTTAGAATGCCTGATAATCATCCTGCTCGTGACATTCAAGACACTTTTTGGTTAAAAGATGGAGAGGTTATGAGAACTCAAACTTCTGCGGCGCAAGTACGGTCAATGGAAAAAAGAACTCCTCCGTCTAGAATCATTGTGCCAGGTCGTTGCTTTAGACGAGAGTCTACTGACGCATCACACGAGCATACTTTTTATCAACTCGAAGGAATGGTAATTGATAAAAACATAACAGTTTCCAACATGATTGGAACACTAGAAGATATGGCAAAAAAAATCTTTGGAAATGATATTAAATTTAGAATTAGAACGAATCTTTATCCTTTTGTTGAACCAGGTTTTGACATTGATATTACATGTTTAATTTGTTCTGGCAAAGGTTGCAATGTATGTAAAAAAACTGGTTGGCTTGAAGTTATGCCGTGTGGAATGATACACCCTGTAGTTTTAAAAAATATGGGAGTTGATACTAAAAAGTATTCAGGGTTCGCTTTTGCTTTTGGAATTGACAGGTTAGTAATGCTCGATAAAAATATAAAAGATATCAGATTATTTTATTCGTCCGATTTAAGATTTTTAAAACAATTCTAATATGAATATAACTTTATCAAGTCTAAAAAAACTTGTAGATATTAAAATGCCAATTAATAAACTCGCGGAAGAATTAACCCGAGTTGGTTTAGAAGTTGAAAAGATTTTGGATTATAAAGGAGAACGAGTATTAAAGCTTGATATTTCTCCAAATCGTTATGATTGTCTGTCAGCACTGGGAATTTCCAGAGAAATTACCATGCTTGAAAAAAACAAGATTAAATTAGAAGAAGTTAAAATTCAGGAATCAGATATTGAAAAAAAGCTACAAGTTGAAATCGAAGATAAAGAAATTGTTCCAAAATATTATTATTATATAATCGATAATATCAAAATTTCAGAGTCACCAAAATGGATGCAAAAAGAACTAGAAGCATATGGCTTTCGTGTGCTTAATAACATTATTGATATTACTAATTATGTGATGATTATGCTTGGCCAGCCACTTCACGCTTTTGATTATGATAAAGTTGTTTCCAATAACCCAGAAAAGAAAATTATTGTCCGACGTGGTAAAAAAGGCGAAACAGTTGCAACATTAGACGGTAAAATATGGGATGTTGATGAAAAAACAATTGTTATTTCAAAACCAAACGGAGAGTTGATCGATTTGGCAGGAATTATGGGTGGATTAAAATCTGAGATAGATGCAAATACGAAAACTATTGTTTTGCAAGCCGCACTTATGGATTCAAAATTAATTCGCACAACTAAAAAAAGACTTAATCATGATACGGAAGCAGCTTATAGATACGAGCGAGGCGTTGACCATTCAATGGTAAAATATTCTTTAAAATATGCAGCTAAATTAATTCAAGACTTGGCAAACGGGAAAGTTGTTAAATTAAATAAAATTAATAATATAAAATATCCTACAAAGGTAATTAAAACATCATCAATACAATTATCAGATTTTGTTGGACACAGGTTTACATCAGAAGAAATTAAAAAGATGTTAGAATTACTTGGATTTGATGTTGAAACTGATTCTGAAAACATAACCATAACTATTCCGACGTGGCGCGAGCTCGATATTAATTGGTGGCAAGATATTGCCGAAGAGATAATCCGGGTTTATGATATTTCAAAAATCAAACTCATTCCGATTCAGCATGATTCTGCGTTAATTCAGCGTAATTCTGCAATTCTGTCAAATTGGGAGAAAAAAGAGGTAATAAAAGATGAGTTATTTAAGCTTGGACTAACAGAAGTTTACAATTATTCATTTATTGGTGATGATGATTTGGAAAAATGTAAAAGTTCAACAGGCGAAGTTGATAAAAAAGACCTATTTGAGCTGGCTTATCCTTTGTCGCCAGAATTAAAATATTTAAGACAAAACCTGGCAATTGGTTTTTTAAAAACTATTGCTAAAAATCCTCAGGCAGACAAAATTGAGATTTTTGAAATTGAAAACGTTTTTCAAAAACTAAACTGTCATCCTGAACTAGATTCAGGATCTCATATAAAGCAAATTTCTGAGATTCCGGATCAAGCCTGGAATGACAATAATTCCAACAGTGAATCAACGAGAATTGGGATTGCTTGCGCTGGAGAGAAATCACAAAATGCAAGTGATTTGATGACAAAATTAATAAAAGTTTTTGGAATTAATTGTCATTCCGACGAGCATAACGAGGAAAAATCCCAGAATCAAAATGAGATTTCTCACTTTGTTCGAAATGACATGTTAAAAGTTTTTAATATAAATCCTGAACTTTTAAAACAATATAAAATTAGAAAGCCTAATGTTTCAATTTGTGAAATAGATTTTGGTGATTTTTTGAAATATGCGAAGTTTGATGGCAAGTCATTAAATTGGCACCCATCATCAAAATCTCAATATCGTGACCTATCACAATTTCCAACCGTCGAACGCGACCTAGCAATTATATTAGACAGAAATATTGAAAATGAGAAAACCAGGCAAATAATTATGAGTACTTCTGACCAAATAATAAGTTCTGACCTATTTGATGAATTTGCAAATGATAAGTTTGGTGAAAACAAAAAATCTGTTGCTTATCATATTTCTATGCAATCACCTGATCACACCTTGACATCTTCTGAGGCTGAGAATATAATTAAGAAAATTTTAGAAAATATTAAAAATGAACTTGGGGGAGAGTTAAGGAGATAACAAATGGACGAAAGGTGTGTTGAAAAAAAAGATGCTGGTGATGTAGAAATCAGAAGACAAAGACAAAAAGAAATCGATTTAGTTTTGCCACGCGAGTTTACTCATGACCCGGTTTATATGTGCGAAAGATTAATGATAATCGCTGAATTGTATCAATTTGTATTTATGCAAATGCCACAGATAAGCGATCAAAGTAATCCCGAATTTCTAGAAAAATCTCAGAAAAATATTGTTGATTATAATGCACTTTATACTGCGTTTACGTCTTTCAGGGGTGTGCCTCAAGCAACATCGCATGCTCAATATAATACTCACTCACAAATAGCGTGTACCAAAATTGATCCCAGTTTAAAATTTGAAACAACTCTTGATGCCTGTCAATATGCAACTGAAATGGTTTGTCACTTACGAGAAGATACAAGCATCAATAAACAACTAGAACTAGCACAAGCCATTGTGGTTTATGACCCTAAAATGAATTATCTTTTAGAATTTGCTGGTAGATATAGTATAAATTATCTAAATATTTTACAAAGACGCCTGCGGGGATTACAGGATATTCAAAATAAAACTCATATGCCTATTATACAGCCTGACGGTTTTAATGAAACAGAAGCCTTGCAACGTGATTTAAATGATGCAATTATGCAAATGCCATATAATTTACAAACATGCCAAATGATTAAGGCAGGTTTTGAGCCGAGATTAATAGCTTATAATGCTTGTTCGGGAACAATATTTGTTGGCGATGCGTGGAAATATCATAAAAGTGAAGAATAAATATTAAGAAAATTTTAGAAAATATTAAAAA
>CAYPSR010000002.1:42556-49902 GCA_964413595.1 uncultured Candidatus Saccharibacteria bacterium
CCGAACAATTTGAACTTCCAAAATCAATTGAGGAAATGTCAAAAATCGAACTTGAACAAGAATTTTGGTTTGATGTTATTTATGCTACCATAAAAAATTGCGAAACAACCAATAAAGCGAGCTATACAACTCAACCTTCAGGCGATATGCAAAAAATATATCATTATTTGGAAAACGATTTTCGCGGACAAGATGTTAATATTTTAGATTTTGGTTATGTTATAAACGGCAAGATTCATCAACACCTAAGACAAATTGTTCGAGATCTAAAAATCGTTTTTTTACCGGAAAACACTACTGTAGAAAATCTTTCAAGCGTAGATTGGTATATAAATGGATTACGGTCGAGACTACCAAAAGAGCACCTTGTATCTGCAGTTTTAAATCAAAAATTCCCACCAAGTTTTGCTGAAAAATATAGTCAAGGACATTTTATAAATCCTCAAAAATATGTTAGAATGCGTGCGAGACTTAATCAACTAAATAACCAGATACAGGTTCCAGCGGTCGCGTGAATTTGTATCTGATATAAGTTTTTGAATATTAAATTAAGGAGATAAAATGATTGGTCCATCCGAACAAAAACCATTACCTTACGCTGCTTATGTAGAAAGCGAACCAAAATATAGTCTTGCACCATTTAGCGATCTTTTGGCTAAAATTACCGATCTTACATTCGAAGAACAACAGGTGATCTTATTAAAATTTGCTGCTGAGTCTTTATATTGGCGCAGTTATCAAAATTTTGAAAGTTTTGGGTTTCGTCAAGCACACGTCAGATTTCTAGAAGCTCAGGCTGAATTATTTCATCGTAACCCAATGCTAAAACCAGTTATTGAAAGATTGGAATCGGGCTGTAGGTTTTGCCAGAGCCATCAATTTCAAAGCACTTTAGGGTCTCTGATAATTTCGGGAATCAATGAATTTTTGTCTGAAGAGGATTGTCTTTCTGAACACGCATTAGTTAATTATGACCCAAACCAAATAAATTAAAAATATATATTAGGATGGCAATAAGACTGAGAAAGCTAAATAAAATATAATTTAAACAATAATTAAGGAGATAAAATGGATCAACCAAGAGGTTCAGAATTAACCGCATCACAAGCGCATGAATTAGCCATGGGGCACTTTAGTGAATGGGTAACATGGCAAGAAGGAATGACAATCTACGATTTACCCCCCAGAAGCTCGTGAACGTGCTATTGTTAGACAACAATTATTATCACATTTTTATTATAATTTAAACCTAAGTCGTCAATTGCAAAGAGCTCGTCTGAATATGGATGAGGAGGAAATCAGAGAACATAATCTCGCTCATGGACATATTTTCTATGCAATAACTGATTTAATAACTAATGATTCAAAATTATTCGCAGATGAAAAAATGAAAATATTAAGTAGGGTTAGAAAGATTAGAGGAATATTACAAGAAGAAAATAGAGATTTATTAGGTAAAGTACATTTTCTAGAAGATATACCAAAAATAATGGGTATAATTAATGGTTTTTGGTTGTCTGAATACCCAGGCTCTCGGCCTATAATTGAAGAAGAATTCTTTGATCCTGATTTACAAACTGTTTATCAATTTTTAGATATTGATCCTAATAGTGAGATTACAGGACATCAGATTGAACCAGATGAAACTCTTTGATTTCAGTTCTAAAATGTAATATAATTGACCTAAGAAAATAAAATATTATAATGTCATTCCGCACTTGATGCGGAATCTATACAAATGGATATAGCCAAAAACTATCTTGGATTCCTGCCTTCGCAGGAATGACAAACGAGGCCGGAATGACAAATATTTGTATAGGAGAAGTTATGTTAAAAACTCATTATGTAAAAGACTTAAACAGAAAACTAATCGGAAAAGAAGTTGAGCTTGCGGGCTGGGTGCATTTGCGCAGAGACCATGGCAAGATAACTTTTATAGATTTGCGTGATTCGACTGGGGTTGCGCAAGTTGTGGTTTTTGGAAAGAATGAAGAATTAAACAAAGCGATTAAAGAAATTGGTTTAGAATATTGCTTGCAAGTAAAAGGAAAAGTAAATGAACGCCCGGAAGGAATGAAAAACGACAAAATTCCATCTGGTGATGTTGAAATTGAAGCAGAAAGTATTGAAATATTATCAAAATCAAAAACTCCGCCGTTTGAAATTTCAAAAGGAACAAAGGATGTTAAAGAGGAACTTCGTTTAAAATATCGATATTTAGATCTTCGAAGCGAGAGAATGAATAAAAATATTAAGCTTCGACATGAAATTGTTAAGTTTATTCGAGAATATCTATATAAAAAAGGATTTACAGAAATTGAAACTCCATATATAACCAAATCAACCCCTGAGGGCGCTAGAGAATTTGTTATTCCGTCAAGGCTTTATCCTGGCGAATTTTATGTTTTACCACAAAGCCCACAACAATTTAAACAACTCTTAATGGTAGCTGGGTTTGAAAGGTACTTTCAAGTCGCAAGGTGTTTTAGAGATGAGGATCAACGAGGAGACAGACAACCAGAATTTACTCAACTGGACTTAGAAATGAGTTTTATAGAACAGGAAGATATTTTGCAATTGATCGAGGCTATGATGATAGAAATGGTAAAAAATGTTGTGCCCGATAAAAAGATTAAAGAAGATCCTTTTCCAAGAATTAATTATTTCGACTCGCAAGAGAAATATAAATCAGACAAGCCTGATTTAAGATCAGATAAAAATAATAAAGACGAACTAGCTTTCTGTTGGATTATTAACAAACCTTTATTTGTTAAGTCTAAAGGGTCTGGTAAATTAGTTTCCGATCACCATCCCTTTACTATGCCTCAAAAAGAAGATTTGGAATTATTAGATAAAGATCCATCAAAAGTAAAAGCTTATTCTTATGACTTAGTTCTTAATGGATTTGAAATCGCAGGTGGTTCCATCAGAATTCATACAAGAGAAATTCAAGATAAAGTGTTTAAAATTTTAGGTGTTAATCAAGAAGAAATGGAAAGAAGATTTGGTCATATGCTTGATGCTTTTGAATATGGCGCCCCACCACATGGCGGAATTGCACCCGGGATTGATAGAATTGCTACAATTTTGGCTGGTGAAGATGTAATTAGAGAAGCAATGGCATTTCCAAAAACAGGTGACGCAAGAGATTTGATGATGGGCGCGCCTTCGCCGGTTTCTGAACAGCAATTAAAAGATGTGAATATTGAACTGTCTAAAAAAGCAAAGGGAAAAGAAATTAAAGGCAGTGACACGGAAACAAACGATTAGTCATGTTTTGGAGGGATTTTTGAAAAAGATATTAGCTCTCATAATTTGTGCCATATGCCTACTACCTTCTTTGGCTTTTGCCGGCGGTTATTTTATTTCACAGGATAAATATCTTGATTTAAAAAAAATCAATATATTGTCAACATATAAAGATAAAACATTTACGCAGTATATTAATATTGGGTTTCAAACCGATTCTCCAAAATTTGCAGTGATAATTCCAGTTGAACAAAATGCTGAGTTTGGAATCGAAAAAGAATTTAATTTCCAAAGCTATTTGAAAGATATTGGTCAATTAACAAGGTTTAATCTTAATAGTTTTTCGATTTATGATAATTATCCAGTTGCTCCAAACATTGTAGAAAATATTGATTTTACGAAAGCCTCCTCAGCCGAACAAGTTTATGAGTTGCTAAAAGACAATAAGCTAGCAATCTCCAACGTATTTAAAAAATCTTTAGAGAAATATCAACAGACAGGTTTAGATTTTATAACTGCGGTTGTTGATCTAAAAGACGTTAAAACAAGTTCAAAACTAAATTATTGGTCTGGGGAGACTGAAACAATTAAACTCAGCTATAAAACAAATAGACCCGTCATCTATGATGCTTTATATAATGATTCGGTTGTTAACTCAGATATTAAGCCTGCATATAATTATATTTCTATTTCAGATCACAAAACATCAATTACAGATTTTACACCAGTTTTTGGTGATTTTGTTTCTAAAAAACAATCTAAAAACCTAAGTGCATATTTGAATGATAAAAGTTATATTACTGTTTTAATAAATAAACTAGCTGAAGGCCAGGTTGCTAAAGATTGGGTTTTAACATTTTCTGAAAATGATTCACCAATCAACTCAAACATTAGTGGCTTTTTTGAATCTACTGCATGGTATTTTCTTTTTTTTGCAATAGCAATAGTTTTGATTATCATTTCACCCTTTGGCGTACTTTTTTACTATTCGTCTTATGTACAAAAAAAAATCATTCAAACAGATTTCAAAAGACTTTATCGATTTTTTCAATTTTTCTCATATTTTGGCATACTCGCAATATCTATAATATTGATTATTATTTTAAGTAAAACTGAACCGTTTTTATTCGATAATCTTTTATATTATACTGGGATTAGAGCTAAGTTTTCATATGTATATTACGGAGCAATATTTGGTATTGTGATAGTAAATGTTGTCAACATATTGATTATTACATTGTATAATAAAAAACAAATCAAAAAAACGATTAAAAAGCTAGATGCTAAAGAAAAAATTAATAAAATGTTTGATATTCATTAATAATTTCTTGGCTGATCGCTGACCTAAGCTGAAATCATGCAAATTAACACAGCACAGAAAGGAAAATAAAATTTTATGTTTAAATACAGGATCTTTACAATAATATTCTTGCTCAGTCTTGTCTTGTCTTTTGTTTTACTTCCCATCTTAACTAAAGCTGATGAATCAACATGGGATTGGAACTGGAACGCAATAAACTCGAAACCAATATTAGTCAGTGATGAAAAGGTTGATTTTAACGCCAACTCTTTGTACGTTGTTGATTTGTTAACAGATATGCCACTTTATCAAAAAAACATCGACCATATTCAACCTGTCGCATCAATAACAAAGCTAATGACTGCAACAGTGTTATTAGAAAACTACAAAGAGACTGACATAGTAGACGTTACATATAACGCGGCAAGCGTTAATGGTTCAGTAATGCACCTGGTGGCTGGAGAGAAAATTAAGATAATTGATATTGTGTATGGAATGATAATTTCTTCGGCAAATGATGGCGCGCTAGCAGTATCAGATTTTTATGGGAAAGGTAAAATAGTTGGACTAATGAACAAAAAAGCCCAAGAGCTGGGACTTAAAAATACCAGGTTTTTTGATGATATTGGACTTTCTAAAGATAATTATTCTACTGCCCGAGATTTATACTTCTTGTCCAAATATGCTTTAACTAAACCAGCGATTAAAGACGCTGCAAGCCATACGACTTATGAGTTGGTATCATCAAGCGGTCAAACGCATATGCTTTCAACAACAAATCGCCTATTAAAACAATATTCCGATATTTTTGGATTAAAAACTGGCTATACAGAAGAAGCTGGAAATTGCCTAATTGCATATTCTATTCAAAATGATCATCCTATTATATCTGTGATGCTTGGCCACCCAGATTACAATTTACGCTTCTCTGATTCAAGAGAATTGCTTGATTGGGTTTGGGAAAGTTATAAATGGTAATGGTGTAAAAATCTAAATTCAAAATCCCTACCTACCGGTAGGCAGGCTAAATACTTAACAAAATGTAGAAATCTAAAAGTTCAAGATTTAAGCTTTGACATTAGATTTTTTATTAGTATTTTAGATTTAGAAACTTTTGATTTTAGCTCTTAGATCTTAATGTGTTTTTTTACTGCAACCAAACTACAAGAAACACAAATTATAATTGCTAGCGCAAGCTCTGACAATAAAATCTTCCACCAGTAGCTTAAAAAGAAAGCATAATATTGTGTAGAAAAATATGAGTTTATTATATTTGAGCTGGAAAGATATTTAAACGCGCCAAAAATCAATAAAATTGTGATCAAAGATCCAATAATGGCATAAAGAATTCCCTCAATGACAAAAGGCCATTTAACAGATGATGGGGAGGCTCCAACAAGCGACATTATTTCTATTTCGTCTTTTCTACTATAAATTGCTAGTCTAATGGTATTATAAACTATTAAAATCGAAACAATTAAGAAAAAGCCACTTAAAAACCATCCGGATCTTTTAACTGCTTTAGTAATAGAAATTAATTTTTCAATTGATGATTGTGTCCTGCCAAGCGATGTCTTTGAGATTAAAGGCTTTGTGTTTTTAGATTCAAAATATTCATTTAAAGTACCACTTTTTTCGGGATTAGACATTTTTACTTCAACGCTTCTTGGAAACGGGTTATCAGTCGGAGTGAAAACATTTTGAAGCTGATTATCATTTTGTAAAGTTTTCCATTTTTCTAGTGCAGCCTTTTTATCAATATAAGTAACATTTGTAACAAATTCAATATTTTTAATTTCGTCTACGACTGTTTGAATTTTTGATTCGCTTACGTCTTCTTTGATATATGCGATATAATCAACTTTTTCAGATACTGTTTCAACAGCTTTATTTATTGCAATATTTAATATTCCAAAAACACTAACTGTCAAAAGGGTTATTATTATAACCAAAATCGATGCTAAAGACAGCAGTCTATTTCTCCAAAAGCTGGCAAAAGACCACTTTAACATTCTAATAAGCCTGGTTGAAAACTTAGCAGTTTTTTCTTTCATTTACTATACATTATATTTTCCATTGATAACATCGCTCTTAATTTGGCCGTCACTTATAGTAATAACTCTTTTTCTAAGACTATTTACTATCTCTTTATCATGTGTGGCTAAAATAACGATTGTGCCTTGTTCATTTATTTTTAAAAGTAAATCTACAATTTCTTTACTAGTTTTTGGATCAAGGTTGCCCGTAGGCTCATCAGCAATTAATAATTTTGGACGGTGAACCAATGCGCGAGCAATTGAAACACGCTGTTTTTCTCCGCCAGACAGTTCTTCGACAAAATTACTTTTTTTATCTTTTAAGCCAACAAGTTCTAAAACCTTTGCAACTTCTTTGGTTATTTCGTCTTTCGGTGCATTGCAGACTTCAAGAGCAAAGGCAATATTTTCCCAAACATTTTTTTTGGGCAACAGCTTAAAATCTTGAAAAACTACACCGATTTTTCTACGAAAGTATGGGATTTCATTTTTTCTAAGATTGCAGATATTATAACCGCCAATGCTAATTGATCCAGACGTTGGTTTTTCGTCACAGTTTAAAAGTCTAGTTATGGTAGACTTACCCGCCCCAGAAGGTCCAACAATAATTACAAACTCGCCACGTTTAATACCAAAAGAAACACAGTCAAGAGCCTTTGTTTTATTTAAATAAATCTTATAAACATTTTTAAAAGAAATCATATCCCTCATATTTAATAGTAAATGAAAACCGAATAACTTTCAAGTGATAATAATTTTAT
>CAYPSR010000003.1:0-7849 GCA_964413595.1 uncultured Candidatus Saccharibacteria bacterium
AGGACATAATTAAAATCAAGTAGTTCTCGGATGATTGCATGTCATCCTCGAACAATATAAAATTTATTCGTATATTTGTATTAATTTGTAATATTAGTAGGACCAGACGGCACAAAGATTTTTCTTTGAACTGCCTAATGGGATGATGATATGAAGAATTTAGTTATAGTAGAGTCGCCAGCAAAGGCGAGTACAATTAAACAATATTTGGGACCAGATTTTGAAGTTCTAGCATCTTATGGACATGTTAGAGATTTGCCTAAATCTGTTTTAGGTGTTGAAGTGGAAAATAAATATGAGCCAAAATACATTATTCCTAAAAAAGCAAAAAATACAGTTGCAATGCTAAAAAAAGCTTTAGGTGATAAAGAATTATGGCTTGCAACAGATTACGATCGCGAAGGAGAAGCTATTGCATGGCATCTAATATCAGCCTTGGGTTATAAACAAGAACCAAAAAGAATAGTATTTACTGAAATTACAAAATCTGCAATTTTGAAAGCTGTTAAAAATCCTCGAAAAATGGATTTACAATTGGTTGATGCTCAGCAGGCCAGAAGAATTTTAGATAGATTAGTTGGTTATTCTTTGTCGCCTTTTTTATGGAAAATTATAGCCAAGGGTTTGTCAGCGGGTCGTGTTCAGTCAGTTGCAGTAAGATTAGTGGTTGAAAGGGAAGAAGAAATTACTGCATTTAAACCAGATGAATATTGGGAACTTGTTGCAACCTTAGAAAAGCCAAAAGAAGAACCAAGGTTTAATGCAATGTTTTACAGGATTGGCGATAAAAAAGTTGATAAATTAGAAATTAAAAATAAAGATCAGACAGATAAAATAATAAAAGAAATTGAAAAAGGAAAATGGTCTGTAAAAAGTATTGATAAGAAGGAAACTAAAAGATTCCCAGCGCCACCTTTTATGACTTCAACATTGCAGCAAATGGCTAGTAATACGCTTGGGTTTAGTCCAAAGCGGACTATGCGTGCTGCTCAGCAATTATATGAGGGAATTAAGTTTAATGGTAAAAATGTTGGTTTAATTACTTATATGCGTACTGACTCTTTAAATATTGCCTCACAGGCCCTAAAAAAGGCCAGAGATGTGATAAAAAAGTTATATGGGGAAAAGTACCTGCCTGAGGTTGCAAGGGTCTATAAAACGCGTAAAAAAGGCGCCCAGGAGGCTCATGAGGCTATTAGACCGACTAAACCAGAGTTTGTTCCTTCTGAAATATCTAGCCATCTTGAGCCTGATCAACTCAAGCTTTATACGCTTATTTGGAAACGGTTTATGGCATCTCAAACAAAAGAGGCAAATGTGATGGTAATTACAGCAGATGTAGAAGTTTTAAAATATGGATTTATTGCAAAGGATGAAAATGTGATTTTTGATGGTTATTTGAAGATTTGGGATAAAAATGTTAAATCAAAAAATCCAATTCCAGAGCTTAAAAATGGTGACAATTTAAACCTAATAAAACTAGATGGTGTTCAAAAACATACAAAAGCACTGGCGCGATATACTGAAGCAAGTTTAATTAAGAAACTAGAATCTTTAGAAATTGGCAGACCATCAACCTATGCTCCAACAATGGATACAATAATAACTCGAGGTTATATTAATAAAGATGGAGCGTATTTAGTGCCAACAGATTTAGCGAAAGAAGTTATTAAAGTTTTAGTTGATAAATTTAAGGATGTTGTTGATTATGATTTTACAGCACATATGGAAAAAGACTTAGATGAAATTGCAGACGGAAAAATGGATAAAGTTAAGGTTTTAGATGATTTTTGGAAACCGTTTTCTAAAAATCTTGAATTACAAAAAAAGACGATTAAAAAGTCTGATTTTCAAACTGAAACAGGGGAGAAATGTCCAGAGTGTAAAAAGCCTTTAGTTGAAAAGTGGGGGAAATATGGTAAGTTTTTAGCATGTTCAGGTTTTCCTGATTGTAAATATTCTCGGCCAATTGTTAAAAGTGGGGATAAGTCTGAAGATAAAGAAGTTGAAAAAAAGATTGTTGATAAAAAATGTCCAAAGTGCAAGGGAGCATTAATATTAAAAGAAAGTAGGTTCGGACAATTCTTGGCTTGTGAAAATTATCCAAAATGTAAATTTACTGAATCAGTTTTAAATAAAACTGGTCAAAAATGTCCGGATTGTAAAAATGGTGATGTGGTGGTGAAAAAAACTAAAAAAGGAAAAACTTTCTGGGGATGTTCAAATTATCCAAAATGCAAATATGCCAGTTGGACAAAACCAGCAGAAACGAATCAAGAAGATGGAATTAGAATGATGAAGAAAAACAAAAATGAAGAAAAATTATGATAAAATAAAAAATCAAGAATTTCATAGAGTTACATCTTGCGTTGTTATACACAAAAATGGTAAATATTTGATTACAAAAAGATCAAATAGTAAAAAAGTATATCCTGGAAAATGGGCAATTCCTGGTGGGGGATTAAATACTAATGATTATATTAACAAAAAACCAAATAAGACAGGTTTTTGGCTTTATATTTTGGATAAAAGTTTGAGACGCGAAATATTTGAAGAAGTAAATCTTCAAGTGGGAAAGATTAAGTATCTTTTAGATTTTTGTTTTATACAACCAGATAGAACTCCCGTGATTAATTTTGGATATTATGCTCAATATAAAAAAGGGAAAATAAAGTTAAGCAGTGAAGACTCGAATTTTGCATGGGTTACTCCGAATAATTTGTCAAAATATGATTTATTTCCTGGAATTGAAAAAGTAATTTATGAAGTTGATGACATATTGAACAGAAGAAACAAAAAAATCTAAGTAATTAATGAACATATTACCAAAATCTTTACAAAAAGTAATAGAGGAGTTTTCGAAACTTCCGGGGATTGGGAGTAAGTCTGCTTCTAGGCTCGCATTTTACTTAATTAATCAACCAAAGTCTGCTAGTAAAGAGTTTGGAAATTCTTTATTAGATCTAAATACTAACCTTAAAAATTGTAAAACTTGTTTTAATATTTGTGAAAACGAAATTTGTTCACTTTGCTCGGATCCCAAACGCGATAAAAAGGTAATTTGCGTTGTTGAGCATCCACTTGACGTTTTAGCAATTGAAAAAACAGGAGAATTTAATGGGATTTATCATGTTTTGGGAGGAGCAATTTCGCCGGTTGATGGAATCGGACCAGATAATTTAAAGATTCAGCAATTGTTAAGCCGTGTAAAACTATACGGAATAAGTGAGATAATTCTTGCTACAAACCCATCCTTAGAGGGCGAAGCAACAGCTCTCTACATACAAAAAGAAATTTCTGCTCTAATGCAAAAAGACAAAAATCTTAAAACTTTAATGATAACTAGAATTGCTAGAGGCTTACCTGTTGGTGGTGATTTGGAATATGCAGACGAAATAACTCTTTCTCGTGCTTTTGAAGGCAGAAAAGAATATTAAAATTTAATATATATTATGATAAAACAATTAACCAAAATTTTTGCTATAATTCTATAGAATTATAGCAAAGGTATGAACAAAAGAAATATTAAAAAGATCGAAAAGGTTTTTAAAGGAGGTGCAAACCATTATCGCATCGAACTTCTTGTGTTAATTGATAAAAATCCTGACATAACTTTGAGCTCATTGGTTGATATTATGGATGTGGCTTTTAAAACATTAGCGCAACATCTATATAAACTTTATTTATATGGACTTATAAATAAAATTTATAACAATCAGCGAGTAATGCATCGTTTGTCAGACTCTGGGAAAAAGGTTGTAAGGTTTATTAAATCTTGGATGTAGTTCTATAGAATTATAGCAGTGGTTTGTCTGTTATGATGTTATTGAAAAAAGGGTTTAAGTTTAGTATATTAGATGAGTAAATAAAAAAAATATGAAAATTAGATTATACAATACCTTATCGTGGAAAAAAGAAGTTTTTAAATCTCGTAAACTTCGAAAAGCTGAAATGTATACTTGTGGGCTAACTGTATATAATTATGCTCATATTGGAAATTTGCGAACTTATATTTTTGAAGATGTTTTGCGAAGAGTTTTGGAGTTTAATCATTATAAAGTTCATCAGGTAATGAATATTACTGATGTTGGACATCTTGTGTCAGACGCTGATACAGGGGAAGACAAGCTTGAAAAAGCAGCAAAAGAAAAAAATAAAAATGCTTGGGAACTTGCCAGGTTTTATACAAAAGAGTTTAAAAGTGATTTAGATAAACTTAATATTGAAAAACCACAATCAATGCCAAAAGCAACAAAGTTTGTTTCGCAGATGGTTGATCTTGTAAAAAAACTCGAAGAAAAAGGATATACATACAAAACGAGTGATGGAATTTATTTTGATATTTCAAGGTTTAAGAGATATGGCGAAATGGCTAAATTAGATATTAAAGGACTAAAAGAGGGGATTAGGGTTGAAAAAAATAAAGAGAAGAAAAATCCAACAGACTTTGCTTTATGGAAGTTTTCAAAAAAGGGAGAAAGGCAAATGGAGTGGGATTCACCTTGGGGAAACGGATTTCCTGGTTGGCATATAGAATGCAGCGCAATGAGTATGAGATATTTTGGGCCAACCTTTGATATTCATTGTGGTGGAATTGATCATATTCCGGTTCATCACACAAATGAAATTGCGCAATCCGAAGCAGCTACTGGGAAGAAATATGTTAATTATTGGTTGCACGGCGAATTTCTTTTGATTGACAAAAAGAAGATGGCAAAGTCAAAAGGCAACTTTTACAGATTAAAAGATCTTGAAGATAAAGGATTTACTCCTTTGGATTTTAGATTTTTTATTTTAACATCGCACTATAGAACAAAGCTAAGCTTTGCTTTTGATAAGCTTGAAAAAGCCAAAAAAGAGTTAGTAGGAATTAGAAAAAAGATTGCTACATTAAAATCGGAATCAATTAAAGAGGAAGATAAGCGTGAGGTTTTGATGGCACTTAATGATGACCTAGATACATCGCGTGCAATTTCGTTACTTCAAAAGAAAAATAATAAAAATCTATGGCTAATGTTTGATAAAGTATTGGGATTAGGTCTTTCACGGGAATCAGAATTATCAAATGAAGAACAGCAATTATTAAAAGATAGGGAAGTGGCAAGAAAAAATAAAAATTTTAAAAAATCAGACGAGATTCGTGATCAATTAAAAAAATTAGGGATAGAAGTTGAGGATACAAAAGATGGACAAAATTGGGTTAAAACTATATAAGGAGAAAAATGAGTCAAGAGACTACCCCGCAAAGTGAGCAGCCTGAGCGAATTTGGGAGTGTTATTATGAGGGGGCAGTAGAAGAATTGCGAAATCAAGGAATAGAAATTACCCAGCAAAATTTAATTAGAGATTGGGGGTTGAAATATAATCACGTTCCTTATAATGTTGATCAAACATATATGACGGAGGTTCTTTTGGCATATAATGAGACAAGTAAAAGAGCTGACCACATTAAAATTGTTTCAACCGGAAAGCTTCTAGAACAGCTAGGTAAAGGGTATCAAAAAAAATTAAAAAGAATACGAGAAACAGATAATAGTAATTTAATAGGGATCGAGCGTTTGACAAATCTGGTAAGTCTGTGTTTGTCTGATAATCCGCAATCATTTGCAGGCATAATTGTAGATTTAGGATATGAAGCTTTTAAAAGCGCAACTATTGCCGCAAGTAAATCAGAAATGATGAAGGGAGCACCAAAAGAAGAACACGATAGATTGCTGACCAGAAGAAAAGGATTAATAGAATATCAGGCTTATTGCATTGCTCATAGAAGATTTTTTTTAACTCAGCAAAAACCAAATGAATAATATAAAAATTATTTACCAAGACAAATATATAATTGTTCTAAATAAACCAGCGGGACTAGTGGTTCATAAGGGGGGCGGAGTACAAACTGATTATACATTGGTAGATTATTTAATTGAAAATAAATTAATAGAACCCCTGAGATCCCGAACTAAATCCGGGATGACAACAGGAGGTGGGGAGTGGAGAGATAAAAATAGGGCAGGCATAATTCATAGATTAGACAAAGATACATCAGGATTAATTGTTGTTGGAAAAAATCAAGAGGTGGTTGATAAAATGCAAAAACTGTTTAAAAATAGGGAAGTTGAAAAACAATATCGAACGTTGGTTTGGGGAAAAATAAAAGATCGAGATTCAATCATTTCGTCTATTGGCAGAAAGCCAGGAAACAAGTCGCTGATGACAGCCGGTCGAGGCAAAATTGCAATAACTGAATATACAAGAATAGGGCTTTACAAAAATAATAAAGATTTTTTTAGTTTTTTAATCGTATCAATCAAAACAGGAAGAACTCATCAAATTAGAGTTCATATGAAAAGCATTGGGCATCCACTTGTTGGTGATAAATTATATACAAAGAATAAATTAAATGCAGTAACTGAGAAAATGGGAATCAACAGATTGTTCTTGCAATCATTTTTAATAAGATTCAAACACCCTTATACTAATAAAGAAATATTGTTTGAAATTAACCAAAACAAAGAATTAAAAGATTTTTTAAATATACTGGAATCCATTGAAACTTAATCAAATTATTGATATTATATAAATTATGAAAACACTTTGGATAAGATTAGGATTTATTACCTTCATATTATTAATTGGACTATGGATTGTATTACCATCGGGTTTTAAATTAACTGGAATTAAAAAAGAAGTAAAAATAGCCAAGGGTTTAGACTTGGTTGGAGGAGTTCACTTGGCTTATGAGGCAGATTTAAAAGGCATAACAAATCAAAATCGCGATGCAGCACTGACAAGTTTAAAAAATACGATTGATAAAAGAATTAATTCACTTGGTGTTAGTGAGCCACTTATCCAATCTCGAAAATATGGTGATAACTATGGTCTAATTATTGAACTTCCAGGAATTAAAGATATAAATTCAGCCATTGGTTTAATTGGTAAAACAGCTCTTTTGCAATTTAAAGAACAGGGACCAAGCGGTGAATGGGTTGATACTGATTTGAGTGGGAAAGATCTTGTGAAATCTGATGCGACAATAAGTTCTCAGTCGGGAGAGCCAGTTGTAAATATTGAGTTTAATAGCGAGGGAACTAAAAAATTTACAGAGTTAACAAAAAAAGATTTAAACAAACCAATTGCTATTTTTTTGGACAATGAACTTGTTTCCGCGCCAACAGTTCAAGCACAAATTAATGATGGAAAGGCAGTAATTGAGGGAAAATTTGATATTAATCAAGCAAAAGACCTGGCTATTCAACTTAATGCTGGTGCGCTTCCAGTGCCAATAAAAATTGTTGAGCAACGTAATGTTGGTGCAACCCTAGGGCTTGATTCAATACAAAAAAGCCTATTTGCCGGACTGATTGGCTTAATTCTAATTGCTATTTTTATGATTTTAAATTATAGATTACCTGGACTTTTAGCAGTTTTTGCATTGGCAATCTATTCGATTGTTTCACTTGCAATATTTAAAATTTCAACATTGACGCCATGGGGAATCACTATAACGCTTGCTGGAGTGGCTGGTTTTATTTTATCTATTGGAATGGCGGTTGATGCAAATATTTTAATCTTTGAAAGGGCAAAAGAAGAATATAGATCTGGAGAAGATCTATATAATGCATATGAGAAAGGATTTAGGAGAGCCTGGTTATCTATCAGAGATTCCAATATTTCTTCTATTATCACTGCATTAATTTTATTTTGGTTTGGGTCCGGGAGTGTTAGAGGTTTTGCTTTAGTTTTGATAATTGGTATTTTACTATCACTTTTTTCTGCAATTACAATTTCAAGAACATTTCTTCTGTTTGTAACAAAAACAAGATTGAAAAATATAAAATGGTTATTCGGAATTCGA
>CAYPSR010000003.1:7949-40191 GCA_964413595.1 uncultured Candidatus Saccharibacteria bacterium
TGTTAGTTGCTTTAGCAATTGTTTTTTTAATTATATTTAAACTTAAGCCCGGATTAGATTTTTCAGGTGGAACTCTCTTGGAATTGGAATTTAAATCAACCGTTAAATCAGAACAAATTGAGAAAGTCTTAACAGATCATTCGATCAAAGGGTTCTTAATACAAAAAACAGGGGATAAATCTTATTTTATTAAATTTCCAAACATTGAAAAAAGCACTATTACAAAAATAAAAAACGATATAAAAAATAAAATAGGGGATAATACTGAAAAAAAATTTGAAACGGTTGGACCAAGTGTAAGCAAAGACTTAACTATTAGGTCTTATTGGTCGGTTGGGATTGCATCACTATTTATTATTTTATTTATTGCATATGCGTTTAGAAAAATTCCAAAACCAGCAAACTCGTTTAGATTTGGTGTAAGCGCTGTTATCGCATTAATACATGATAGCTTATTGGTTTTGGGTTTGTTTGCGTTTTTGGGGCGTTACTATGGGGTAGAGATTGATTCAATGTTTATAACGGCAATTTTAACTGTTTTAGGTTTCTCGGTTCATGATACAATTGTTGTTTTTGATAGAATTAGAGAAAACTTAATGAATAATCCTGATGATAGTTTTGATGAAAACGCTGGGAAAAGTTTAATTCAAACTATAGACAGATCACTTAATACATCACTTACCGTAATGATTGTTTTAGGAAGTTTACTAATATTTGGAGGAGAATCAATCAGGTGGTTTAATGTGGCACTTCTAGCTGGTGTATTCTTCGGAACATATTCTTCAATATTTGTGGCAACTCAGTTTCTAAGTTATTGGCAGAAATGGGTGGGGAATAAAGATAAATAGAAAATACGATAAATAGATAGAAAGATAAAATGTTCTAAAACCAAGAATCAATTAGGATTATGGGAAGCCCACCTTTTGTGTTTTTTAGACAACCGACATTGTGCGACACTATTGTTTAAGTAAATATTCAATAATTTTCGAAAATGACCTATTTTGAGGTCTTTGAAATGGATGATTGATTTAATTTAATTATTTATTAAAAAAGGGGAATTAAAGATTAGAAATTCATTGTTAATTATTTGATTAAAATCTATCATTATTATCAGCGTTTATTACATGTAATATGAACCTGGTTATTATTGTTTTAGCCTTAATAACTCTTAGTATATATATGTCGTAAAGCCTCCTGAGTTATAAAAAGTGATGGTTGATGTATGGTGTATTTGAATAGAACGCAAGTTCTTTTGTTTGCGTAACTAGAACACTACGATAAGATCTAGTTCTACTAGGTTGTTTGAATGATCTATCTATTAACAACATTAAAACTAACACTATGTCGCATAAGATATAATGTGCGACCGATTATAAATATGTGTAAACTAGCTTTTTAGTTATTCTGGTTTGAAGGAGAAGAATCTAGCGAACTAAACAAGCGTGTCTAATGGCTTAGAAGGTTTTTGGGGATATTTAAAAAGAAAACTTGTTGCTAAGGGTGGCATCAGGAAATCAAGACTTCATCTTTATCTTGGTGAATATGTTTGGCGATACAATCACAGACATTTAAATGTTAAAGAACAGACCAAATATTTACTAAATTTGGTGGCAAAAATCTAACTATACCCTAAATTATTTATAAATTATTATAGTTTATTTTATATTTATATTTTATAGATAATTGACAACTTATTATTTGATGTTTATACAAAAAATAGTTTTAACTCCCCTATTTTTTGTTGTTGTGTCATCAATATTTTAAAATATAATAAAAAAGTATTAATTTAATGTCGCACAACACCTTGCATTATTTTCAATAGATTCATCAAATACTATCTTATTAAATAACAAAAAAACGATAAAATCAGCATTGATTCTGTCGTTTTTATGATATACTTATCAACTATATATTGTTATATCCCCTGTCGTACAAGTATTACCTTAATAATATAAATTACACTATTAATGTTGATAGTGTTTTTGAAATTCTTGTTTTAATAATAAATATCTTCTTTCTACACCTTGATAATATATTTTATTATCAGGATGATCGGAGTTAAGCATGGCATCTCTTGAAGCTTCTCCCTGTGTTTTAATTTTCAGCCTGCCTTCTTTAAATTGCCCATTTGTAAAATCTATTTCATCTCCGTTTGGGAGCTGGTTCCAATAGTGTCCTACATCATATGAAACTACAATTTTTCCACCACATATATCTTGAATAATTAAGGAGGTGGGCTCACATTGCCCTGCCGAAGGATTTTCTTCTGACCAATCTAAATAGCATGAAGTTTCTCTTGACCAAGATTTTCTTAAAGCATCTGCTATTCTATTAAAAAATCCTTCCAATTCCCCTTTTTGAGTTTGGCTAAAATCAATTTTTTCAGTCATAATTTTTAGTTCTTATTTATCCTCATCAATATGAATGGGTTTATTAGGTTCGATAATTGTTGGTTGAATTGAGGTGCCATCAGTATTTTTTACACTTGGTAGTTGTTCCTCAACTTTATCTGCTTCTGGTCTTTCAAATATATTAGGTAAAGATGCAGAAGGCTGTGGAGTTAACACGGAATTTTGCGGAATTATATTAGACTGAGATTTCTCGTTTGCACTCGAAATGACGTCGGGAGGAGTTGCTTGAGGCGTCTGATGAGCTATTTGATGGATATTTGAATTTATAGTTGGCTCTTCGTGAACTACGTTTTCTTGGTTGGCTGGAACCTCGTTAGCTTGATTAATTTCTAGAGGCTGTATTGCAACCGTGGAATCTTGCGAAATTATCTTTTCAGCATCTAATCTCGAGTCGCCTGCTGGCTTTTGAGGAGATTCCTCGCCGTCGCTCAAAATGACAGTACTTACAGGTTCCTCTTGATACCATCTTTCTCCTTCGCTATCAACATATTCATACCAGCGTTTCCTATTTGCTCTTATTACCGCAGAGGGTCCTTTGCCTTTTTTCTTTTCTTGTTGTTCTGGTTCTGTTTTACCAGCCGGTGTTTGATTATATTGTAATGATTCTTCAATCATTTTTTCAACTTCATCTCGTGGTTTAGTGTTATTTGTGCGTGAGTTTTCAATAATATGTGTTGAAAAAGATTGGTCAGCAGTAATTGGTGGTAAAGTAATTGCGGAAAACGCAGGTGATGTTACACCATCAATCGACATTTTTACATAAATGTGAAATTTGTCTAAATTTATTAAATCTGTTTCATCAAAAACTGGCGCCATTTCTTTGGCCAAATAAGGTGCGTCTTGAGCCCCAACTCTAAATGTAATTATTGTTCCAACATTGCCAAAAACAGCATCTCTTACCTCTTCTGGCATTTGTGCAATATATTGATTAGCAACTATAATCGACAATTTGTATTTTCGAGCTTCTGAAAAAATTGTTGCAAAACTCTCTGTGGCAAAATTTTGAAATTCATCAACATACATAAAGAAATCTTTTCTATCATCTTCATCCATGTATGCCCTATTCATTGCGGCTAGCTGAATTTTAGTAATTAACATGGCACCCAAAAGTGCTGAATTATCCTCACCTATTTTTCCTTTTGATAGATTAACAAGTAGGATTTTATTTCCGTTTATAATTTCATCTAAGTCAATTGTGCTTTTTGGTTGGCCAATAATATTTCTGATGATTGGAGATGATACAAATTGACCAACTTTGTTTTGGATTGGAGCAATTGCCTCGCTTCGCAGTTTGTCATTATATCCTTCAAATTCTTTTGTCCAAAACTCTCTAATTACTGGGTCTTGAATAGTATCAACAACAGATTGCCTGAAGGTTTTATCTGATAAAATTCTAAGAATATCAATCATGGTAGAGTTTGGGTAATCCATGAGCGCCATAATTGCATTTCTTAAAATATGTTCTAATCTTGGTCCCCAAGTAAACGCCCAAATCTTTTGAAATATTCCAATCATACCTGAGACAACAAGTGTTTTCATTTCTGGATTAATATTTTCAAGTAAATTAAATCCTATTGGATGTTCTGCATCGGATGGATCAAAAATAACTACATCTTTAATTCTGTGTTCAGGGATGTTTTTTAAAACCCGCTCGTATGGATCACCATGAGGATCTATAAAGGCAATTCCACGACCCTCTCTAATATCATCCATTGCCATGTTTTCTAGCATTGTAGATTTACCAACACCTGTTTTACCAACAACATAGGTATGTTTTCTCCGATCGTCTGTTTTAATACCAAAATCAATTACTGCATTTCTAAAATCAGTTTTTGCAAAAACTGTTAATTCATCTGCTGGAACTTTACCTTTTATTGGTAAATTAGATGGAGACTCTCCGCGCTTACTTCCCGCCCAGACAATGTTCGGTGTTTCAACAGTTACAGAAGGTAGATGAAAAATAGATGCAAGCTCTTCAATATTTAAAATATAAGCATTTTTATCAATTGCCCTGGTTTTATAATCAGAAATAGCGCCAATATCGTTTATGGAAATATTTTTAACAACAAAACCATTTTGGTTTGTGGTTGTAAATTGTTTAAAAACTCCAGCAAGATTTTGGAGCTTGTTTCTTGCGTCTTCAGCTGTGTTTGAAACAACGGCTAAGCGCATTTTTGTTTTATAACCCAAAAGCGTTGTTTTTGTTTCTATTGCTTTTAAAGCTTCTTCTAAAGTTGACGGAAGTTCTGGTTTTTCATCACTTTTTTCAGTCATTTCTTTTTGGTATTCGGGATTCATAATAGTCTTTACAAGATCTTTCCCGAGTTCTAGTGTTCCAGATGCGATTGCCTTTCCAAAACCACCATTTTTGGATTTGCCACTTCTGACAGAATCAACATAAGAGTTTCCGTCTTGTGTCCATTCGTCTGATGCTGGTTCAATAACTATTTGAATCCATAGATTTTCAAAATCTTGAGACTCTGTTAAGGCAGAAGTAATTCCAGCCAAAGGATCAACTTCAAAATTTGGAAAAGTTTTGATTGGATAAAACTGCTCTTTTGTTAGTTCTACATCAGCAGTTGCAACAACTTTTTGTTCTAAATTGATATTATTTGTATAATCTTCAACTGTTTGAATAGAGACTTTTGGATACTGCGCATATATTTGTCCTTCTATATAACTCTTTAAAGTTTCTGGGACGTATGCATAAAAACGAATACTTTTTTCAGAAGATATAATTTCAAAAGACAAATGTTCTTGAATTCTCTCGTGAAATTTTACTTCATGTGGATCACGATAAATTCCATGAATTGCAGCAAACATTTGCTGGGCTGCTAGCGGAGTTTTGTCGTTGTCTTTTGGAACATCAATTTGTAATAAAAGATATTTTTTATTATCTACGACTTGAGATTTCTTTTTATTTTTTAAAGTTTGATAAATAAAAAAAATAATACCGATTACACCAGCAACAATAACGATCCATATAATTGTCATAATTAGATAGTACCAGAATGATGTCAAAATAATCTCCTTTTTATAATAAAATTTTTATCTTCTAACCGCATCCATAGTATCAAGCATCTCTATTACGCTTTTTGCCCATTTATCTCTTGTGGTCTGCACTTGTTCCATAAAATCCTCGCCGAATAATTCCTTACATACCGTTGGAAATAGTTGAGTTATTAAATCTAATGGCTCACTTCTTCCTACCAGAGGATGAAATACTCTTTCGTAGCGATCTGTTTTAATGTTATATCTTAATCCTGTATTTAAATGATTGAGAGATTCAATCATTCCGTAATAATAATTCTCTGGGGACATAGCGGGCTTAACTATTCTTGACATATAATCAGCAAATTGATAAAGTTCCTCTGGTTGATCTGGAACTAAAGTTTTCATATCCACAAGCTTTCTTTGGGCATTATGAATAACAACTGGCTTTTCTTTAATCGATTTAAATCTAAGCATTTCCATTTTTTTCCTAATCCCCTTTTCTGTCATTCCGGAATTTTGAAAAAATATCCGGAATCTATATAATAATAATTTCTATCTTGGATTCCTGCTTTCGACCTAAAGGGTCCCCGTTGGGGCAGGAATAACACGTTGGTTTAATTGAGATTTCTCACTTCGTTCGAAACGACAAATTCTTTTTTAATATATTATAGTTATCGCGAAGCAATACCATAATTTTTATTTTTTATTTTTAATTTTTAATTTACTTCTTTGCCAGTCCCCACTCGTGCCCTTGGATTCGTTTGAACATTGGTTTTGAAACTAAATTCATTATAATTGTGTTTTTAGCAACCTGTCTTTGGCCTAATACTTTTTCTATAATTTTGTCTTGATCCATTGTTTTTTCTTTGTTTAGCATCTCTATAATTAATTCTGCTACTGTTCCTTCATTATAACCCCATTTTCTCAAAGCATAAATACCTTTTCCAATTAAAACAAATCTGTTATCTGCAATTAATTCATTGTGAACAGTTGCGGTTGAAGGAACTTTTCCAGCAAATTTATAAAACTTAATCCTTTCACCAATATCTTTAAAATGTAATGGTTTATTTGCATATTCTAAAACATAGTTGATTTTATTTCTTGTATTTTTAGGATTAATTTCTGGCCAAAAAATCAAACCTACTTTATCTTCTCTGATAACAAATGTGTTGTATGAACCTTCTAAAAGTGATTTTAAAAACCTAGAGTCGAACTTAACAATATCTTTATCTAAAACTGAAATAAGTTCTTCAAGTTTTATAATTTTTCCTTTATTTTTTAAGTATTCTTGACCTTTTTCAATAACCCTATTTAAATCATCTTTATCAGCATTTTTAATTGTCCAAAATACATCTAGATGATCAACTTTTATGTTTTTTAATTTTGGGTTACTCTCAGCGATTAGGTTTACAGAACCTAGAATTTCTGGTTCATTTTCATGGCCAAAATGTTGGATTAAGGTTCTTTCGCCAATAACTCCACCGTTTTTTTGAATATAGTTTTCAATTAATATAAAAAGAGACTGGATCTTTGGATTCTTAATTTTTACCAATCTTTTTTTTGCTTGATTAATAATTTGCCTCGCACGCTCTCGAGTAATTTGAAATTTTTTTCCGATATTTTCTAAAGTCCAAAACGGCTCATTATTTAATCCATATCTTAAAATAATAATACTTTTTTCACGTTCTTTTAAGACGTCGATTGAACCTAATACCTCTTTTACAAGTTGTTGGTTTTTTAGTTTTTTCATAATGTAATTATAACATATATTATATATAGAGTCAAGAGATTTTGACTCTAAATAATTTTATTATTTTTTAATTTTAAGTTTTAAATTTTTAAATCAATATTAAATTAAATAATGATAATTGATAAATTATTTCTTCCTAATTGTAAGAATGATCTTAGAAAATATTAGTGTTAATTCTTGGCACTCATTTAAAAGATCTTTTAGATACTTTTCTTTTTCGGGGTTTGTTTTTCAAAGTAACATTAACCAGTATTTAGTCTCACGAGCTTCTTTTTTACATATGCATATTTTGTGAGTAATGGCGCCATTTGCTTCAAAATAATTAGCACCAACGCTTGTTGTAGATTTCAAGATTTGTTTAATTATGTTTTGATTAATAATTGATATTTTAATTGATTTGCATAAATCTAAAACGTCTATGCTGAATTTAGTAGTTCTTTTTTCTAGATTAAATTTATTTTCTGGATTATTTATCATTTGATATTTTGCAATTAAAATTCAATTAAAATTTGTTATTTATAATTTAAAATTTAGTTAACTGGTATTATATTTTCTATCGCTGCATGTTTGCAATTATTGTTTTTTGCTACAATAATAGTTGCCTCATCTCCTTCTTTGGCTTTAAAATATGAAAGCGAGGCTTTTAAAAGATTATAATATTTGCCCTCACAATATGCACAAAGGTCATTGTTCTTTTTTTTGATCTGAGCCAACTTTGTTTCTCTTTCAATTGGTTCGATTTGTTTGAATATAAATGATCCGTCAGCGGTTATAATAAGCTTTAATATATCGCCTTCAACTAGCTTTGATTTAGAGGCATAATTTTCAGGTACGCTGAATTTTCTTTTGTTTTTATCAATTAGGTGTTGACCATTATATATGCCTTCAACAATTTGTACAAAACCATTATTATCGGATTCTTGATGATTATTTGAGCTGTAATAAAAACTTTTCCTATTTGATGGATTTTTGGACATTAATTTTTCCGCTTTTTCAAGCAGACTATTAGCTTTTTCAATCATCTTTTGAGCTTTTTCAAACTCTGCTTTCTGGTGATTCAATTGATCCTCCATCCATTGGAATTTGACTTAAATCGCCTTTTTCCAATATTTTCTTTTCAACTGCTTCTCTGTGTTGACCATATTTTAATCTTGATAGTTGTATTATTTTGTCTCCCTTGTCCCTTTCCATTGGAATTGAATCTTTAATAGTTCTCATTGAAAAAGGATTAGAGGCAACCCCATCGATTAAAAGTTTTACATAGCAGTGGTATTTATCAACATTGATTAGATCTTCTTGATCAAAAACCGGCGCGTATTCTTTGGCAACATAATCAGCATCTTGCGCGCCAATTCTAAAACAAGCTAATGTTCCAATATTTCCAAAAACTGAATCGCGTATTTGTTCTGGAAGTTGAGCAATGTATTGATTGGTGATATTTAAATTCAAACGATATTTTCTTGCTTCAGACAGGATTTGTGAAAAAGTATCTGTTGCAAAATTTTGGAACTCATCAACGTATAAATAAAAGTCTCTTCTTTGACCCTCTGGAATATCAGCGCGACTCATCGCCGCGGCTTGCAGTTTAGTTACTAAAATCATTCCCAAGAGATTTGAATTTATCTCGCCTATTTCGCCCTTTGACAGATTGACTAATAATATTTTCCCTTCATCCATTATTTTTCTAAAATCAAATCCAGACTTTGCTTGGCCAATAATATTTCTCATCATTTCATTTGAAATAAAGCGTCCAAACTTTGATGTAAAATAATTAAGCATTTCTGATTTATGGAAATCAGCGGTTTGAGCAATTTGTTTTTGCCAGAACTGAACAACCTGTGGATCTTTGACATGTTTAATCATTTCTTCCATGTATGGCTTATCAATAAAAAGACGCGGAATATCAATTAATGTTCCGCCATCAGGATGGCTCATGACAGTAAGCGCAGCATTTCGCATCCAATGTTCCCATTGAGGGCCAACAATACCAGTTTTGTTTGGATCAAAAAGTTTGTAAAAAATTTGTATTGCTTCTTGAATTAAAAAGTCTTTTTGCTCAACTGTTCTCCATTCGAGCAAGTTTAAACCCATTGGGCGCTCAGTGTCAAAAGGATTAAAATAAATTACATCTTCTGCGCGCTCAGGCGGAATCTTTTGTAAAATATCTTCAACGGTATCCCCGTGAGGATCTAAATAGCATGCTCCTTTACCGCTTAAAATATCAGACATTATCATTGAAACAAATAATGTTGATTTTCCAACGCCAGTCTTCCCTATTGCGTATAGATGTTTTCTTCTATCATCGTCTTTGATTCTAATTTGTCGTCTCTCGCCTCTAAAAATACTTTCACCAATTATAAGACCTTCATTTGGAATGTTAGAGGGTGGCGCTGCATCTTTAGCAGCAAGCCAATTGATATTTGGAGTTTCGACAGTTGAATTTGGAAAATGATAAATTGATGCAATTTCCTCAGCATTTAAAGTCATAGATGAATCATCGCCATATGTTCTTAGCGCGTAGTCTGTTAATAATTCAGCTTTATTTTTAGGTTTGGTTTTAGCAAAAAGATTAAGTTCTGGATTAGAAAACTGTGAATAACTCGCGAGAATATTTGCACTTTGAGCTTCTGCTTCTTCGAGAGTGGGACAAGCAGTGATTATTCTTACTTTGGCATCAAAACCAACTTTGGAAATTTTTTCAGAAATTGATCGCATAAGATTTTCTTCAATTGGAGATACCTGGTGTGGTTTTTCATCTTCTGATTTAAGTTCTTTGCCAGCAGCGACTTTCGAGATATCTTTTGCAAGTCCTGACATTCCTTTAAATATTTTTGATCCTCCTCCTCCAAACATTGCTACATCTTTTCCGGACTGGATATCTTCAATTGCACTTTGTCCGGATTTTCGCCATGAGCTATCTTTCGGCCTAATCAATATTTGGATTACACCAACAGAGTTATCGCCAAGTTTTGATAAAGCATTTGTTATTAATGATAATGGATCTGATTCTAAATAACGATAAGTTTTAATTGGTAACATTTCTTTTTTGGCAAGTTTTAATCCTGCAACTGCAATTTGTTGGTTTTCCGTAAAAGGATTATAATAAGGAACTTTTTCAACTAATGCTCCTGGATATTGAGCATGAACTTGTTTTTCAACAAGGGATGAAAATTCATTCGGACAACTAACGTAAAAATTGATTTGTCCATCAACGGTTGCGATTTCAAAAGTTATATGGGGTTGACCTACCATTTTTTGTTTCCACTCATCATTATATAAGCTAGAAAAAGAAGCGATCATTTGTTCAAATACGCCAACTAGTAATACAGATAATTCTTTTGAGTCTTTAATTTCTTCTTCTTTTTTTCCAGATCTTTTTGGTACTTTTATTAAAAACATCGTTCGTTTTAGGGCATTAGCTTTTTGGTGTTTTTTAGCCTTGTCTTTTTTATACATATTCCAACTAGAAATAGCCAAGGCTGCTCCAAGAATAATAGCAAATATGATAATAATTGTTGGTAGGTTGTTTAGAAAAAAATTCATATTACTAGAAATTAATTACTACATATAATACAAATACTTACAAAAAATACGAATGATTTGTATAGTTTGTATATATTTATAAAATTCGTAGGATAAGATTTGTAAATTGTAATTTTGCCACCCCACACATATTTTTTGCATATATCCTTCGCAAAGCTACGGATATCAAGAAAGCCTTGGGTGGTCGTCCATAGCTTTTGGTGACGGACGATTTTTTACTCTAGCGTCAAATTATAACGTCTAGATTCTGTTTTTATTTTTGTTTTCAGTATATCTTTTGATATTAAATTAAGCAACTTCTGCTAAATTATCAGAGTTGTTTGTCTGGTTGATTTCGGCTATCACTCTTGATAATTCAGAGTCATCTGTAACTTGTGGTAATCCAACCGCATTTCTTGTGATTTCTGTTTGGGCTTGAGCAGATTTTGTTTCATGGGCAGGTCTTGGCGCTTGATTATTTGTTGGTGTTTGCACAGAATTTAATGCTTGCTGTGTAGAGTTATTTGCAAATTCAAAACCAGGAGCTGGTTGAGCTTCTGAATTTATGATTGGTTGTGTTGGTTGTCCAGAATCTGGTTGGGCTAATCTTGGCTGGGGTAAGTTATTTTCCATGGTTTGTTATGTTATTAAAATAATTTCTAATATTTTCCAGCTCTTGCTGATCTTGTTTATTTAATTCTCCCTTAATCATATTATCCAACTTTTTTTTGATTTTTGCAATAATTTCATCGTTGTACTTTTTAACTATCTTGTTTTTTTGATTTTTTAAATCTATTAATTTTGTTTTATTAGCATTGCTGGCTTTATATTTTTCTAAAACTTCTTTAATTGCCGGAATATCTTCGTCAGATAGGTTTTTAATTAAAAGTAACCAAAAATCTTTTTCAGAAATTGGCATTTGTGAAAATATGATTTGTTGTTTCAATTTTTGCAATTCGTTGTTATTTTCCATAATATTTATTTTAAGCTGCTTGGTCTAAATTTGATAAATCAACGCTTTGAATTTCGTTGGATGTTTTAGGTATCGGAAGCTGAATAATTCCCAATTGTTCTTTTTTTGGCTTTGATGCTAAAGCTAGTTTTTGGTCGGATATTTTTGGTTGAGATTGAGCAATTGGGATTTTTTTATCTTGGTTATTTTCCAAAGTCATCATTTGTTTTTGATCAAGGCTAGCGCGTGAAAAATCAGGTCTAATAATTCCCATTTCACTTGCTTGGTTTTGAGTGGATATTTGAGAAGGGTTTTCAGCTATTGGTTGAGAAGAAGGAATTTGTTTTTGAGTTTGTGGTTGAGCATTAGCTTGAATGTTTTGGCCAGATGCGGTTTGAGAAATTGCGGGCTTAGTATCAACAACATCTTCAATTCGGGTTTCTATAGATGGTTCATCAGATTTTGATAATTCCTTGGTATAATATGAGTTGGTTGTTAGTTCTGGAATGTTTGGGGATTTTGAGAGGAGTTGTCTAGCAAGATTTTTAATTTCTTGGGCTAAAAGTTGGTCAGAACTTTCAATATCTTCAATCATTTTTTGAATATCAGTGTAACTTGGAGCCTTAATGCCCTCGTTCCAAGTTTGTACAATATCATTTATAATTCTTTGGATTTTTTCTGGTTCCAATCTTTTTGATTCTAGCCAAATCTTTGATTCCTCACCCAAAACTTTTATAACTGCTGCAATATCAACTGGTTTTTCGTCTGGAACCTCTTTTTGTCCAAATCTTGATGGTAATCCAAATCCTTCTGGACCGCCAAAACCGCCATCGCCCATTTGTGGGAAACCGCCTGGAAAACCTGATCCGCTTCCTTGTTGTCCTGAAGAACCATAATCGTAAGCCACAACCATCATCCCATTAGGCATTTCAAAGAAATATACTTAAATCTCATCTAGCCCTACAGATATACAGATCTATACAGATATTACAGATAAGATGTAAAGTCTATTTTATTGTGCCGTCTGGTCCTACTAATTTAACCCAAAGGGTTCCCTTCGGGACGAATTTATACCCCAGTAAAATACTCGCTTTTCTCGTGGTTTCCATCCACACACCAAAGTGTCGTATTTACAGGGCAGGTAAATATTACTAATAAAATATAAGACAAAAAAATAAGGGGCCCCTTTTATTTATCTGAATTAAATTATACTATTAAAATAAGTAAATGTCAATGGTTTTGTCGTCGTCATTTCGAGTGTAAGTGAGAAATCTCATTTTAGTATTGATTTTGGGATTTTTCAACCACGCTACTTTTTCAAAACGACAACTAAAATTTAAGTTTAGAGTTTGATTTTCTTAGCGATTTTTTCTAATTCTTTTGCGGAAAAAACTTTACCATATTTTGTAGGAAATTTTAAGCCAAAGCCGTCATTTAAATATCGTGGAATAATGTGGATATGAGCGTGTGGAATTTCTTGACCCGCCACTTCCCCATCGGCATAAAATAAATTGATACCTTTTGCATTGATTTCACCATCTCTTAGCACTTTGTTTATTTTTTTCATGACCTCAGCCATTTTACAAAGATCATTGACTTTAACATCTTTTAATAGTTCTGAGTGTTTTTTAGGAATTACTAAAACATGACCAGCATTTATTGGCTTTATGTCTAAAAAGGCTAAGACTTTGTCGTCTTCATAAATTTTTGCAGAAGGAATCTCGCCTTTAACAATTTTACAAAAAATACAACCATCATCCTTAACATTTTTTTTATTAAAATTTCTTTGTGCCATCTGTTCTACTAATTACGAATTTATACTAATATACTAATAAAACCAATCTGTAATATCTGTAGGATATTTTTGGGGATTTAGGAATTCATTATTATTTGACTCCTCAAAGAGGGTGGAGAACTTCCGAGATTCCGGACTCCCACTTCGTTAAAACTCCGCAGGACCAGCAAACTTAAAATGACATAATTAAAAATTACTTTGTGCCGATTCTTGTCATTACTTCTTTAATTACAGATTCTGGTGCAAAATTAGGTTGACTGTTTGAATTAATAGCAATTGGGTTTATTTTAAATGATTGTATTTGATTATAGTCAAAATTTATATTAAGAGTCAAGCCTTGCTGAGTTTCCTCTGACCAATATTGATCAAAAACAAAATTGCCAAGTGAATAAAAAATAAGACCATTTTTATAATATTCAAAATCTTGGGCAACGTGTGGATGAGATCCAATTATCAAATCTGCGCCTGAATCTATCATTTCATGTGCAAAATCTTCTTGGTCGGCTCTGTGTTTTGGTGTATATTCGGTGCCTGCGTGCATACTAATTACAGTCAGATTAGCGGTTTTTTTAGCATTTTCAAGACCACGATTAATTAGTGCTATTTGTTGCCAAGAACAAAGTCCAGGATATTTGTCATCGGCTCGATATGAAACTGGTGTTGAGTCAACTCCATCAACTGCTAAAAACGCAATTTTTAAACCTTTCACATCTATTATTTTTGGTTCACAAGATGTTTTATTAGTTTCGCCCGCTCCGGTATAGCCAATTTCATTTTGAGTTAAAAGTTTCATTGTGTAGCTCATACCAGCGTTTTGTTGGTTTCCAAAATGATTATTTGCTAAAGATAAAACATCAAATCCGGCTGTTTTTAATCCTTCCACAGCCTTAGGTTCTGCTCCAAAAACCATGCCTGTATCTGTTGGTTGTGCAGTTTCTGAAAATGGTGACTCTAGATTTGCAAAAGCTACATCGTATTGGGAAATTGTCTTTGCAAGATATTTAAATGGAATTTGATAATCGTTTAAATTTGCCATTTTTACGCCAACGTGGCGCGCAAGCATTATATCGCCTGCGGCAAACATATTCCAAGTATTTTGGCTATATTTTGATACTAATTTGTCAATTTTATTGGTTTTAAAGTTTAAGTAAACAGAATCGTACTTTCTAATATATTCGTAGTTTCCCTGGTTTTCATAAGAATTTAAATATAACTTTCCCACTTCCTGAGATTTATAGTTTGAAATTTTAGTTTTTGAAACAATAATGTCAGCATTGTTTTCTTCACTTTGAACTTGAATTTTTTGATTGTTTTCTGTTGCCCACTCTCGAATTTTCGTTTCATATGTTTCACCTAGGTTTTCAGAAATAAAAACTTTGTAGGCATTGTCTGCACCCGTGGCATTTTGATGTAGCTTATTGGGTTTTAAAAAATAAACCAAAATCGCTATAACTAAAATTGTGAGAATCAAATATCTAAGCTTCATAACTTAATTATAGCATAAAATAATAGTTATTAGCTATAAGTTAAAAGCTAATAGATTGTCATTTCGAGTGAAGGCGAGCAATCTCATAAAAATATTTATGCTCAAATCAAACACTGAGGTTTCTGCCTCTACCTGTGGCAGATAGGTGCTGGTAGGCAGGAATCGTCGTCAAGCTCCTCAAAATGACAACTTCAAATCCTTTAAAGTTTAATATGTTATGGACCACTATAATCTGTTGACTTTATTCAAAATTAAACTTATAATTAATGCTAGAATATATAAAATTATTTTGATCTAACAAGATCAACTAGAGGGTAAATTAATGTCTAAAACATTAAGTGTTTTAATAACTATCTTAGCTGTTGTAGTATTAGCTGGAATTGGTTATTATTTTTTAAACCAAAACTTCCAGAATCAAAAAGATGATTTACAAGCTCAAATTACAGATTTACAATCTCAAGCAAAAACATCAGGTTCTTCTGCATCCGCACCAGCCTTAGTTGATCAAGGTGACGGTATTACGGTATTAGAAACCAAAGAAGCAAAAGCAATTTGTAAAAGTCTTTATCCAGAATTAACTTATGTGTCCGAAATCAAAGACTCAATGGCTGCTAACTGTGGTATAAATAGAATTTATGGTGATTATGCAAAGGGCTTGTCCGGTAGCCAAGGTGCTGGTGCTAATTGGTTAGCAATAAAAACCAATAACAAGTGGAAAATAAAAACTATTTCACAAGCCGACTGGTTTTGCAACGAATTGCAAAAATATAACTTTCCGAGCGGAATACTTGGAAAAGATAGTGATGGCAAATGCTATAATGAAACCACAAATAAGCTAGAACTATATTAAGCTTCATATTAATAAACATCAAAAGCCCGGTGTTTTTGCCGGGCTTTTTGAATCTCAATAATTTTATAATTTACGACTGAATTACAATAAGATATCAACGATCAACGATATTTAGTTGTTTTCTAATTCAGTCATGAATATTTTGCGGGGACTTGACAAATATATCCATCCATGCTAAACTAGTGATGTTTTTGGGAAAAATAAGTATAAATTGAAGCTAATATAGCTTCATTTTTATTTAAGCACCATTGGCTTAAATAGGCTCGATTAATTGAGCTTTCGTCCCTAACGGGATATGTACTTACAGGAGGAATTTAAATATTGCCCAAAGACAAAAATGTATGAAAAAAATCCTTATTGGATTTTTCATCTTCGCGGGATTAATTTCTTTAGCTGGAATCTTGCAATCAAAAGATACTGTAAAAAGACACGAAATTTCTTTAAACCTATCTTCAAGTTTTCCTTTAAAAACAGTTAAAGCAACAAAGTTAAAAAGAACTGAAATCAAATTTGGTAGTAAAAACACTCTAAAGATTGTTCGCAACAAAATTGAAATTGTTGCTGGACTTTCTAATGAGCAAATTGAACTTGCTAAAATCGCTGAATCTAAAAAAGCTAAGCAAACAGTAGTATTAAGTTACACACCTGTTCCGGTTCAAGTAGCTGTTGTAACTTATGGTGGTAACTTTGATTCTTTGTATCAAGGAGCTGGTTCACAATATGGTGTTCCATGGCAGGTTTTGGCCGCCATTCACTCTGTTGAAACCGGACAATCTGGTGATACTTCTATTGGTTCATACGCTGGTGCTCAAGGTCCAATGCAATTTTTACCTTCAACATGGAGGGCTTATGGGGTTGACGCTGATGGTGATGGAGTTGCTAGAATTACTTCTGTAGTTGATGCAATTTATGGCGCTGCTCACTACGTTTCTGCAAACATGAGAACACGCGGTGGTTTAGTTGGTGGTATTTATGCATATAATCACTCGGGATCTTATGTAAACAAAGTTTTGTCTATTGCCAGATCTTGGGGATTTGCTGGATAATTGATGTAGATAATAAGTCATAAATAATAGATCAGAAAGAAAAATCTGACAAAGAAAACCCCCGCGTTCTTGCGGGGGTTTTTGTATGGTGTTGTTTTGAACACATTCAATAAACCCAGTGTAAATCCAGTGAGAAATTTCGAGATTTCTCCTCGTTTTATTCGTCGAAATGACAAAATTTTTTACATTCGTCGAAATGACTGTATCATCTGTTTTGTATTTTGGCAATTGACATTATAAAAATCCATTTTATTGCATATAAAATTGCCACTACTATTAAAAATATTATCAATAGATTTACTGCCCATATTAAAGATGGCAAAATCATTAAAAAGTATGTTTGGGTAAATGTTACCCAGAAATACAAGAAAATCATGATTATCAGAAATAAAATTAATCCTGCCCATGAAAGGCTTAGGTCTTGCTTGGAAGGTGCCATTGATGCCGCGATTGATAAAGATAAATATAGATACAAATATGTTAGCCATGAACTATAGTTTAAAGACAAGAATATGTTTTTAATCTCTTTAAAAGATATAATTCCTTCTTGGCTAGCGAGTAAGTGGATATTAAATACTTTGTTTATTAAAAGCAAAACTGCGACTCCCACAATTATTGGCGCAAGTCCTATAATAATATTTGTAAAATTTGCTAGTTTTGGTTGAGAGTATTTAACTGATCCGCCCTTAGCATCAAAAATACGAAATTCTATAATTTTTCCACCAAAAATGAATGCAGTTAAAGCGTGCGCAGATTCATGGAGAAATATTCCAGGAGCTACAAAATATCTAAATGCTTTCTCAGAAAAAACATAGGACAAAAAATATTCTACTGTAAATCCAAGCAGAAAGATTAAAAGAAATAAAAATATAAAATAATATATCGGAGACATAAGTATTTAATGAAGTAATTTATAGTGTGGTAATTTTCAATGTTAATACAATAAAAATTGAAGTAATAAAAATTAAGAAATTTGATTTATGTTAGATTCTATGCTTAAATCTATAATAGCAAGAAAAAGCTTAAGAATAAAGAATTATGAAAAAAGAAACTGAACAACCTGTTCTTGGTTCTCAGAAAAAAGAAAGAAAAAAGTTGGTTTGGTATCCTAACAGAAGGAGACTTAGTCAAAACGAAAGAGAGAAATTTTTATTTTATCAAAAGCCGATTATTCAGATCTTTTTAGCTTTTTGTCCAATTTTGGATGAAGATTGTTTTATGGAATATTATACGTTTGGTAGAATATTTTTACCGGGTCGAGCTAGCGTTCCAGAATTTATGCAAGTAAATGGGCCTACTGGCAATTTAATAAAAGCAGAAGAAGACACTGATAATTTTAGAGGTTTTGAGGAAACACATAGCTATTGGTATGAGTTATATATTCGGGAAGAATTTAAGTCTGGATTTGGTAGAATATCTTTTGCGGAACAAAAAATGATTGAATACGCTCAAACACAATTCAGAAATTATGGAGTTGAATTATATCATCGATATGGATATAAAATGCATCCGCTTGATTTTTTTACTTATCATTATCGTCCAAGTCAGTATCCAGAAGATCGTCCTACCCTTGAAGGATGTGATAATTCCCAGACTGAATATTTATCAGCACTTAGGGGCAAAAAAACTAACATTTAACTCTGAAAACTATTCCAAATAATTTTAGAACTTATATGTGTCAAAATTTTTAACTATGCAGTTATATTTGCGACCGCTTTTTTAACGTCATACTTGGTTTTAAATATTAAATTTTGAGATCTGAGATCTAGATTTTAAGAAGACACATTTACATTACCTTTTGAATTGATTTAAAAATTATACTTCTAAGTTCTGGAAAGAGATAGAAGGTTTTATCAAGTGTATAATATTTTTTTCTTTTTTTTGTTTCTGTTTTTAAAAGTCCTAAATCTACTAAACGCTTAATTTCATATTGTACAGTAGACAGGCTATCGCCCATCGCTCGTACAATCTCTCTTTGATAAAATGTTTTTTCAGCATTTTTAAATAAAAAAGTTAAAAGCTTGGCTTGGGTTTTTGAGGCAAAAAGTTGTTCTAAAATTTCATCAGTCATCTTAAATAGTTTAAAAGGAATATTAAGTTAACGGATATTAATAAGTAATTGGAAAATTAGAATATAAAAATTAATTTAAATTATATCTAATATTTACCTTGCTTATATTAGTATAAACAACATTAGTAGTAGGGCTCCGAGTCTCATCAACAACCACAATAGTTCCGTTTAGCAAGATCTTTAGTCCCTTTATTTTTCTAAATGCAAGATTAGTATTAAATCCTTCAAAAAACAAATATTCTGATCCAGTGCCTTTTACATTTGCAGAATAGACTATTTCGTTTCTCGCATTAAATTGGACATTACTTACAGATGTAATGGTTTGAGACTGTTGATCAATTATTTTACCATTTCTAATAATTATATTTGATCCATTTATATCAGAAAGAACAAAAACCGGATCGTCATTTAAGTCAAATGATATTTTTGTAATTTTGTAACCTTCTGGAACTTGAATGTCAAAAGGAAAATTATCTGGAGAAATTTGGGATGGATCTTCTGGGATAAAGATTGGTTTATCGTCTGGCATAGTTCCAACATATTTTTGACCTTCTGGAATCTCAAAGCACTGATCTTTAATAATTACCACATCTTTATCTTGGTCTTTAATTGCTGATTTATAATGAGAAATAAAGACCAAATCACCTTTTTTTGTTTTATCAGCCGGGGCTGGAGACTCGAGATCTCCAAGATATTTGCCGTTATAAAGATAAGAATATCTTTTTTCATTTGTCGCCACGATCCCTAGTTGATTATTGCTTCCATAAAATAACTGCACAGCTTTAATAGGTTTATTACCCAGTGAGAGTGGCACTGATTTTTTGGATTCAAATATTGTGTTTCCTGCCTGATAAGCTCGTTGATCGTCTTTTCCTATCGCAAATATTCCTGTAAATCCAAGATGAGAAATTGGAATTTTACCCTTTTGACCTGCAATATATAGATTCAATCCCGCGAATCCGTATTTAGAATAATAAATTGCACCAGAGTCTGAGATTTGAAAGTCATTTACATCTGTTAATTCTTGTGAAGTTTCATTAATAATTAACTCATCTCCCCTTTTTACATGTTCTTTTTCAACACGATATTTTAATAATTCCCTTTCTTTTCTTGCCAATTCTTGTAAATTTTGTTTTCTTTCTTGTTCGGCTTGTTGGATAATAGGATAATCAACCCACCAGCCTTCTTCGTAGGCCTGTTGATACATTCGTTCTAACTCCAAAATAGCAGTTTGGGCATCGGAGGTATGAAGTTTTAGGATAGCCCCAATCTTCGTGTTATAACCCGTGTCAAGTGAATATGCGGGCTGATGAAATGCATCTCTTGTTGCTTCGTCGACCTTTTTCATTTGATCTTTAAATTGCTCCCAGTTTGCCCCTTGAGGTTCTTTTTCCATGGTTTCTCCTATAAAATTAATATTTATAAATATTTGAAATTTATAAATTGGGCTTTGATTAGTGGTTTGGATTTATTATTTAGAATTTTCTCTCAAGTTATATTCTAAAAACTCAACTTTCCCCTCTTCTACTAAATTCTTAATATGTTTTTGTTTTTGAGATAATTTTGAATCCGCAGTTTTAAATTCTACCAAAACGACCTTATTTTCTTCAAACTGTACTCCGTCAACTGGTGTTCCAATAAATCTAAATTTTGAACTGTCATATGGATAATTTTCTAAAAATGGTAGAAATTGTTCAGATAACTTTCCGTATCTAACGCTTTGGCTGATTTTACTATTATTCAAAACGAGGTAGTCACCCTTTATCTTTTTAATCCACCTAATTAAAATCCATATTACTAAAAGTAATATAATAATAGCAGTAATTAGATAATAGGTCAAGCTCATAGTTAAATATTTAATTTGTTAATTAGTTAAATAGTTGAAAATAAAAAATATTAACGTAAATCTGTGATATCAATAATATCTGCAATAATCTGCGTTTTTTAAACTAAAAAAACTTCGTCGTGTTCTCGGGCGTGATCATCAACCTTGATTCCAATCGCGTCTCCTTTTTTTGCGCTTTCAACGCTGTCTTTGTCAATCTGCATTGAATCTACTTTTTGAGTAAAATCAGTTGTGTGGCCTTTGATGTGGATAGTGTCTCCTGCTTTCAAGGCTCCAGTTAGTTCAATAGCAGCGACCTTGATTTCGGTATAGTAATGAACTACTTTACCGATAAGTTTTTCTTTTGCTTCTGCCATTTTTTACCTCCATTAGTATTATTTCATAATTTTAACAACTTTAATCCAATTTTATTTGAAAACTTACGTGTAATATCTGAATTAAATTCTGTAAAATAAATTTCTAGCGTTGCTGCAACTATTGCTGAATTTAGATGTCCGCCAATAAGATTAAAATCAGAATCAGACAGGTTTGCATGCGCGTGGATTGTTAAATCATCATTAAATTTTGAAAGGTTTCCGATGAGACATGTTACTTCCATTGGTTTATTAAAGTCTTTATCAAAATATTCTTTTTTATCCAGCTTATAAAATCCTAAATTTGCTTGGGAAACAGCTCCAATGCCCCAAAAAAATCCAGATTTAATATTGTTTTTATTTGCAAAATCTAAAAGAGACTTTATTATTTCTTCCCCTTTTTCTAATCGTATCAACCAGCCAGTTTTTATTTTTAATATTCTCATAAATTATTTTTTAAAATAAAGCGAATAAATTGCAAGTACAGCAGCGATTATCATCCATTGTGTTGATGCAAGCCAAATGTCTTGACCAGCCGCTCCAATTATTGCTAAAATAATAGCGATAATTGATAGGATTAATACTACATAAGATGCTTTTTTTTCCATATAACCTCCTCTGCCCCGAGTTTGTCGAGGGATTTATTAATATTTACCTTGTCAAAAAAATAACTAGATTTAATACTTTAATGTTGCTTTTTGAAACTGTGATAGATTTTGGTTGGAATTAAAGTAAGTTTCTTGATTGTAAGTTTGCTTTTTACCATTTATTATTATGATTGTGGTCTGAGTTGCTTTGTATGTTTTTATTTCTGGTTGAGATTGCGAGGTTGGTGTTCCAGTTGGGGCTAGATATTGAATATTTTTTACTGGTTGAGACTGAGGTTGTGGATTTGTGGTTGTTTTTTCACTGACTGTTTTATCGTTTGTGGTTTTTGGCGTTGGCAGGTTTTCTAAATTATTTTGATCAGTCTTCTCTTCGTTTTGATTATTGAAAACTTTAAGATCAAAATAACCTTTTTTGCCGTAATTAAAACTGATGAAAGCAATAATTCCAACAATAATTATGAGAGCAATAACAGTAATAATTAAATTCCTCATACCTAAACTCCTTTTTATCCCCTCCTGTTTTTACTAAATATATAGTTTACTTTAATTTTGATTTTTGATTTATTATTTTTGATTTTGAGCGAAGCGAATCATATTTTACCTATAGCTTTTAAAAACACTACAATGGCAACGGATATTAAGAAGGTTGTTAAAATTGGAAATCTAATAGTAATCTCATTTTTTAAAAACATAGTATCTTTGGGTAAAATTGGAAGAGCTTTAAAAATACTATATAAAATAGCTACAATAATAAATACAACAATAGTGATATAAATAAAACGTATCATATTAATACCATTTAATCAGAAACTTGATTTTTTGTCAAAAAAAAGACCTCTTGACAAGGGTTTTTATATATCTTAAACTGGAATTAGTGTATAACAATCTGTATAAGTTTAATATTACTTATGGGTTCGGAGCAGTCCCTCCTCTCCGAACTCCTAAAGAACATTAAACTTCAAGATCTAAATAAAGGAGGATCTTTGAAAAAGCTAAATTCAAAACAGAAAAGAATTTTAGAATTAATCGTTAATTCTTTAGAAAACATGGGAGAATCTCCTACTGTTCGCGAACTCATGGAAGACATAGGTGCTAAATCGCCGAGAACTATTTCTCATCACCTAGAACAACTTGAAAAAATGGGGTATCTTTTGAGAACTGGTGATGCAAAAAGAAATATTATTATTACCGGTAAATTCCAAAATCCTTTGAAGAATATTATGAAAGTTCCTTTGGTTGGTTGGACAGCCGGAGGAAGCGCAATTTTTGCTGATGAAAATATTTTAGACTGGATTCCGGTCTCTGCTCGCTTTTTTAAACTCCCAACAGACGAAATATTCCTTTTAAAAGTTAAAGGAAACTCTATGTCGCCAAATATTGAGGATGGTGATGTTGTAATAGTTAAAAAACAATATGCCGCTGATACTGGCGATACAGTTGTTGCACTACTTGAGGATGGCACAACAGTAAAAAAATATCTTCCGAGAGAAGATCATATAGTTTTACAGCCTACTAATCCAGAGCATGAACCGATTGTTTGTTTTCCTGATGAATTAAGAATCCAGGGAATTGTAAAAGGGGTTTTAAAATATTACTAAGTTTATCAAGTTCATATAGTAAAAAGTATATAAAGTTAATTGATTATGTCAGATCCAAGACCAAAAGTTTTACAAAAATATATGTTTGATTTTAATTGGGACGATAAAAAGGTTTGGAAACTTCCAATTAAATCTGAAAAAATGCAGGTAAAAAAATTGCTTTGGCATTTAGATTTGCCAGTTTGGGAGAAAGAAAATACAGATGACTGGAATTTAACCCCAAAGGAAGTTTTAAAAAATCCTCGAGAAGAACCTAATCATTCTAAAAAAATCAAAAATTCAAATCTAAAATATCCGATTGATATTATGATGAATAATGGGAGATATACACTTTCGGACGGATACCATCGCCTGGCAAAAGCTTATAAATTAGGACTAAAAACAGTTGAAGTAAGAAAAATACCTAGAGAATTTATTCCTAAAATAAAAACTTATTTATGGAAAGATTATAAGAAATAATTTTATTGTTTGAGTGAATGGAATGAGTCGAAAATTATACCCTTTTTTATTCATGTTTATTCATAAGTTATAATGGCTTGGTCGATATCATAATCTTTGATTTTTCCTTCGATTGCTAATTGTTTCAATCTTGGGTCGGTATTAATTGCATAATCCATTAAAAATTGTCTTTTTACATCAGGATTAGTAATATCTAGTTCTTTTTCAAAAACGACTTGTAATTCTTCTTCTAGCCCAGTGTCTGGCCTGACAAGATTTAAAAATATTGTTGCATAACTATCACCAGCATCTTTGTATGGAGTCCACTTGGGATTTTTAAACCAATCTTCTGGAAAAATTTCTTCTTGGCAATCAATCAAAAATCTTATTTGATCTTTTAAGTATTGTCTCTCTTGATTTTTAATAATCACATAATTTTGGTTTCTAATTATTGGATAAAGATATTTTAATTCCATTGATAAAAGCGTTAGGCCTGCTAGCAATGCAAGATTAAAAAGCGGATGGTTTAAAACCTCCTGAACTTGTTCGGGAATAGTAACTTCTTGTTCTTGTTGGCTTGCTCTTTCTTCGCGTTCAACCCTTTGTTGTCTAGAAACTTCTGCTATTCTTTGACTTATCCTATCTCTTATCATATGAACTCCTCTAATTTAATTGCATTTTTAATATTAAATGTTCCTGATTTTGTTCGGCGGAGATTGAATATGCAAGAATCAATTCCCATTCTTTTTCCTATTTCTTCGCCTATCGAACGAATATATGTTCCCTTTGAACAGTTAATCTTTATTTTAGCAGTATTTTCATATAAATCAAGTAATTTGATTGAATAAATTTCAAAAACGCGGGTCGGTATATCAGATTCTTTTATTTTCCCGCTACGAGCAAGGTTGTATAATTTTTTTCCTTTGACTTTTATTGCAGAATAAGCAGGAACTTTTAATTCTACTTTTCCTTTTAAAGATTCTATGATTTCTTTTAGTTTTGATTTATGAATTTTATTTTTAATTTTTAATTTTTTATTTTTTATTTCTAGAGGATCAATATCTCCAGTTTTTGTTTTTATTCCAAATAAAACGTTAAAAACATATTCTTTGTCTCCGGCCATATATTTGTCAGAATTTTTTGTTTCAGTTCCTATTAAAACAACCAAAAGGCCATTTGCTAAAGGATCTAATGTTCCGGCATGGCCGACTTTTATTTTTTGTTCAGGATATTTATTTTGTAAATTCTTTTTTATTTTAAAAACAACATCGTGTGATGTCATTTTAGATGGTTTGTCAATTAACAAGACTTTCCCGGGTATCATATAAGTATTATTATTTGAGTTTTTTGATTGGTTTTGCAGGGCTTCCAGCTGCTAAGTAATTGGCTGGAATATTTTTATTTACAACAGAGTTTGCGCCGATAATAGATTTTTCTCCAATTATAATTCCAGGCAAAACAACACATCCTGTTCCAATCATTACATTGTTGCCTATTTTGACTTTTGCCATTTTTTGTTTTTTACCCAGACTAAAAAAGTAAGATTCATCATGTGATGTAATAAAACAACGCGAGGCAATACACCCACCTTCGCCAATTAAAATATTATCTGGATAATTGTGGTCTATTATAACAAAATATCCGATGTAAGTACCTTTTCCAATTTTTACTCCCCTTAGAATATGGAAAAAACGTCGCAGACTTGACATTGGCATAAACCATGCAGGAAATAGAAAAAAACGTGAAATAATCTTAATAAATATTCGTTTCATATTTTTCTTTACTATCCCCTGTTTTTGTTGGGTTATTTTAACTTTCCTTTTAAATTATCAACTAGTTTTTCTTGTTCAACAACTTCTTGCACTCCTTCGCCCATGCTTCTAATTATCGCTGTTCCATCTAGTATTTCTCGCTGACCAATAATGACTGTATATTGAGCTTTCAATTTATCAGCTAATTTTAACTGTGATTTTAAAGTATTTTTAGAAAGGGCTGCACGGGCTGAAATACCTTCTGTTTTTAATAATTCTAATATTGTTAAAGCTTTTCGTTTTGCATCTTCTCCAAGCTGAGCAACAAAAACTCCGATTTTATCAGTAATATCTACTTTAATCTTTTGATTTTTTAAAGCTTCAACCATTCTCTCAATTCCAAAAGCAAAGCCAATGGCAGGAGTTGATTTTTCTCCATATGTTTCAAATAAACCATCATATCTTCCGCCTCCCAAAATTACCAATTCTTTGTTTTTATCTTCTTTTAAAGAAACCTCAAAAACTGTTCGCGTGTAATAATCTAAGCCGCGTACTAGGTTATTGTTAACATTAAAAGTTACTCTTGATTCTTTAAGGAAGTCTTTCACTTGTGAAAAATGATCTTTACATTGCTCGCAAACTTGTTCTTCAAACGGAGGTAGATCTTTAAAGGCTTTTTGGCAGGTAGATTTTTTGCAATCTAAAATTCGCATTGGATTTTTTGAAAGCCTTGCAAGACAATCTTTACATAAAACAGCTTTTTTCTTATTAAAATATGATTTTAAATAATCGGCTACTGGTTTTTTACATGAATTACATCCTAGGGTATTAATTTCTAAAGAAAAGTTTTTTAATCTTAGCTCTTTTAACAAACTAAAAACTAAAGATATCATCCTAGAATCTGTTGCCGGATCTCCTGCCCCAAAAGATTCAAAATCTATTTGATTAAATTGTCTAAATCGTCCTGACTGAGGTCTTTCATATCTAAAGCAAGGTCCCCAAGTGTAAAGCTGGACTGGTTGGGGCCATTCGCGCATCCCGTGATTTACATACGCTCGAACTAATCCCGGGGTAATTTCTGGTCTTAATACTTGTTTATCTTTATCATCTGTTGGTTCATTACCTAGTCTTGAAACTTCAAACATTTGTTTCCCAACGATTTCAGTATCAGTTCCAGTGCCCTTTTCATACAATGAAAGATATTCAATTAATGGAGTATCAACTTTTTCAAAACCATTTATTTCAGCACTATGATTTATTGCATTTAAAATGTATGTCCAATATTTATTGTTTTCTGGCAAAATGTCTTGTGTGCCACGAACGTTTTGAAATTTCATAGGTGCCCTTTCTCTTTGTTGATGTTATTAAATATGTTTGATGTTGTTTATTGTTTAGATTAAATTTATCATGATTGGTCTACTAATTTACAAATTTGTACAAATTTTACTAATAATTTTAGCAACGTGATACCAAAACTTTAATTTTTTAGCTTTGTTTTTTAATTTAACTATTATATTTTATCACAAAAACCAACCCAAAATCAAGTTGGTTTAATATAAAAAACTATTTTAATGAGCACATTACTTCTTTTTGATAATTATCTTGCGATCATAATTTATCAGTAGTTTTAAAGTTTTTTTTCTGGGATTATTGCGGGAAAAATTCTTTCCTAAATCAATCAAATAATCTGACAAGGGTTCTTCTATTAGATCTTGGATGGCTCTTCTGATTGGTCTGGCTCCATTTTCAGGGTCATAGCCCATTTTCATAATTTTATCCTCAACATTGGTATTTACTTCAACCATAATATCATGATCTTTTAAGCGATCATTTAGATCTTGAATCTGTAATTTAATGATTGATTGTAAAACTTTTCGTGTTAGTGGTTTGAAAAATATAATTTTATCCACTCTGTTTAAAAACTCAGGCCTAAAATGGTTTTTTAATTCTTTGGTAATTTTAGATTTGTAGTCCTCGTATTGTGATAGAATATCTTTTACATTATCTTTGCTAAATCCAATTTTTGCAGCGTTTCTAAATTCTTTTAATCCAATATTTGAGGTTAATATCACTATTGTATTTTTAAAATTTACTTTTTTGCCTTTAGAATCTGTTAAGTATCCATCTTCTAAAACCTGCAACAGAATATTTTGAAAATCAGGATGTGCTTTTTCGATTTCGTCAAACAGTACGACAGAATAAGGATTTCTTCTTACAGCCTCTGTCAATTTTCCGCTGTCATCATAACCAACATATCCAGGCGGTGCACCAATCAGTTTTGAAACATTATGTTTTTCTGAGAATTCTGACATATCAAATTTGATCAAAGCCTCTGAATTTTGAAATACTTTTTCAGCAACAATCTTTGCGAGTTCGGTTTTCCCAACGCCTGTTGGACCCAAAAATATAAATGATCCCAAGGGTTTTCTTGGGTTTGAAACGCCGGTCCTTGCCCTTTTAATAGTTGATGCCACTTCTTTGGTTGCCTCATCTTGACCCTTGATATATTCTTTTAATATTTTTTCAATATTAGTAAGTTTTTCAGCTTCGTTATAGACAATTTCCCCGAGTGGAATTCCAGTAACTTGTGAAACAACTCGTGCAACGTCTTCGGGAGTTAAATCATTACTTTTTATTCTTATGATATTTTTATGATTTTTAATATTTTGTTTTAATGCATTTTGCTTATCTCTTATTTTTGCAGCTTTTTCAAATTCTTGATTACTAATATGTTCTTTTTTCTTTTCTTCTAGAATCGTTATTTGATTAAGTAAAGATTTTTTGTCGGTTTTCGATTCTTGCAATTTTAAAGATTTTTCTGATGCTGCTTCATCTAAAATATCTATTGCTTTGTCTGGGAAAAATCTATCGTTGATATACCTTTTACTAAGTTTAATTATATTTTCTAGTGTATCGTTTGGAATTGAAATCTGATGATGTTTTTCGTATTTTGGTTTCAAGCCCTTTAAAATATCTAAGGTTTCATCAGCACTTGGTTCATGAATTACAATTTTAGCCATCCTTCGTTCTAATGCAGAATCTTTTTCGATATGTTTTCTATAATCATCAAAAGTGGTGGCTCCAATGACTCGTATCTCGCCACGTGCAAGAGCGGGTTTTAATATATTTGCTGCATCCATGGATCCCTCAGCCGATCCCGCGCCCATAATGTTGTGTATTTCATCAACAAATAAAATTGAATTTTTGTCTTTTTTGAGTCGTTTTATTGCTTTTGTCAGTCGTTCCTCAAATTCTCCACGATATTTAGTTCCAGATATCATAGATGCTAAGTCTAGACTATATATTCTTTTATTCATCAATGCAGTAGGAGCTTTACCATATGCTATAAGTTGAGCTATGCCCTCGACTATTGCGGTTTTTCCAGTTCCTGCATCACCAACTAAAACCGGGTTATTTTTAGTTTTTCGATTTAAAACTACTATCATTCTTTCGATTTCTTTTTTTCTGCCTATTACTGGGTCTAGCTTGCCTTTTTTTGCTTTTTCAATTAAATCTGTAGCAAATTCAGTCAAGATATTTTTATTTTTTGGTTTTGACATTAAACCGGTTGAAGAAAGAATTGAATCGATTTTATCAAAATTAAAAATATCATCAAGGGGATTTTGTGTTAAACTCTCATCGCTAGATTGTTTTGGGTTAGTAAGCTTATTTGCTATGCCTTGGATATCTGCGCCATTTTCCAAAAGTATTTTATAGGCTTTGGAGTATTTTGTTTTTAAAATTGCAAGGGTTAGGTGCTTTGGTAAAACAAATTTTGTTTTTTCTTTATGGGCCAAATAATATGCTTTTTCAATTATTGTTTTTGATTCGTCAGCCAAAACAGGTTCAGCAAAATTTACAAATTTTTGCAAACTAATGGTTAGGTGAATTTTGTCAAAGCTTATCCCCTGCATAGCAAAGATATTAGAAACCTCTTCGTTAACTTCTAAAATTCCAAGCAAAATATGCTCACTTGAAAGCGGGGTTTTCATTGTATCAGCGAATTCTTGAGCGCTATTTAAAATATTTTTTGATTCTTTTGAAAATCTATCAAAGTTCATAAAACTCCTTTTGGTTAGATTATTAGATAAATAGAGAATCAGATAATTAGAGAACACAAAAACTTTTTATCCATTTTTCTTTTTAACTATTTATCTTTATTGTTTCCTTCCAGTATAATATATATCTAAAAACAGGTCAAGGGGTTAAGCGGTGGTCGTTAAGGTTTCTAATCGTTTTAAATATTTCGTCGCGATATCTTTCTTATCGTTTGGTAATTCATCAATTGAAACAGCAATTTTAGGCATATCGAATCTCCCGTGGCCTATCCCGGAAGAATAAAATGGTAGAAAAACATCGCAATAAACAATATTTCCGCTTTGATCGACCAAGTAGTTTTTATAGTTTGTATCTAGTCTATATCCCGTTTTTTCTAATACAGAATCGATTAATTCTTTTCGTTTTACGTAATCTTTAGCGTAATCGATATAAATAATTCTTTGTCTTATTTCAAAAAATGGTTCAGAGCATGCTGACCTAATATCTGCAATGTTATTTGGAAATATAGAATGAACCAGCTTTGTTAAATAAAAACTAGCCTTAATAAAATTTTCATTAGAAATTTCGTTGGGAATACATTTATTGGCGAAATAATGTCTATATTTGCAAAGAACCCAATTTGAATCTTCGGGGTGGACAATAACCTCTCTATGAAAGCCCCCGCCTAGATATCGGGTTGGTTCTTTTTCTGAAAATGGTTGAATAATCATTTTTTAGAGCAAATTTATTATTCTTCGGGTTCTTTTTTGACTTTTTCTGATTTTATATTTATGTTAGTTTTTTTGTCAGTTGTTTTAGCGTCAGTATCTTTCTTAGATTTTTTTGCTGGTTTTTTAGGTTTTTCTTCGACCTTCGTATCTTTTGAACCTTTTTTGGTTTTTTTTGCAGGCTTTTTTGTCTCTGGTTTATTTTCTTTTATTTTGTCTTTTAATTTCTTATCTTCATCGGTTTTTTCCGTTTCTTTTTTTTCAGATGTTTCTTCTTGATTCTTAGCCCCCGACTCTTTTTTCTTGTCTTTTGCTTTTTCAATATCAATTTCATAACCAGTTAGTTTTGATGCTAATCTAACATTTTGACCTTCTCGACCAATGGCAAGCGACAGCTGATCTTCGTCAACCACAACTTTTGCAACACCATTCTTTTTGCTTATGATCACTTTTTTAACTTTTGCTGGAGAAAGTGAGTTTTCTATAAAAGCCTTTGGCTCTTTATTCCATAAAACAATATCAATTTTTTCTTCACCAACTTCTGCTAAAACGGACTGAACTCTTGTTCCCCGCTGGCCAACACAAGACCCAATTGGATCAACTCCGTCTTGAGTTGCTATTACTGCCAGTTTTGTTCTTTTGCCTGCTTCTCTGGAAATTGCTTTAACCTCGATTGATCCAGAATTGATTTCTGGTACTTCAAGTTCGAAAAGCTTTCTAATTAGTTCTGGATGAGCGCGAGAAACCAAAATTAAAGGACCGCGGTTTGTTTTGTCAACCGTTGCTAAATATACTTTTAGTCTTTGTCCAATATAATATTTTTCATTATGCATTTGCTCAGACGGAAAAATAACACCGTTGGCTTTTCCTAGGTTAATTATTACATTTGGCCCTTCTATTTGCTGAACAACCCCAGTTAACAGACTTCCCTCTTTATCTTTAAATTCTTCAAAAATAACATCTCTTTCAAGTTCTCTGATTTTTTGAATAATAACTTGCTTAGCAGTTTGAGCAGCTATTCTGCCATACTCTTTAGGTGCTTTTAATTTTTCTTTAATTTCATCACCAACTTTGGCTTTTTTAGATTTAACCTTTGTATTATTAATCAAAACTTCTGCTTCTGGGTTTTCAATTTCTTCAACAATCTCGAAAATTCGATAAAACTTAGTTTCACCTGTTTTTTTATCAAATTCAGCCTCAATTTTTTGACCCTGATCACCGTAATCTTTTCTATATGCTGCAGCCAGTGCTGATTCGATGGTTGATAAAACCATGTCTTCTGTAAGACCTTTTTCGTCTGAAATTTGTCTAATTGCTGATAAAAACTCTTTATCCATTTTTTCCTTTCGTGTTATTTGTCATTTATAAATAATAGTTATTTGATTTTGTTATTTTCTAATCTATTTAGGATCATGGTCTACTTATTTACTAATTTGATACTTATTTTACGAATTTTTAACATTTGTAAGATTTGTAAAAATTAGTCCCGACATAAAGTCGGGATCCCGATCACTATAATATTATACAGAAAAATATCGGGATAAATTAGTATAATCAGATAGTGCTAGGTGTTATCTTCGGTACGCCTGATTGAGTAATGTTTTAAAAAATGCGTGGATTTCTCCGCGCACTTCTATGGTTATATTAACATATCTAACCTTATCTTGTCAATATTTATGCTACTTTTGTTTCTAGTTTTTTAACTCTTTTCTTTAATTTTTCAAAATCTTCAACAATTGCCATAGTATCTTCAAATTCCATTTTTTTAATTTGGTCTAGTTTTTGGATAATAGCTGAATGTTCTTTTTGATTTTCTGCAATGCTAATATCTAATTTTTGTTCTAAACTATCAATCCTTGCTCTCAAAGATTCTGCACCGGAATCAACCAACTTACCTATTTTGACATTATTTTCATCAATGCTTAAATCAACCAACTTACCTATCTTAATATTATTTTCATCAATGCTTAAATCAACCAACTTACCTATCTTAATATTATTTTCA
>CAYPSR010000003.1:40291-44572 GCA_964413595.1 uncultured Candidatus Saccharibacteria bacterium
TTTTTGTTTATTGATTTATCAATTACTATTGAAAGTTGTTTTAGATCACTTTTTGTTAATGGCATTTTCTCCTTTTATGCTAACCAAGACTAATATAATAATTCTATTATAAAACACTATAGAAATATTTTCAAATCATTTTTTTTATCAAAGAATTGATTCCCTTAAAATCTGCGTCACCAGTAATTACTAAATCAAATGCTTTTTTGTAATATTTTAGCCGTGAGTTAACATCTTTATTCAAAAAACCAATTTTAATTACATTTTTGTGTTTAACTTTGCCAAGCATATCTATATCATCTAATCCATCGCCCAGCAAAGCTACATTTTCTCTATTTTTAATATTTTTGTAAAAACCAAAGCTTTTTAGGATTGTTTCGTCCTTGTTTAATGAATGGATGATTGGTTTATTTATCCCGATGGCAGCCCCCTTTTTGTTCCAAATAAATCCATTAGAAACAATATGAATATTTTTGTAGTCAATATTATTTTTTTGCAAAATCATTTTAATAGAATCTTTACCAAGCCCAGCAGCAGAAATTATTATAACTGGAATTTGATTTTTATTCATTGTTTTCAGAAAATCTTTTACCCCGTTTCTAAGTCTAATTTTTTTAGAACTTACAGCTTTTTGAATATCTTTAATCGATAATTTGGATTTGATTAGCAAGTTTAAATGCTTGCTCCACCACTCTAGCATTGCCTTATTTTTTTCTGATTTAGGAATTTTTGGATTATCTTCTATTGGGATATATTTATCAGCCAATTTTTGAGCCAGCGCAGGATAATTTGGCGTAAGATATTTCTCATCTCGGAGTATTGCAATAACAGATTGAACCTCTTTTCCTTTAACAAAATTATAAGTCAAAGTTTTATCAAAATCAGTTAAAATATGAAGATTTTTAACTCCATCTTTTTTGATATTTTTAACTATCCTTTTAAATTGTTTTGGGTTTGAAATAATGGTTTTCATAATTTAAATTATACACTTTTAAGCATAGAAATGCTATAATAAGCGAATGAAAACAAAAAAATTTAAACATTATTACTTAATTGGAATTGGCGGGATTGGGCTATCTGGAATTGCCAAGATTTTAATTAAAACCGGATATAAAGTAACTGGATCTGATATCTCAAAAAATGATCAGACTAAAGAACTAGAAAAACTTGGTGCAAAAATCAACTATAAACAAATAGCAGAAAACATCACGGATGATATTGAAATGGTGGTTGCGTCTTCTGCGATTCCCGAATCAAATCCGGAAATTATTAAAGCTAAGGAATTAAACATAGAAGTTTTAAAAAGAAATGATTTTTTGAAGATTTTAACTAAAGATTATAAAGTAATTGCAATTGCTGGAACTCATGGAAAAACCACAGCCTCTGCTATGGCAACCCATCTTTTAAAAATCGCAGGGTTTGATCCAACATATTTAGTCGGTGGAGTTTTAAATAATTACAAAACTAATTCTGATGCTGGAAAATCGAAATTTTTTGTAATAGAAGCAGATGAATATGATTGGGCTTTTTGGGGCCTAAATTCTTATATCGCTCTTGTAAATAATATCCACTATGATCATCCAGATATTTTTAAAAACCAAAATCATTATTTAGAGGCTTTTCAAGGGTTTGTTGATAGAATTAAAAATGATGGATATTTGGTTAAAAATCAAACTGATAAATTATCGTCAAAATTAAATTATAAAGGAAATATCTTGGAATTTGATGGAAACTCTAATTATCAAATTAAGGATTTTAAACCAGGGATAGAATCAAGGTTCAAAATTCAAAACAAAAATCAGGAAATTAATTTGACATCTGGCCTTTTAGGATATCATAATGCAATAAATTGGTTAGGAGTAAAAGCCATTGCTGATATTTTAAAAATTTCAGATGATGTTTTTGCTCACGCGGTTAAAACTTTTAAGGGTGTAGAAAGAAGAATGCAGATGTTTGAGATTAATGGAAATATTCTATATTCAGACTATGCCCACCATCCAGATGAAGTTAAGGCTGTAATAGAATCTTTATCAAAACTCGGTAAAAATGTAATTGCGATTTATCAGCCCCACCAAATTTCCAGAACCAAAATTTTAGCCAATGATTATAAAAATGTTTTTAATGAGGCAAAAAAAGTTATACTACTTCCCTTTTATGTTGTTCGTGAAGATCCGAATCAGAACTTTAAAATTGAAGATTTGAAAAATATTATTGCAAACAAAAATGTTGAAATAGGAAAATTAGACGAAATAGACAAAATAGTTCTAGATAATTTAAGTCCTCAAAATGTGGTAGTTCTAATGACGGCTGGCGATGCCCATCAAAAAATGGTTGAGAAATTAGGACTTTAATAAAATCATTTTTTAATAATTTTTTTCGGAAAATTGCTAATAAAATCGTCAGAATAAATATTATTATAATTTTGGGTAATTTATAATATTGATTTTAATGTTTAGTGTATTAAGTTTCTAATTTTATAAGTCTCAATAAGATTCTGCATGTTTTGGTTTTTTTTATTTTTTGATTTGCAAAAAAATTCTTTACAAACCCGAGGTCTTGTTTTGTGGATTTTACAAATTTTGTTTTTTAGATATATGCACGATCCGTCTTTTTTCTGAGCCAAAAGGTTTAAGCCATATTTTTTGGCTTTTTTAAAATCTTTTTCAAACCCATATTTTTCTAAAATAGTTTTGTATTTTTTGGATTCGTATTCTTTTTTATCTAAGCAAATCAAAAATAATCTGCAACAAGTCCCACACATTTCACATTTATTTAGTGTTTTCATAGCAATATATTAACATTTATTTAATATTGAATCAATAATTAATTTTGCAATTACTTTAATTGAACATACCTATTGTTTTTTGGGACATGTTATGTTATACTAATATTAAGTTAAACATTGTTCTATAGATTTCCGAATAATTAGTAATTCGATGTTCTATTGTAGCAATTGCCGGTTATCAAAAACCGTGCTAGACGAATTACAAATTAATCTTCGGGATTTTTTATTTCCGAATTAGAAAGTACAATATGTACAATTCAAACTCAAGAAGTCAGGGTTTTTCAAATCAGTCAAATCGTTATGGTTCAAACAGGTCAGGTCAAAATAGATTCAGAGGAAGATCTCAAGGGTCGCGCAGGCCAAGGGGCGAATATATTGATGTTTCAAAATATATTCAAAAAACTTTACCTGAAAGCGAAAGCGAAAGTGTAAAAATACAAAATATATTTAAAGATTTTAATTTTTGCCAGGAATTACAAACTAATTTAGACAAAAGACAATATTTGCGCCCTACTCCTATCCAAGATCAAGGAATTATGCCTATTTTACAAGGTCGTGATTTAATTGGTATTGCTAATACTGGAACAGGAAAAACAGCAGCGTTTTTATTGCCCTTGATTAATAAGGTTTTTAAAAATAGAGATCAAAAGGTTTTAATTATTACTCCAACTCGAGAATTAGCAAATCAAATTGATACCGAGTTTCGTGCCTTTTCTGAAAACATGAGACTTTATTCAACTGTTTGTGTTGGTGGAATGCCAATTGGCAGGCAAATTCATCTTCTTGGAAAAGGACCCCAATTTGTTGTTGGTACGCCAGGCAGATTAAAAGATCTATCGGAAAAAGGATTTATAAAATTTGAATTATTTCAAAACATAGTTTTAGACGAAGTTGATAGAATGCTTGATATGGGATTTGTCAATGAAATTACAAAAATTTTACACACTCTTCCAAAGGAGCGTCAAACGCTTTTCTTTTCAGCAACATTGCCTGAAAAAATTAAAAATCTTATTGGCACTTTTTTAAATAATCCTATAACAGTTGCGGTAAAAACTGGTGATACTGCTGAAGGAATTTTGCAAGATGTTGTTCGAGTAAAAGATAAATCAGAAAAATTTGATAAACTTCAAGATCTATTAAACCAACCAGAATTTATAAAGGTTTTGATATTTTCAGAAACTAAATGGGAGGTTGAAAAACTTACTCAAGAATTAACAAAAAGTGGATATAAGGCTGAGTCAATTCATGGAAATAAAAGACAGAATCAAAGAGAAAGATCACTCACATCATTTAGAAATGGAAATTGTAAGGTTTTAGTTGCAACTGATGTTGCTGCTCGTGGCCTTGATATTAAAGATATTACTCATGTAATAAATTATACCGTTCCTCAAACTTACAACGATTATGTTCATAGAATTGGTAGAACTGCCCGAGGATCTAAATCCGGTCAGGCCTTAACTTTTATTGAACAAGTTGTTTAAAAGATCTAAAAAAAA
>CAYPSR010000004.1:0-4733 GCA_964413595.1 uncultured Candidatus Saccharibacteria bacterium
ATCCGGTCAGGCCTTAACTTTTATTGAACAAGTTGTTTAAAAGATCTAAAAAAAATTATAAATGCAAAAGTTGTAAGGCTTTTAATATTGCAAATACTGGCCATATGATAGCTTTTAGAAAAGCAACAACACCCATCCAAAAACCTGACGCATTTTCAATAAAATAAATTGCTGCTCCAATGAATGTTAGAAAATAAACAAAACCGTGCAATCCATTCATCTTTTTAATTCCCCCTGTTTCACAATCATTTTTTACTTTAGCCATTTTACCTTCTAGCCACCCGCATTATACGAAGGGTGATTCAAATCAAATTTTAATATTTTTTGAAACCTTCAAATAAAAATAAAATTCCAGATAAAAGTAAAGGAATGCCCGTTGTAAAAATTGGCAGAATATCTAAATGGCCTTTGGCAAAAAATATCATAATTATAACGAATACTGCAAGTGCAGTAAATACAATTCCGCCAAGCTTTGGATTCTTCCAAGAATAATAAGTTAAAATAGCCAATATTATTCCAGGAAGTAACATTGTAAATAACCAGTTTAAATTGAAATCCATAATTGATTCACCAATTACAAAAATCAAAAATAAGGCTGAAATCAAAGTTGTTAAAATTCTTGAAATGTAAAAAAGCGTTTTTTTCATAATATCTAAGCAGCTTTTTCGCGTGGATAATAATGAACATTTTCTTCTGTTCCAGATACAGTAACAGAGCCGTCCTTGTAAATATGAAAATCGGTATCTTTAGCATCCTCACACATCAAACTTCCTCCAGAACGAACTGTTAAAATGCAACCAACTACTTCTTCTTTTACCAAACTTTTACCCGTAGGGATTTCTCCACCAACACATAATAAATCACCTTCTGAGTGCTCATGGTCTTGAAATTTTGGGTCAATTGTTTCGTTTTGGTTTGACTCAACGCTCATTTTTCCTCCTTAATTTAAACTAATATTATTATTTTTAATTTTAGATAAAATTACCAATATTGGAAAAATAACTACTGCATTAAAAATTCTACCAATTCTAGATGGTTGGCGAATTAATCTAAACAACCACTCAAGCCCAAGCCTCCTCATCCATAAAGGTGCACGCTTGACATTTCCAGAAATAAAATCAAATGTTCCACCAACTCCAATTGCGATTTTAGTATTTATTTTTTTTCTATTATTATATATAAATTTTTCTTGTTTTGCTGAGCCACCATAAGCGACAAACAAAATGTCAGGACTTTTCGAATTGACAAGCTCAACCACTCCCTCGTCATCGGGCCCCAAAGAGCTTGTGCCTACTATTTTAATATTTGGATGCACTATCTTAATATTTCTTTCGGTCGCTTTTGTTATTTCTTCAGGCCAACCGCCAAGTAAAAACACCGTATATCTTTTATCTTCAGCTAATTTCAAAACCAACCAAGTTAAATCAACCCCAGGAATTCTTTCTATTTTCTCACCGTGTAAATATTTGTAAGCCCACCGCACGCTTATTGTATCATCTAGGTTTAAGAAAGTGTTGTTTAAAATTTTTGTTAGTTCTTTGTCTTTATGTGCTGCATAAATAAATTCTGCATTAACAGTAGCGATTTGATGAAAACCACCATTTTTAATAGCTGTGTTTATTTCTTTAAGTGCATCTTCAAAAGATAAATTGTCAATTGGAACATTTAATATTTTCATTTGGTTGGTTATTTGGAATTTGTATATAAATTAATCCAATCATAAGCCAGATCCAGAAATTACTTGGTGCGTCAGTCCAAATTGGTAAAAATAAGGAATAAATAGAGGTAATAGCAATAATCAGAAATCCTGAAAAGGCAAATTGATTTTTTGACTTTGTAGTTTTATAAATCAAGGATGCAATTATTAAAATATAAAGAATCAATCCAACATAACCATATTCAACACCAATTTGTAAAAACCAGTTTTCTGGAATTATATTTTTGTTAGAAGAGTCTAGCGTAAAAGCTGCAAGGCCAGAAGTGCCTGCCCCTAAGCCAAACGGGTTTCTTTTAAAAATATCTAAATTGCTATTAAACCTATCGATTCTTTCTTGTGTTGAACCTTGGTGCAGAACATAATTATTTATAATTTTATTTTCTGATACAATATTATTCGAAAAAAATAATGGGATTAATAAAACCACAAACATCGCAATAAAAATAGTAATATTTAACCAATACTTTTTAAAATGATTAAATGCAATTAAGATTATTCCAGCAATTAATATTATCCAAGCACTTCTTGAAAATGTAAAAACAAGTGCAATTAGAACCAACAGCAAAAGTCCAATTAATAATTTGGAGTTTAATTCTTTTTTAAATAACCCGTATTGAGAAAGATAAAATATAAAAGCGCTAGTTAAAAACAAGCCTAGCTGATTTGGTCCGGAAAAAAAACTTTGCGATCGCAGTATTTGGGTATCACCAATTAATTGAAATGCCGACACGGATCCAGGTGTCCATTCGCCGGTTTGATATCCCAGATGTTTTAAAAAATCATTAGGTAAAAAATGTTGGATTATTGCAAATAAAGCTACAGCAACAACAACCGGAAAAGACCTTTTAAAGAAACTAATAATCTCTTCTTTATTAAACTTAAGATTTCTTGCTACATAAAATACAGCAAAAATCTCAAAATCATATCTAATCCCATAAATAAATGTTTTTAAATCTATATGATTTATTAAGCTGACCAATATTGCTAAAACTCCAAAAAGTACAATCAAGTAATCAATAAATTCAAATTTTAGCTTCTCTTTATTGTTTATTCGCGAAATTGCAATATTTGCTAATATTCCAAATAAAATAAATTCTTTCCATAGGGTTAAGATTACATATGAAACATTGCCTAAGCCCAGAAAACTTTTTAAAAAAGTTACTATTGCAGCGTGAAATGGTAATATTAAAAGCCCTATTATAAAAGTTTGCTTTGGATATTTATAAGCAATGTAAATTAATGCAATTGCAAGTAAGACGAATATTAAAGTCATAGTATTTTATTATTCGAGCTTTGGTGATAATTACCTGTTAAAACTTCTCACTTTGTTCGAATATATTTTACCTTTTACCCATTTTACCTTTTATATAATCAGAAATTGCAATATTTACAATATTTGGGTCTTGATTATATTTTACAGCTTTTATCATTAAAAACAAAAAAAACAAAGGTGAAATGATTTTCGAGGTAAACTTATTTATACCTTTTAAGTTTTCATTGGAGTTATAAAGATGATTTCTCGTCATATAATATAGAAAAGTTGATGAATATTCTCCGCCAGAGGCATTCGATATGCTGTGTAGAATTTTTGAGTTTTTAGCAATTTTAAGACTATATCCTTTCTTGATAAACCTTTGGCACAAATCAGTATCTTCGTAATATAAAAAATACCTTTCATTAAAATAACCAATTTTTTTAAGTTTATTGAGATCTATTAACATTGCAGTTCCAGGAATAAAGCTAACCTTATTTTTATTAGGGATTGAATGATTTAAAGTTGTTAAACCAGTTGTTTTATTAAAGCTTCCGCCAGCTGACCATATTTTTCGGTTGTTTTTAAAATAGTAAATTACGGGTGAAACAATAGCTGTATTTTTATCAAATTCTTTCAAAAGCTTGTCAAAAATCTGCTCGTTAATTATGGTATCGTTATTAAGTATAAAAACATAATCTGCACCATTGTTAATAGCACACTTTATGCCGATATTGTTTCCTTTAGCATAACCGAAATTTTCGTTATTAGCTTTTGTGATTATTTTTGGAAACTCTTTTTTGATTTTTTCAAGCTCATTTTTGTCTGATTCATTATCAACTAAGATGATTTCTAGATTCTGGTATTTTTGCTTCATTAAAGAATTAAGACATTCCCTGCTGTCTTTGTAACCTTTCCAATTTAATACTATAACCGAAATTTTAGGTTTCATAGTTTTTAACTTTTAATCCACAAAACAGATTTGATATATGAGTCTAGATTTTCAACTGCAATTCCCGTTCCTTTGGCAGCGCATAAAAGAGCATCATCTGCGATTTGGCAAGGTACGCCTGTAACTTTTGTTAGTAATCTATCAATATTTCTAATTAGTGACCCACCGCCCGACATTACAATTCCTTTGTCAATTACATCAGCGGCTAGTTCTGGTGGGGTTTTTTGTAAAACAGACTTAACAGCATTAATCACTTCTGTCATCTCAGATTTTAGGGCCTCAACCGTATCTTCGCTAGTTACCATAATCGTTTCAGGAAGCCCAGAAATACTATTTGACCCTGAGACTTCTAATTTTAAATCTTTTTTCAGTGGCAAGACAGAGCCAATTTTGATTTTAATTTCTTCGGCGGTTTGCTCACCCACCATTAAATTATATTTTTTTCTGATATAATCTGAAATTGCTTGATCCATTCGCCTACCTCCAATTCTAACTGAAGTTGAGGCTACAATATCGCCAAGTGCAATTACTGCGACCTCTGATGTGCCCCCACCAATATCAATAATCATGTTTCCAGTTGCGGATCCTATTGGAATTCCAGCACCTAGCGCAGCAGCAACCGGTTCTTTTATAATATATGCAGTTTTAGCGCCAGCTTGCATTGCAGCATCAGTGATAGCACGTTTTTCGGTTGAAGTAACTCCGGCAGGGGCTGAAATAACGACTTCAGGTTTAAACAATCGAAAACCACCAGAAACTTTATCAATAAAATATCTTAACATTGCTTCAGTGGTTCGATAATCTGCAATTAC
>CAYPSR010000004.1:4833-36126 GCA_964413595.1 uncultured Candidatus Saccharibacteria bacterium
CTTTATCAATAAAATATCTTAACATTGCTTCAGTGGTTCGATAATCTGCAATTACGCCTTCTCGCAGAGGATAGGAGGCAACGATTGTCTCGGGTGTTCTGCCTAACATTTCTTTTGCTTCAGTGCCAATGGCTAGGATTTTATTATTTTCAACAGAAACAGCAACGACTGTTGGCTCGTTTATAATTATCCCTTTTTTAGGAACATAAATTAAAGTATTTGTTGTGCCGAGATCAATTCCAAAACGTCTTGTAAACATAGCAGATAAATTTAAATAAATAAATCAAAAACATAGTATTTGCTTTAGCAAATTTCTATCTAATTCTACTACAAAATTGATGTAAAATCAAAATATTTTTTTTCATTGATATAAAAGCGAGTATTTGATAGAATATAATCATGAAAGCTCATCTATCTAAAAGAATATTTTGGTGGTTTTTTTCGCTTTTTGCATTTATTATCGCAAGTGCTCTTTTAATATTTTACGCAGCTGGCTATACTTATGATTTTAATACTAAAAAAATTGTAAAAACTGGAATTGTATATCTAACAGTAAATCCTAGTGATAATTTGAAAATTACGGTTGACGGAAGAATTCTAGCCACAAAATCCCCAGCGAAAATAGCTTATTTGTCTCCTGGCAAACACGATTTAAAAATTGAAAAAGATGGATATAACAACTGGGAAAAAGAATATGATGTTAAGGCAAATACAGTTATTTATGAATATAATGTAAACATATTTTTAAATAAACCAGAGCAAGGTGTACTTAAAAAAGATATTACCAATTATAATTTGAACACGGATAAAAATCAAATTGCATATTCTCAAAAGGGCGGCTTTTATAAAGCAAAGTTAGATAAGACGATTAAAAATCCAGAAAAACTATCTGGCACCCTATCATTAAATACGATTTGGTCTAAAAATAGCGATACAATGCTTTACAAAACAGATTATTGGTATTTTTACAATGGTAAGTCACAAAAAACAAAAATTCCAGCTAGCACATCAAACATTATGCTTATTGATCAGACAGCTTACTATATTATTAATAATGTTTTAATCGCTTATGACACATCGTTAAATTCTATTAGTAAAAGATATTCAAACATTTTTGCATGTGATTATGTAAGCCAAAATCGGCTGGTTGTTTCTAATAAAGAAGGTTCTAAGTATTTTCTATCGTACTTAAATTTGTCAAATGGTAAACTTTCCCAACTAGCACAAAGCACTTATACGATTACAGAAATAAAAAGAGATAGTAATAGTATTGTAGTAAAGGATTTGTCTCAAGATCTTTATATTTATAAAAATAAAGATCTTGTTAAAATAAATGATAATATTAAGTTTTTCGAATTATCAAAAAATACCCGCGTGTTTTTAAATACTCGGGGTAAAAATGGCATTTACTATGTTAGCAATCTTGATGAGATGTTTTTCTATTCAACAGATGATAATAAAGAATATTTCATGACCAGAGTTTCCGGTCGAGTCGATTTAATAATTCCTTATTTAAATGGTGATGTTTTGATATTTATAGAAGATGGCAATATTAAAACAATTGATGGTTCGTCTGTAAATATATATCAACTCGGTTCAACAAATTCTAGTGTCGAGATTATTAATGATAATTTGATTTATATAGATCTAAATGGGAATTTAGTTTTTGCAACAGTTCGATAAAATTAGCCAACCTGTTTGTTGCACCTCGTAGGTGCGTTTTTTAGCCTTAAAATCCATCAAGTTACACCTCGTAGGTGCGAGTAGGTGGTTAAAAAAATTATCTGCAATAAATTTCTCGAGCATGCTCTAAAGATTGCGGGTAATTTGGACATTTTTTCCTTTTTCTAAATTGTTCGATTCTTTGAGTTTCACCGACAACCAGGCGCCAAATATTTTCACCTTGTTCACCCATTTCTAACAATTTATCAATCAAATACCTTCTATATTTATTTAAACCGTGTCCTGCTTGCATATGAAACATTTCAGATAAATCTGTGCTAATTCTAGTTAATGATTGTTTGATTCGAAATTGTGGTGGCTTAAGGTGTTCAAATCGTTTAGGTAGCATTAATGCAACAAGGGTGTCAATAATTTCTTCGCTAATTGGATGAAGAAATATGTCAATTTCTAAATTTTCATACATAAGATTTTGTTTTTGAATGAATCGATTACGAATGCAAGATAATAAGGTTTGTGTATAAGCATCATGTGCTCGTTGGTATGAAAACGTAAATGCATAAGACAATCTACTTGCTTCTTCAAACGGCACAAGATGAATTTTATGATTTTTGAAATTACTATTTGCGTTTCTTAATTGGTTATGATCAACGAAAAGACAACAATCAATATCGCTTTGTGGTTTTCCAAAGATATGACCTTTAGCTGTGCCTTTTGTGTGAGAGCCAAACAATGTTAATCCAACAATTTCTGGTTTTAAGATTTTTAAATCCTCAAATCCCAGCTGTACTGTATCTAAAATATTACGAGAACCTATTTCTGTTTGAACTCGAAATCTTTTAATATCAGGGTCATAATGAGAAGTTAATTCAGGAGATAAAGTAGTCATGGTTAGTTTGTTAGATATGCTTGGACGATTAAGCGATTCCAGTCAGTTCCAATTGGGGTGCAGGTCATAAGCGAAAGCATATGTTTTGATCTGTCTTGATTTAAGTACTCTACCTGGTCTGGTTTTACTGTTATTTTATTATAGACTTTATAAATATATGTATAGTCGCGGTAAACGATTGCTATTTCATCATCATTTTCTAGGTTAACTATAACTGAAAAAATGCTAGAATATGGTCCATTCCAAAAATATGAGCTGTGTCCTGAAATAAAAACATTGCCTTTTTGAGGTGGCAAAGCCGAGCCTTTTGTATGCACAACACCATTTGCTAGTTCGTCTAAAGTTTTTTCGATTGGCACATTCCATATAACAGGAATATTTAACGATAGTTTAGGAATTACAATATGACCTTCTGGCCAAATTGGTTTTGTTTTTTTAACTGATTTTACAGTTGGCAAATATGCTTCAATTTGTTTTTGAGATTCTTTGCTAAATGTTTTATTAGACCAATATTTTATATTTATATTTAAAGCTCGAAAATTAAAAAAATAAAAAAATAGCCCGAAAAGGACTAAAAACGTCCCTATTGTTTTTAATATATTCCAAAAAAGCTTCATAATAATATTAAACCACATTAATTGATAAAAATCAAGTGTGGTGGCCAGGGAGGGAGTCGAACCCTCATGGATTTGCATCCACACGAGTTTGAGTTCCGCCAAAGGCGGACAGGCGTGCCGCATCATTAATTTATGCCGCGGGAGAGATTTGAACTCTCACGATCTTGCGATCACAGGTGTTTGAGACCTGCGTGTCTACCGTTCCACCACCGCGGCCGAAAGAAAGTAATCGGTAATGTGTAATCAGTGCAGAAACAAGCAATATTTGCCCACCCATTACTCATTACGGTTTACTTACTTCTTTTTTTTAACGTCCAAACCTTCTTTGTCTTTTTGCAAATTCTTTCAAAGCTTTTTCTAGTTCGGTTTTATCAAACGCAGGCCAATGGCACTTGGGAAAGTATAATTCGCTATAAACTCCTTGCCAAGTCATAAAGTTTGATAGTCTGTGTTCGCCAGAAGTTCTAACAATAAAATCTGGGTCAGGAACCTCGGCGCTATAAAGGTTTTTTGCAATTAAATCTTCAGTAATGTTTTTATAATCAATTCCTTTTTTAACAATTTTTTTAATTGCATCAATTACCTCTGTTCTCCCACCATAACTAAGGCAAATCTGAATAACCATTTCTTTGTTATTTTTTGTTTTTTCAATTGCTTTTTTCAGTGTTTTTTGCAAGAATTTAGGCAATTTCTCAAATTGACCATTAATTTGAACTCTTACTCCAAGTTTATGAAATTCATTAAGATGTTTTTTAGCAAAAATTGCAAACAGTTTCATAAGGTAATTCACTTCTTTTTTGTTACGATTCCAATTTTCTGTTGAAAAAGCGTAAACTGAAACATATTTTATACTCTTTTTGATACAAAGTTTAATTATTTTGGAAACATTTTCCATACCTTGCTTGTGACCAAAAAATGAGGTCTTTCCTCTTTCTTTTGCCCAGCGGCGATTTCCGTCTATAATAAAACCAATGTGGTTTGGAATATTTTTATCTTCCATAAGTATTATTTTAATTATATTTGATAATTATAGCAAATTCTAGCCAAAATTGCTATAATAAGGCAAGAATTACTTTTCTTGTCATCCTGAATTTATTTCAGGATCTCAGAAGCTACAAAACTGAGATTCCGGATTGTTCCCGGAATGACATGAAATTACGGGCCGTTAGCTCAGTTGGTAGAGCATATCATTCGCATTGATAAGGTCGCTGGTTCGATCCCAGTACGGTCCAATATAATTTAATTAATTATGAATGAACATTTTGAAAGGGTTGATATTGAAGATCCCGATTTGTTGTCAATAACAAGATTGAGACATATTGAAAGATATAAATTAGCATCGAGATTTGTTCAAGATCAAGATGTTGTTTTAGATATTGCATGTGGTTTTGGGTATGGCGCTCTAGAACTATCAAAAAAAGCAAAAATGGTTGTAGGGGTAGATTCTGATTATGATTCTGTGGCTGAATCAAATAAAAAATACGAACATTTTGGTCTATACTTTATTAATGGTACGGCTGAAAATTTACCTTTTGATAATGGGGTTTTTGATAAGGTTGTTTGCATTGAGACGATTGAACATATTGAGAAAGTGGAGTCTTTCTTGGAATCGGCAAACAAGCTATTAAAAAGTGGTGGTTTATTAATAGTTTCAACACCTCATGCAAACAATACACTTTCTCGGGATGGTGTGCCCTTTAGTGAATTTCACATCAGAGAATTTAAGCCAGACGAAATTGAAAATCTTTTAAGTCAGTATGGGTTTAAGTTACATAAAACCTATGGTCAATATATTATTTTAGGGTCAGTCATGTGCTTGTTAGGAAATAGAATTAATCCGGTCAGTAGAGTTAGGGCCGGAAGACTTCAGTTGATTATAGAAGAAATGCCGTTATTTGCTTATGTATTTTCTCGACATTATCCTTTTTTGAGAAACACGGCAAAAAATGTATTTTATGTAGCAGAGAAAGTCTAACCCTATTTGAAATAAAGCGTAATTTGTATTATAATTGATTATAGAACATGAAGAATATTAAGATAAAGTGGCTAGCTCTAGAAATTTTAAATACTTCATATTCTTTATTGACTTCGTAAACTATCAAACATGAATCTATTAGATGATAAATCACAAATTATAAGTATTGATAAAGACGATTTTTATAGCCAGATTGCCTCGTTTTCTGATCAGGTTAAATCTATTATTGAAAAAGCAAAAAACTTTATTATTCCATCCTATTTTATTAAAGTTGATAATATTGTAATTTGTGGCATGGGCGCATCAGGCACTATTGGTGATTTAATGGTTGATTTAAGTTTCAACGAAAGCCATATTCCAATAACAGTTGTAAAAGACTATAATCTACCAAAATATGTTGATTCGCAGACTTTGGTAATAGTAATCTCTCATTCAGGTGATACTGAAGAAGATATTAGTTGTATAAAACAAGTAGTTGATAAAAAAGCAAAATCAATTGTAATATCAGTTGGTGGCGAGTTGGAAAAAGAATGTTCAAAGCACAATATTCCGATTTTGAAAATTGAAAATAATTATTTACCGAGAAACTCTTTTGGCTTAATGGCAACGACTTGTTTAATGATTTTAAGAAAACTTGGCGTAATTGAACTCAAAGATCAAGATATTCTAAAAGCACTAAAATCGCTTGATTACACTTTGGAGCATAATAATATTGAAACTGATTTAGAAAATAATCAAGCAAAAAAAATCGCTACGAAAATGAAGGAAAAGAATGTATTGCTTGTTGCTGCCGATCATTTAAAATCTACTGCTTACAGGTTTAAATTGCAAACCAATGAAAACTCAAAACAATTTGCATGTGTTCAAAATCTTCCCGAACTTCATCATAACCAAATTAATGGCTTTGATTTTCCAACAACCCCGAACATTATTGTAATATTTCTTTATTCTAAATTTTATTCACCTAGAATTATTAAAAGAATAGAAATAACTAAAGATATCTTAGCAAGCGCGGGAATTGAATTTGTTTTAGCTGAAACAGATACTGTTGATCGGCTTTCAGAAATATTTTCTTTTATGATGTTAACTGATTTGGCAAGCTATTATTTAGCTATTTTAAATGGAGTTGATCCGTCTGATCAGGCAAAGATTACAATGGTTAAAGAGAGAATGGGGAAAATAGATAAATAGATGAAAAGAAAAATAGATAAATAGTTAAAGAAATAAAAGGGGTGGGATGTCAGATTTTAGAGATTTGAAAATTTGGCAAAAAGCTCATTCATTAACCTTAAAAATCTATAAATTATCAAAATTATTACCCAGTGAAGAAAAGTATATAATTATCGATCAAACCAAACGAGCCTCAATTTCTGTTGAATTAAACATTTCGGAAGGTTACGGTAGATTTCATTATTCAGATGAAGTTAATTTTCTGCTGAACGCCAGAGATTCAGCATGCGAAGTGCAAAATTGCTTACTGCTAATTAAAGACTTACATTTCAAAAAAGAATCAATATCGTTATTTGATGAATATACAGAATTAATTAAGATGATTAATGGATTTATAAGACATAAAAGAGACAAGAAAAGTAATAGCTAACTGTTTATCTAATAATCTAATATTCTATTTATCTAATTTAAGGAGGGGAATGTGTCTAAAATAAAAGAAATTAAAGCGAGAGAGATTTTAGATTCTCGCGGAAATCCAACGGTTGAAGTGGATATTTTTTGTGATGATGGTGTTTGGGGTAGGTCATCGGTGCCGTCGGGCACATCGGTTGGTCAATACGAAGCACTAGAAATTCGTGATAATGACCAAGCAAGATTTAAGGGACTTGGAGTTTCGCGTGCAGTTAGTAATATTAATAAAACCATATCGCCTAAAATGATTGGTCTAAATGTAGTTGATCAAAGGCAAATCGATGAAACATTAATTTATTTAGATAACACCCCAAATAAATCAAATTTAGGGGCAAATGCAATATTGGGTGTATCTTTGGCAAGTGCTAGGGCTGCAGCCAATTCAACTCGAATTCCTTTATATAAATACCTGGCTAAATTGGCTCAAACAGAAACGACCCCATATCATATTCCAATTCCCTTCACCGTGCTTCTAGAGGGTGGCAAGCATGGTCATGATAATATTGACTTTCAAGAATTTATGATCGTTCCAGTTGGCGCCACAAGCTTTACAGAAGGAATTAGATGGTGCTCCGAAGTATCAAAATCACTCTCAGACATTTTAAAATCACAGGGGCAATCAGTAAATTTTGGTGATGAAGGAGGTTTTACTCCAAGACTTGCAAAAAATATTGATGGAATAGAACTTTTAAATTCTGCAATTAAAAATGCTGGTTTTACACCTGGCCGCGATATATCCCTTGCACTAGACGTTGCTGCGTCTGAACTTTTTCAAGATGGAAAATATCGCCTAGCTGTTGAAAGAGTTGAAATGAATCAAGCGCAAATGATGGAATATTATCAAAAAATTATTCAACAATATCCAATATTTTCAATAGAAGATCCATTTGCAGATACTGATTGGGATAGTTGGACAAAACTTAATCAACTCAGTGGTAAACAATTAAAAATTGTTGGTGACGACATATTTGCAACTAACGCTGACTTATTGTCAAAAGGTATTAAACAAAATGTCGCAAATGCAATTATTATTAAACCAAATCAAGTTGGCACACTGCTTGAAACAATTCAGACTGTAAAATTGGCGCAAGGTGCTGGATATTTGACAATAGTTTCGCACAGATCTGGGGAAACAGAAGATACATTTATTTCTGATCTTTCAGTCGCGGTTAATTCGTTTGGGCTAAAAACTGGTGGCGTTAATAGAAGCGAGCGAACTGCAAAATACAATCAATTAATACGCATTGAAGAGTCTTTGGGATCAAATGGCAGATACGGGATTCAGTTATCAGTTTAAGAAATAAGAAATTAGCTTAAATAAATTGGAAATAGGTATGGAAAATAGAGATAAGAAAAAGGCTATTAAAAGTTTTCAGGATTTTGAGGTTTATCAAAGACTTTACAAATTAATGTTTATCGTACTAAAAAAGATTGTCCCAAAAATTCCTGAAGAAGAAAAATATGACTTAAAAGATCAGGTGCGTCGGTCATGTAACGTTGGTCCAGCTCTTTTGCCTGAAGGATTTGCGAAAAGATATCAATCTCGGGCCTGAAAAAAATACATTAATGATACCATTGGGGAAGTTAATGAAACAATACATCATCTTTCGGTTTATAAAGATGCGTATACTGAACACGTTTCTGCAAAATTATGCGTCAGATTAATTGAAGAATATAATATAGCAAATAAACAATTATTCCGCTTATCAGAATCTTGGTAAAATTTTAAGGACAAATATTAAATAGTTTCCTTTTTCATATTTCCTTACGAATTTCTCATTTCTTTTAGCCGATTTCTTATATTTTATTAAAATAAAATAACTATGAATACATGTTTAATAATTTTAGATGGATTTGGAATATCAAGCCAACCATATGGAAATGCAGTTTTAAACGCTAAAACCCCTACTTTTGATTATTTTGCAACTAATTTCCCTCATGCTTTGCTTAAAACTTCATCTGAATCAGTTGGGTTAGGTTATGGTGTCTGGGGAAATTCTGAGACTGGTCACGCTACTATTGGATCTGGGAGAGTTTGCTGGCAAAATATGGAAGAAATACAAAAAATGCTAGAAAATAAAGAAGTCGAGCACTTAGATTCGTATATCAGTTTTTCAAAAAGCATTCAGGATAAAAACCTTCATATTATATCATTGTTTTCCGATGGTAATGTTCATAGTAATTATAAACAAACAATAGAGTTTATTAAATTATTTCAAAAGAATGCAAAAAAAGTTTGGATTCATATTATTTCTGACGGTCGAGACAGCGATCCCCAAGCTCTAAAAAAGTATGTTAATTCGTTTTTAAATAATATTAATATAGATTATGATAAGGTTGAAATAGCAAGTATTATAGGTAGATTTTATGCTATGGACCGAGACTTAAACTGGGAACGTGTAAAAACAGCCTATGACCTAATAGTCAATAAGCGTGCAAAGGTATTTAATCCAAAGCCTCGAATTGCAATAAATGATGCTTATAAAATTGTTCCTGACGATGAAAAACTACCACCAATACTTGTAGGTGAGAATTATGAATTTCAACAGGATGACCCGATATTTTTTGCAAATTTTAGAGCAGATAGAACAAGGCAGTTGGTTAGGATGTTTAAAGATAAAATTAGTTACGACAACTCAAAAACAATTAATTCCCCAGTTTTAACTTTGACAAACTATCAATTAGATCATCTGAATCTTAAAAGCCTCATTCCTTTAAAGGTTTTAGAAAATACTTTATCTCAAACCATTTCGTCCAGCGGTGTTCATCAACTTCATATTGCGGAAACAGAAAAATATGCTCATGTAACTTATTTTTTTAATGGTGGCCAAAATAAAGCTTTTATTGGCGAAACAGACAGAATTATCCCATCAATAAAAACTGACTCATATGATAAGGTTCCGCAAATGTCATCGGGAGAGATAACGGATCAAATAATTAAAGAGATGCATATTCAAAAAAATCAATTTATCTTAGTGAATTTTGCAAACGCTGATATGCTTGGTCATACAGGCAACTACCTGGCAACTATAAAGTCGATTGAATTTCTAGACCAATGTTTAGCTAAGTTATATAAATCAGCACAAGAAAATCAATATACATTTTTTATTACTGCAGATCATGGAAATGCTGACTTAATGATTGATATGAGTACAAAACTACCAAATAAGGAACATTCAACCAGCCCAGTCCCCTTTATTTTTGTAAATGATCAATACAAAAAACAAAAAAATATTGATATTTCAGAATTTTATAATTGTATTCCCATAGGAATATTGGCAGATATAGCACCAACAATACTTGAGTTTGTAAAAATTACAAAACCAGCGCAGATGACGGGCCAATCATTATTAAAATCTTTATCATGATAAAACCAATTGTTTTAGTAATTTTAGATGGCTGGGGCATTGCTCCTGCTTGGGGTGGTAATGCGATTTCAATTGCTAGAACACCTTTTTTCGATAATGCTTGGTCTAGGTATCCAAGAACAGAACTATTTGCCTCTGGTGAACACGTTGGTTTAACAGGAAATGAGGCTGGAAATAGTGAGGTTGGGCATCTAAACCTTGGAGCTGGTAGATTGTTAAAACAAAGTGATAAACGAATTAACGAAGAAATTGCCAGCGGTTCATTTTATAATAATGAAAATATCTTGGCCTTAGTAAATCATTGCAAGAAAAACAATAGTTATTTGCATTTAATAGGTCTTATGTCAAATGGTCGAGTTCACAGCGACATTGATCATCTTTACGCTCTTTTGGAAGTTGCCAAAACAAATGGATTAAATCGAGTTTATATCCATATTATTACTGACGGACGCGATGTTCCCCCAATGTCTGCCTTAGTGTTTTTAGATGAATTAGAAAATAAAATCAAAGAAATAGGCGTTGGTAAAATTGCTTCAATATCTGGAAGGTATTTTGCCATGGATAGAGACAAGAGGTGGGATCGTACAAAGCTTGCATATGATGCAATCATTGAGGGTGTTGCACAAACATCAAAATCTCCAAGACTCGCGGTTTCCTCATCATATAATAATAACCACGTTGATGAGTTTATCATCCCTACTATTATTGCTGATGAAGAAAAACCTTATCAGGGCATTGCTCCCAATGACGGAATAATGTTTTTTAATTACAGGGCCGATAGGGCTAGACAACTCACTAATGCAATAATAGTGCCTGATTTTAAAGAATTTCCTAAAAAACAGAATTTGCAAAATATATTTTTTGTATCAATGACTCCATATGAAGAAAATTATTTTGATAATAATGCTAAAGCAGCATTTAGTTTTGAGCAAAATATAAAAAATACTTTTTCTGAAGTCATTTCATTAAGTGGTTTAAAGCAACTTCATATTGCGGAAACTGAAAAATATGCCCATGTTACATATTTCTTTGGTGGTGGCAATGAAAAGCCTTTTCATGGTCAGGTAAATAAGTTGATACCATCTCCTAAAGTACCGTATTATAATTCAACTCCTAGGATGTCGGCTGATATAATTACAGAATTTACTTTAAAAAATATTGAAAAGTTTGATTTTATTTTAATAAATTATGCAAACGCAGATATGGTTGGCCATACTGGAGACTTACAAGCAACGGTTAATGCTTGTTCTGCTGTTGATGAAAACTTGGCCAAAATCTGTCAAAAGGTAATGCTTTTAAACGGTTGTGTAATAATTACTGCAGATCATGGAAACGCTGAACAAATGCTAAATCAAAATACTTTAGAACCCTATACCGAACATACTTCAAATAAAGTTCCGTTTATAATATTTTCCAAAAACAGATATACTATTACAAATAATGGGCACTCGCTATCTTCGGTGTCCCCTACAATTTTAAATATTATGGGCATTAATCAACCAGAAGAAATGAACGGGGAAAGCTTAACAGCAAACATAAATGTAAAAAATGAATAAAGTTTTATTAAAACCAGTTGTATTAATTATTTTAGATGGTTGGGGTATTTCCTCGGTAAACTATTTTAATCCAATAAAAGATGCAAATCCCGAACGTTTTTATTACTATTGGAATAACTATCCAAAGACAGCTTTAAAAACATACCCTAGTTCTTTTAATAGCTCTAAATATACAATGCCATCACTTGCATGTGGTTATTTTGAAAATAATATCAATAATTTAAATGTATTAACAAATGTAATAAGCGACAAAGAATCTTTTTATAAAACCATTTCTTCTCATAATTTAAGACAACTTGTCATATCCGATAAATTGGTTTCAAAAGAACTGCCAATGTATCTGAATTCTTTTGACAGTGATGATATTAGCAACTGTGATTATAAATATGTAAATGTTAAATTGGATAAAAAACCAAGTCCTGAAGAAAATGAATTCAAACAATATATTGATGTTATTGAATCTGAAAAAACAGGTGCTTATGATTTTATAACGTTTTACTTTCCATATTTAGAATTAATTCAAAATAACAAACAGATAAATACAATAATTAGAAATATGGATTATGTGGTTGGTGAAATCATTGAGCGCTATTTATTGCAAAATGCAAATATTTTTGTTACTTCAAGTTATTCGTCATTTGATAAAATGTCAAAAAGATTTTCTTTGATCGGTGATTTTAATTATGTTCCATTTATTAATATAAATAATCATAATAAAAGAGCAAACTTTTTGTCGATAAAAGACTTCTTGCCAACAATAATTATGTCAAAATATAATATTGGCTCTATAGCGCCAACAATAATAAATTCTTTTGGAATTCCTTCCAAGTTTGATTTTGAAAAACTAAACAATATTTTATGAAAGAATTATTTTATCCAAAATCGATCGCCTTAATTGGTGCATCAGAAAATCCTGATAAAATTGGCAATCAAATATTAAAAAATATTTTATTAAATGGATACAAGGGGTATGTTTATCCAGTTAATTTGGATGCTAATAAAATCGAAGGTTTAAAATCATATAAATCAGTAGATTTAATTCCGTCAAAAATTGATTTAGTTATTATCTGCATTCCTAGAGAATATGTATTGGAAGAGATTAAAAAATCTGTGAAAAAAAATATTAAAAACCTTATTATAATATCTGCTGGTTTTAAAGAACAAGATAAAACTGGAGTTACACTTGAAAAAGAAATATTAAATATTTCTAAAAAATACAAATTAAATATAATTGGTCCAAACAGTTTGGGTTTTTATAATTTAGATTATAGTTTAAATGCTTCGTTTGGTTATAATTATAAAAAATCTGGTGATATTTCTGTAATTTCTCAATCGGGTGCAATTATTACAACCTTAATTAATTATGCTGTTCCTTACGAATTTGGATTTAATAAAGTTATTTCAATTGGAAATAAAACTGTATTAAATGAAAATGATTATTTAGAATTTTTAATCAAAGAAAATAAAACCAATAAGTTCGTATTATATTTAGAATCTTTTTCAAATGCTAAAAAATTATCAGAACTGATTTCACAAAATAAAAATAAAAAGTTTTTTATATTATTTGGAGGTGAAACTGTTTTTGGCAAACAAGCAAGCAAGTCGCACACTGGAAATCTTTTGCCCAATAGCTTGGTTGAGAGAAAAATGGTCGAAAAATCTGGGGCAATATTTTTAGACAATGTTGAGGAATTTTTTAATGCAATATTAATTAAGAATTTCATAATTCCAAAAAAGATAAAAATAATAACAAACGCTGGCGGATTGGCAATTACCCTAATTGATGATATTGATCAATATGGTTTAAAGCCTGAAATAGAAATGGCAGACGTATTGGGCGATGCAAATGAAACTGATTATGAAAAAGCAATAATTGGTTCTGAAAAAGATGTTGATTTGATTATTGCGATTGTTTCTCCCCAGACAAATACAGATTATGACAAAATTGCTCAGAAAATATTGATTTCTAGCAAAAAAATTAAAAAACAGGTATTGGTTTCATTTTTAAATGTCGATAAATATATTAAATATTTTATGAGATTTTATAAGTCTGGAATTTTGCCATACTATTATCCGGAAAAATATTTTCAAACAATAAGTAAAATACGTCTCGAGCGAAGCGAGAGATCTCATTATAAAATAAAAACTTCTAGAAAAAGTAAAAAACAAATTTCAACATTTTTAAATTCTAATGAAAATATTCACCTAAAACCTTTTTTGATTTTTAAAGAGCTTGGGTTGTCTGCTCTTGACACTTATATTTGTGATAATTATGCAAAAGTTTCTAAAACAGCAAACCAAATCGGATATCCAATTGTATTAAAAACTGCTTCAGAAAATATAATTCACAAAAAACAATCTGGCGGAATTTATATTAATATTTGTAATCAAGAACAATTAAAAGATTCTTATATTAAGCTTTCTAAAATATTAAAAGATGTTTTAATTCAACCTATGAAGATTTTTGGTGAAGAAATTATTTTGGGCGCCAAGAAAGATGATAAAGAAAATATTAGTTTTGTTTTTGGAAAAGGAGGATCTTATGTTGAAAAAATTCACGACACAGCGCTGACTTGCCCACCGATAGAATTGAATGACTTTGAAGAATTTAAAAAAAATACTAAAATTGGCCATATTTTAACCGATGAAATTAATTATAAGTTATTAAATATTTATCAAAAACTTCAATACTTATTAGAAAATTTTGATATTCAAGAGATTGATCTAAATCCGATTAAAATCGATCCTGAAACCGGGGAAGTTTTAATTATTGATGCGAGAATTTTATAAATTATGAAAATAGATTTAACAAAAAGTATATGGAATGAAACTGAGGAATCTAAGCATTTCATATTTTATTCTAACGGTAAAAATGTTTCGAGAATAGAGATTGATAAATGTGAGAACAAATTTAATGAAATCTTAAGCACATTTAAACTTGAGAATGAAGCTTTCAAAATAAAATATTACTTCTGTCCAAATCTGGAAATAGTTAAAGCAATAACAGGTAGGAAGTCTTACGGTGACGCGGATTTACAAAAAAAAATTATTTTGTCATATTATGCATATCAACCTCACGAAATAGTCCATCATGTTATTTACCAGAATATCGGTTTCTATAATAACCTAGTTATTGATGAAGGACTTGCTGTTTTGTTCGGATCGTTTGACGATGGTGAAGCACAGTGGAGAGGGAAAACATTGAGTTATTGGAAAAAAATAAACAAATTAAAATATAAAATCACTAATCAAAATTTAATTAAAAATTTTAATAATATAGATCAAAAAACTTCTTATCCTTTATCCGCAATTTATGTGCAGAATTTAATAAACAAGTTAGGTGTTAGTAAGTTTATAGAATTATATAGGGCTAAAAAGTTATTTTGATTATTTTATTGAACTTCCGATGTTTTTTTTAAAATCTGATGGTGATTGTTTGCGTATTTTAATTGCATTCAAAAATATTTATACGATAATATATTGTATCCAAACAACCTTGTTACACCTCGTAGGTGCGATTCCTAGCCTCATAAACCGCACACTCGCACCTACGAGGTGTAACAAGCGGTTGAATCAACCAACATATTCTTCTATGATTAAATGCTTCATAAGTGAAATTTGTTTTTGCAAATCTTTTCTATCCTCAACAAATTTTTGATATTCCTTTGATTTTAAACCAATCGCCCATCTATAGTTACATAACTTGTTTTTTACTGGCTTTATATATTCAAAATATGATGAATAATTCCACTTATTAATGTTTTTGATTAATCCAGCCGATGTAGGGTTTAGGTGTAAATATCTGGTTAAATGGAGGAGTTGTTCATCGTTTTCGATTAATACGCTCTTAAATCTCCCAGACCATAAAGGACCAGTTCTTTGGTGAATTGTATTAAAATATCTTGAATACCCATTCAGAACTCGTGATATAAATTTTGAGATTCCATTTTTTGTTTTTTGTTTTAATATCAAGTGGATATGAGTTGGCATAAGGCAATATGCTATGATTTCAACAAGCACATTATTATCTTTTCTGATTTTTTCTAAAACATGTTTTTGGCTTAACTCGGACATTCTATGAAAATTGGAAAACCTGTAGGTAAAATTTTGATATCGGTATAAATCAATTAATTTAAGCATTCTTTGATATTCTTTTCCATTATTAAAAATAACAAACTTAGAAATACTTCTAGTAAAAATATGGTAGGAATGATCATTTACCAATTGGTCTTTTCTTATTTGTGCCATATCATTATTTTAACATATTTGACCACTATGTTACACCTCGTAGGTGCGATTTCTGGCCTCACAAACCGCCTATTCGCACCTACGAGGTGTCACCAGACGGTTCAGTTGGGTTGGGTGATTTGGTTGGGAGGATGGGCGAGGTGAATAAAAGTTAAGTTTCTTTAAAAATCTAGCGATATTCTCTCTAGAAACCCTAGGACGATCTCTCTGAATTGGTTTATATAACGATATTTTCCAAAATGTTGCTATATAGTCTTTAGTACTGTGTTATTATTTTTTAGAATATATATTATAGCCATTTTTATCAAACAATATCCGGGCTAATCGTAACTTGTCATATGAATACACTCCACGAAGTTTACTAAATACTGGTGAAAGTTTATCAGTACCAAGCTCATTAAATGCGATGTTTATTTTGGAAAGTGAGCGGGCAAACGAAGGTGTAAGAAGTCGCGAGAGATCCGCGTGTTTGATTTCCCTTGCATTAACAAGTTTTTCAATATGATTAATAATAGTGGTTACTTTTAGTGCGCGAGTTTTGGCAATCTGTAAAATTGTTTTCTTTTGGTTCCATAAAATTAGAGTTTTGTTATATGTATTGATTTTTTCGGTTTTTTTTTCGTAGAGATAGGACACTTTCTTATTAGTTGATTTTGATTTTCCACCACAAGCAACAATAAAAAGATTTTGTTTGTTTCGAAGATCAGCAGGAGAGATTTTAGAAAACATTGTCTCGGCACCAGATGATGACAATCGAAAAGTTTCATCTTTAACTAGTATTTCCGGATGTACTTGAAATGCGCGTTTGTTCCAACCAAGAATGTGCAAACCAGAAAGTCGTCTGACTCGTGAAAGCGCAACATAACCCTGTCCGAATTCAAAAATATCAGAAAGATCCATAACAGCTTCGTCTAAATTTATTCCTTGACTTTTATGTACAGTAATCGCCCAAGCAAGGCGAAGCGGTAACTGTGAGATTTGCCCACGGATTTTGCCATTTTCTTCTAGCGTCCATTCCATTGGCTCAACTTTAATCTGTTTTCCATTTCGCATTTTTACGATCGGATAATTATCAACTTTATTAAATCCTTCAATAATTCCAAGAGTACCATTAACAAATCCTTTTTTAAGATTGTTTTTGGTAAACATCACAACAGCCCCATGTTTTAAAAAAAGTTTTTCAGGAGAAAGACACCCTCTTTTAATCACTGCCACCAGCGCATCCAAGCCATAAGAAGACATGTTAAATTTGTGCAATTTGCCTGGAAGTTTAGCAAGCACATTACTATTAATACGATCCACGTCAGCATTATGCGAAAAAAGTTTTGTTATATTATTTGGCACATTAAGATATTTAATTTTTCTGGTTTCAATATGATTTAAATGATCATTGTTAAAACTGTTACTGCGGATAGCAGAAAGAATGTTAAGAAAATTTTCATCATCTTGTCGATGTTGTTCTGTAAGATAGCAAATGATCGGATTTATTCCTGTCCATGCAGGAGAATCAAAAGCGAATCTGGCCAAAGGTTTTTCAATAAGAGAAGTCTGCGTATTGATTACAGATTCTTTTTTTACAACTGGAGGCAGTTGAAAAAAATCACCACAAAATATTACTTGCATACCTCCAAACGGTTCAGAACTTTGCTTGATTTTGCGGCAAACTGCATCAACCATAGAGAGTGTTTCGTTGGTAAGCATAGAAACTTCTTCAATAATTAGAACTTTGTTTTTGCAGACGCGTTTTACTATATATTGAGTGGATGCGATTTTATTCAAATCTTGTTTATTAAGTTTTGTTTTAATTCCTATGCCACACCAAGAATGAATTGTCATTCCACCAATATGTGTTGCTGCAATGCCAGTTGAAGCGGTAATTGCTGGTTCAATATCATGATTGCGCAAATATGTTGAATATTCATTGATTGTATGCGTTTTTCCAGAGCCTGGCTCGCCAGTTAAAAAAACATTAACGCCGGTTTTTAGTATTTCAAGTGCTTGCGATTGAGTCATTTTATATTCCTTTTTGTTTTTACGAATTTGAGTTTGAAAATCTGCCAAGGGCAAACCCGCAGGATTGTTATATTTATATTCACATTTGTATTCTATTTATTAATTATCTCCATCGGTGATAATCCATTGAGTGACTTATGGGGAAAATAATTTCAAGCATCAGTAAAAATCTGTAAAATATCATTAAATTTATTTATATCGGTTCCTTGAATAAAATATTTCATCCACTTGTTTTGATAATCATGATTGACTTTCGTTGCATCTGGTTCGTTTTCTTCGGCGATCCAGCGAATTATCAAATCAGCGCTTAGCTCTTTTCCAAGATGATATTCCTTAATTAGCATTTCCAATTGATTTCTAATAATTTTTCTATTTTTCATATCTATCCTCTATTATTTTTATTTAATTAAATTTTGTTAATAGATAAATATTGTTAGATGATCTTTCTTAAAATCATTTTTACTTTTCTTAAAATGTAGAAATATATTTGACCACTATGTGACACCTCGTAGGTGCGATTCCTAGCCTTGAAAACCACCTACTCGCACCTACGAGGTGTCACAAGGCGGTTCAGTTGGTTGAGAGGGTGTTAGAAGATGGTTTGGTTGGGTAGGCGTGATAATCTATTGTGGATTGGTTTACATAACGACTTTTTTGCAAATGTCGTTATGTCCTCTTTGGTTCTGTGGGGTCAATTGGTTTTTGATTTATGGATTTATGCTGGATTTTAATTTCCTGATAATTTTTATTTTTTAATCTTATTTAATTGTTTTTTTCATATTCCAATGTGGGGTTTTAAAAAACTTTTCTGTGCATTTGTCTAATATCTTAAACCCATTTTTTTTATAGAAGCCTACCGCATTTTCCCTTGCTTTCAGCCGAAGTTCTTTTGAACCTTGTTTTTTTGCTCTGGCTTCAATTTCTTCCAGAATTTTGCTACCAATTCCCTGTGATTGATTATCAAATGCAACTGCCATAAAACGAATATAGCCTGTACCAAAATCATCATTATCATAATGTAGGCGTCCAACACCAACAATTTTATCAGCATAAAATGCTGCAACATGAATAGACTTAGCATCTTTTTCATCATAAGCAGAACTTTTTGGGTAACCAGACGGCTTATTCATAACCTCATGACGCAAGTTGTAATATTGCTTCCATTCCTTGCTAGTTTTAGGAGTTATAATTTTAATTTTCATAATGATTTCAGTTAATTTTATATTTTAAGACTTTATATGGTTTTTATTTTTAATGACATAACGTCTTTTTTGCAAATGTCGTTATGTCCTCTCGGGAAATTTTGATAGGAATTATATTTCCTGATAATTTTTATTTTGAGAGAGTTATTTTTTATGATTTAAAATGGTGGTTTAATTTTTAATTCTTTGCAATATTTCTTAATTTTTTATCAACATCAATCATTTTCTTGTTTATCTAAAAACCCTAAACTGTCCGAAAGGTATCTCATCATCTCTAGAAGACAAAGCTAACTTTTCTAAACTTATTGTGCGAGATTACAGAGCATTTCTTGGCATTTGTTTATTGAGTCCTTGTTCCAAATATCAAAGCTTAACAATTTATTTTTTGTTCTTAACCTATTTCCTGCAGCATTTTTAAATTTCAGATAATAATTCGATTTCACCGGATAAAAACCCGCTTATTTTTATTTTTACAGATTTAAATGTTTTCCTTATTTTCTTTAGTCCAATTTCATTAATTGAAAAAGTCAGCGCATATGGCTTATTAAATTCTAGCATTTTTCTATATGTGATATTTTCTTTATACAATAAATAAGAAGGTCTGTTATTTATAAAATCTTCGTATGTTTCCATTCCTTCAACTAACCCTTCTTTTATTGCACAGCCAATTGCTAGATAAAGACCTTCGGTTTTTGCTGCCGCTATTTGGACATTAGATACATGATATAGTTGTTCAACCGTTCTTTCATAGAGAGGAAAAACAAAAGTGACTTGATATTTTTCATGATCAATTATTGACAAGTCTTGAGAAAGAATTTCTTCGGGTTTATATAAACCTCCAAGAATTTCTCCGATTAATTCTTTGCAATTTATTATTTCATTATTCATGGATTATTTCCCGCAGCATTTTTTATATTTCTTCCCGCTCCCGCATGGGCAGGGGTCGTTTCTGCCGACTTTTTTAGATCCTGAAGATTTTAAAGAGGCATCTTCTTTTTTGCTGGATTTATAACTCATTTTTTGGTTTGGAGTAGAATTAATTGTTGTTTGTGGTTGCAAAGTAATTTTAAAAATTGTCGAAGCAGTTAAGTCATTAATAGCATTTAAAAGATCATTAAACTTTTTAAACGCTTGCTGTTTATATTCTGAAAGAGGATCTCTTTGTCCATAACCGACCAAGCCAACAGAATCTCGGAGTTCATCCATAACAGTTAAATGTTCCACCCAAAGATTATCGATTGTTTTTAAATAAACAACTTTTTCAACTGAAGAAGCATTTTCGCCCCATTCTTTAGTTTTTACATCATAAGCATATTTAATGTTATCTTCAATATTGTTTTTAATATAATCTTTTGGCAGATATTGTTCGCCAATGGAATTGTTATAATAGTTTTTTAGTTCTTCATCGTTATCAGCGACATTTTTAAAGTAATTGACAACAATGCTAGTTATTTCTTCTTTAAGATTTTCAGCTTCTAAAATATGCTGGCGTTTTTCATAAATTGTTTCCCTGTGTTTGTTCATTACATCATCATATTCAACAAGTTGTTTTCTGGTATCAAAATTATGACCCTCAACTCTCTTTTGTGCCCCTTCAATCGATTTGGATATCATTTTATTTTGAATTGGCATATTATCTGGAATTTTTAAAAGATTCATCATATTTTTCAACTTGTCGCCACCAAACACTCTCATCAGGTCATCTTCCATTGATACGTAAAACTGTGATGATCCAGGATCACCTTGTCTGCCAGATCGACCTCTTAATTGATTATCAATTCGCCGTGATTCGTGACGCTCTGTGCCAATTACATGCAAACCGCCTAATTCTAATACTTTTTGATGATTTTTTTCCCACTCTTTGACAGTTGTTTTTGAATCAGATTGAAGTGGTTTTTCACCACCCAAAATAATATCAACACCGCGACCTGCCATGTTGGTTGCAACTGTAATAGCACCAATTTTTCCAGCATTTGCAATTATCTTTGATTCTTGTTCGTGATGTTTTGCATTTAAAACCTTATGTGGTACACCATTTCTTTTTAAAATATCTGATAAAAGCTCTGATTTTTCAACTGCTATAGTGCCAATTAAAACTGGTTGGCCGGCTTCGAATTTGCTTTTAACATCTTTTGCAACAGCTTTAAATTTTGCTTCTTCTGATTTGTAAATTTTATCGGAAAAATCGTCTCGAACAATTTCCCTATTTGTAGGAATGACAACAACTTCTACAGAATAAATCTTAAAAAATTCTTCTTCTTCTGTTTTAGCAGTTCCAGTCATGCCGCCCATTTTTGAATAAAGTCTAAAATAATTCTGAAACGAAATCGTAGCATAAGTTAAAGATTCTTGTTTAATTTCAACCTTTTCTTTGGCCTCAATTGCCTGATGAAGACCTTCTGAAAATCTTCGCCCTGGCATCATTCGCCCGGTAAACTGATCAACAATTACTACTTCACCATCGCTGACAACATAATCCTTGTCTCGTTTAAATAATTCTTTAGCTTTTAGGGCTTGTTCAAGATGATGAACTAACTCAGTTCCGCCAGATTCATAAATATTTTTTATTCCCAAGGATTTTTCAACTTTCTCAATCCCATTATTATTAATAGAAACAGCATGATCTTTTTCATCAACTACATAATCTTTTTCATTTTCTAGGTTTTTAACAACTTGAGCAAATTGTCGGTAATAATCATTTGATTGCTCGGCGGGTGCAGAAATAATTAATGGGGTTCTAGCCTCATCAATTAAAATTGAATCGATTTCATCAACAATTGCATAGCAAAGTTCGCCTTGCGCTTGTTGATTTAGTTCGGTTGACATATTATCGCGCAGGTAATCAAATCCAAATTCATTATTTGTTCCATAAGTGATGTCAGCTTGATATGCTTGTTTTTTTGTAACTTGTTTTAAGTTATGCTCTTCACCAAAAATAATATCAGATTCAGTTCTTTCAAAAATATAGGCTTTTTCATGGTTAATGCATCCAACAGATAATCCCAAAAAGTTGTAAATCGGGCCCATCCATTGAGTATGTGATTTTGCCAAAAAATCATTAACCGTAACTAGGTGCGCACCACGGCCTAATAAAGAATTTAAATATAATGGTAATGTTGCAACAAGAGTTTTTCCTTCACCAGTTTTCATTTCAGCTATTTTCCCAAGATGCAAAGCAACGCCGCCAATAAGTTGAACGTCGTAATGTCGCTGGCTTATGACGCGTTTTGCAGCCTCTCGCACGGTTGCAAACGCTTGGGGAAGAATTTCGTCTAAAATAACTTGTTCTTTTTTTTGAATTTCTTTTCTTTGATTAATATTTAGATCTATTTCATTCTCTGGCTCAATCCCTTGTTTTTTACGTTGTTTTAAAATGATCAATTCAAATTCAGCAGTTTTTTCTTTTAACTGCTTATCAGACAATTTTTCAAATTTTGGTTCTAGATCATTTATTTCTTTTATAATTGGTTGGATTTTTGCCAATATTTTTTTAGATGAATCTAGAGAAAAGATATTAAAAAAAGACATATTATATACAAATTAATTACTACATATAATACAAATTAGTACAAAAAATACAAATGATTTGTAAGGTTAGTATGAATTTGTAAAATTTGTAGGAACATATTTGTATTATGAGACTATTGTATAGATCACTACCTTTCTTTTTTCTTTTGTTACAATACAAACTTTATTATTTTCTATGTTTCTAAATAACACAAACTGGCTTTTAGAATTATTAAATTTTTCAATTGCAGACTCTGGATAGATTGGTTTGCCAGAATATTCATTTTTATATGTGATTTTAATTTCCTTTTTTTGTCTTTTAAAAAGCATTTTTGGGATTTGTGGAATATAGCCCGCAGCTTTTAAAGTTCTTTTAACAATTGAATCTTGTTTATTTTTCTTAGATTTTTTATTGTGAAATCTTGTAAGTTTTTTTTCTAATTTATCAGATGCAATATCAATAACTGATCTAAAATCGTAAGATGATTTTCCAATATGAATAGTTTTTTCACCTGGAATATCAACAGTATAATTCATCACTTTGTTTTTACCCTTTTTTTGTCTAGGTTCGCCACGGAGTTCGATTTCAATCATTGTGTTTTTTGGAATCAGTTTTTCAAAACGGCCAAGTTTTTCTTGTAAATAAGATTTTAATGTTGCAGAAACTTTTGCTTTTTTGTATCTAATTTGAATGTTCATGGTGTTGGTTGATTAGTTAATTAGTTAATAAAAATTATTCTTCAGAATCCGTTGATGCATCTTTTTGATTGTACCATTGAAAGATACTGTAAATTGGTCCTTCGTCGTCGTAAATTTGTTGAGCTGAGAATGCTGTTGTACCCAGCACTGAATCCAAAGGACGAACGAGTGGATTAGAAATTTCTATCAAACATGGTACATTGCGATCATTGTGTGGCCCGGGAATATAGAAAAATTTAACCCCACGAGTATCAGCCATATGTTCTAACAAATATTCTTTAGCTTCGGGATAGGCTTCAACCGCCCTTGGAACTTCTGGACCAGCCAAATCGTCTTCGAGCCTGCAACCCAAAAATGCAAACCTTGCGTATGCATTACGAATATTCTGCAATTCAAGCATTGCATCTCTTGATAATTGTTTAGTTGTTTCGTGTTTACTTGTGTCTTTATCTGGACTTGATGTCATTTTTCTCCTCGCGCCCCTATAAATTAATTATATTCTATTTACTAAATTTTATACTATCTAACCTTTCCAATCCCACCTCGTAGGTGGGATTGGGTTATTTAGCTTTTATCTTATCAAATCCACAGTAATTTACAAGACATTTAGGGATTTTGATTGAGCCGTCTTTTTGCTGATGATTTTCAAGCAAAGCTATCAAAATTCTAGGACTTGCAATCGCGGTGTTATTTAATGCGTGGACGTATTTCTTCGTGCCATGAACGTCGATATATTTAATATTAAGACGTCTTGGTTGCCAATCGGTTAAATTAGAATCAGAATGAGTTTCTCCATATCCTTTTCTTGATGGAAACCATGTTTCAATATCATACATTTTATATTTTCCTGCTCCCATATCTCCTGACGCAATTTGGATTACGCGATACGGAAGTTCTAGGTCTTCTAAAATCTCTTTTGAGTTATTTAACAATTCTTCAAGCATTTTATTAGAAACCTTGGTATCAGCAGTTGTAAAAGCAACTTGTTCAACTTTTGCAAACTCATGAATTCTAAAAATGCCGTTTGTATCTTTTCCATAACTTCCTACTTCTGATCTGTAACATTGCGAAAATCCGACACATCTTTTTGGCAATTCTTTTTCGTCAAAAACTTTATCAGAAAAATATGCTAAAACTGATGGCTCAGATGTTCCGGCCAAATAAAGTGGATCTTTAATATTATCTCCTGATGATATTTTGACTGGATTTCCAATCTGATAAACCTCGTCATATCCAGACGGAAAATGGCCTGAGCCAATAAGAGCAAAATCTTTCAAAAGAGTTGGTGGAATAAAAGGTTCATATCCTTTTAAAATAATTTTATTAAAAGCGTAAAGCAAAATTGCAAGATGTAGTTGCGCAAGTTGATTTTTTAAATAGTATCCCCTGAAACCTGATGTTTTGACGCCTTTTTCAGCATCGATTAGGTCTAAGTCTTTTCCAATCTGAATATGGTCTTTTGGTTTAAAATCAAAGCTCGTTGGTTTGCCGTGCTCGAATACAACCTTATTTGCTTCTTCCCCGCCGATTGGTGTTGATTTATCAAAAATATTTGGAACTAAAAGCATTAATTCGATAAACTCCGGCTCTATTTTAGCTAATTCACCTTCTGCCGTTTGAAGATCTTTTTTTAATTTTGAACCCGTTTCCCTGTCTTGTTTTAAAGCAGTTTTTTTTCTTTGAGAATTGGTTAATTCAATTTTTTGTAAAAGTTTTGATCGCTTGTTGGCGATTTTAATTAATTTTTCTAAATCAAGGTTAATTTGCTTGTCCTTGACAACTTTTTTCATTTCTTCTAAGTTTTCTTTGATATATTTTATATCCATCATCATAACCTCATGTCCTGTGTCATCCTGAACTTGATGCAGGATCTCATATTAACTTCTGAGATTCCGGATCGAAGTCCGGAATGACAATTTTAATTATAAGTATTTTTTTATTCTCTCCAAAACAAACTTTTTATCTAAATTAGCTATAAACCAACCGGCTTGGGGGCCGGAATCTTTATTTAAAAAGATCTTGTATATTGATTGAAAAACATCTTGAGCTGGAATATTGTTATCGGTTTTAATTTTGTGTATTTGTTTATGAATAGTTTCCCCGTCTGGTAATTTATTTTCAGTATTTAAATAATCATATAACATTTTTAAAAACTTTATATTCATATCATTTAAATTGACCATAGGATTTTGTTCTTGAATTTCAAACTTGAAATCATCAGGCGCAAACCTTTTAAGCCAAATCTTAGCAAACTTAAGCCAATTATTTAAGTAGTTTAAGTCTGTTTCGGTTAATTTTGAGCCTTTTTCTTTTTCAGCATATTCAACAATATCTACTCTTGGCATTTGTAAAAATATTGCAATTTTAGAAAATCTCATAAGATATTGCGGATCTTTTGAGTTAATGTCAATTTTCGAATAAAGGTATGCTTTGCCTAAATCTAATTTTGCGTCTTGTAAATAAGCATTAAAACTGTCAATAAAGTTATCAAACAAGGTAGGAATGGCCATACCCTCGGGACTGAAGTCTATGGTGGACTTATATTTGGGTTTAGTAATTAAGAATTTCATAATTTCAGGTGGTAAAATTTTAGTCATATCAGACGCAGCCGAACCAACGCCTTTCGAAGTTGACATTTTTGACCCTTTTACCAAAAACCATTCATAAGCCGGTGCAAATGGAGGATTGATTTTATAAACTTGTTTTGCTATTTCAGAAGCAACAGCAAATGAGCCAGTTTTAGTCATGTGATCTTTTCCAGAACCTTCGACATCGTTTTTTAAAATATACCACTTGGCAGGCCATTCAACTTTCCAAGGAAGTTTTCCGTTACCATTGTAAGGAGAGATTTTTCCTTCATATCCACAACCCGTTGCCCACAAAACCATTTTTTCTTCGCACTTAAAACTTACTTCATTTCCATCAAAGTCAAAAACATTAGTTGTTCCAATTTTTTTACATTTTGGGCAAACAACTGAAAATGGATACCAATTAGCATGTTTTTTAGATCCAGAAACTTGGGTGTAGATTTTTTGAATTTTCTTATTGTTTTTTAAAGCAATTTCAATTGCCTTGTTAAAATCTCCATTGCGGTAAAGATCAGAAGAATTTATATAATTTGGTTTTATTCCAACATATTCTATCGCAGTTTTAAAATCTTTGGCAAAATAATCCGCAAAGCTTTTAAAACCTTTTTTAGGAGACGGAATATCGCACAAAGGCATTCCCATATATTGTCTAAAACTTTCATCAAGACCAGCTGGAAATCCATCCATTGGATCCAAATCATCAAAACCATAAGTAAAATCAGCTTTAATATCTTGATTTATTAAGCCTTGACGAATTAAGTCATGTAAAACCACCCCTCGTAAAGATCCGATATGAATCTTTCCGGAAGGAGTTTTGTAATCATTAACTTGATACGATGTTTTCTTATTTGTTTGTAGAAGATTTTCTACTAATTGATCTACCCAAAACATGATTAAATACCTCATGCTTAATTAACATAATTATACCAATTTATTATCATAATTAAAAGATATTTGAAATCTGTTCCTAAAATTTCTAATTTTTAATTCTCTAATTTCTAATAAAATTCTAATAACTAAATTATAAAATAAAAAATTCGGGTTTGAGTATTATTTAGACTAATTAGGTTAATTAGATTAATTAGGTCAATTATTTAGCTTATTTCTATTATCTCGTATTCTAAACTGCCATTTGGAGTATTAATTACAATTCTATCTCCTAGATTTTTTTCATACAATGCTGATCCTATTGGTGAGTCAATGGAGATTTTTCCATCTAAGGGGTCAGTTTGATCCATGGTTACAAGATGATATTTTTCACGTTTGCCTTTTCCATCTTTAACAGTTATTGAACATCCAATTTGTGAAGATTTTTTTGTTATCTTTGAATCAACAACTTTTGCTTTTTTGACCAGGTTTTCAAGCTCACGAATTCTGCCTTCTAAAAATGCTTTTTTGTTTTGGGCTTCATCAAACGCAAAATTTTCAGAAATATCGCCATATTCAAGAGCTAGACTTAGCTCGTCGGCTATTTCCTTTCTTTTGTTTTTTTTGAGATCAATGAGTTCCAGCTTAATTTTACTTAATCCCTCCTCTGAGAGATACACACAATTGTCCATAGTTTCAGTAATTAAATAATATACTAAAACCTATATTATCTTTTTTGTTATTTTAATGTCAAGCCCTGAAAGGGCGAAGACCCTTCAATAATCGCAGTTTGAGCCGTGTATGGATAATACTGAAAAGGCGAAAACTAAGATATGTAGGGTCAAGGCTTGTAGCAGTATTTACAATTTAAAATACATTTATATTTCAGGGTTTATTTAGTAACCCAATAAAATTCAACGATCGACGATATTTGTTGGGATTTTAGATTTAAAACTTGATTATTAAGATTTCATATTCAGATTATTTTTGCTTGATATCTGGGTTATAATCATGAAAATGAATCAAAAAAGCCCGGGCTCGAGCACCGGACTTTTGGATATTTAATTATTGTTCGAGCGAAATATATGTCATTCCGTACTTGATACGGAATCCAAGATAGATTTTCTATTATATAGATTCCTGCTGAAGTTTACCCAGTTCTACGAAACGGGGCAGGAATGACAAAGTGTATTTATTTGGTGAATTGGAAAGATGCTAGTATTGCTTTTTGAATATCGGATAAGTTTGCTTTACTTGTTGCAAAATCTGTTGAATTTTTTGTGTAAAATATAATGTTTATGAATGAACTGTTTTCGTTTTGGGCATATACTGAATAAGACGCAACAAGCCCCTTGTCTAGTCCTTCATAGGCGGTGGCTCCATTTAGTGTAATTTTGTTGGTATTTGTGAATGATCCATCTTTTTCTCTAGCCTGAACCCTATCAGCCAAAGTAATTACAGGCTGATCTGCGCTAAATTCAACTAATGCTTGACCTGTTTTTGTGTTGGTAGTAAATATTTTGACATCAGTGTCTGAGTTTGACATGCCTTCAGATTCAGTTGATTCAGATGGATTATCTAAGGTATAATCAGATGGATATTTGAAAACATATCCAAATTTAGTATTTGTATAAGTTTTCCAATCTGAAGTATCAACTGCTGATGTTGGTGTTGATTCTGATGTTTTTACTTGGTTTTGTAAATCTGTAATTTGAGCTTGTAAATCATCTTTTTGATTCTGGAAGTTTTGGTTTAAAAAATAATAACCAATTCCAGCTAAAACAATCATAATAATAATTGTTATTAAAACTGACAGACTTTTTGACATTTAGCCCTCCTAATGATCTTGTTAGATCAATATAAATTATTATATATTCTAATTACTATTATTGATTATTTGTTTGAAATGTCAAGAAGATGTTAAGATAAAACCTATTCAAAAACTTTTTCAGAATCTTTTTTGTATTTTTCAATTGCTTCTTTTGCAGCATTAACCTGCGCAACTTGTTTCGACTTGCCTTCTCCTGTTGAAAGATGCTTATTGTTAACATATAGGCCAATAACAAAGTTTTTATTATGATCCGGGCCCGCCTCTTCTAAAAGTTTGTAGGTTGGTGTAACTCCGATTTCTGATTGAACAATTTCTTGAAAATGAGTTTTTGGATCAAGATATAACTTATTATCTAAAATATTTTGAAGTTTATTTAAAACATTTTCAAATATAAATTTTTCAGCCGTTTTAAAGCCTTGATCTAAATAGATTGCTCCAATTAAAGCTTCAAATGTATTTGCTAAAAGTAATTCCCTTTCTCTGCCGCCAGTTTTTTCTTCGCCTTTTGATAAATATAATAGTTCACCTAGACCGATTATTTGGGCAGAATCAGAAAGATTTTTGCCGTTTACCAAAGAAGCTCTCCATGATGTCAAAACACCCTCGTTTTCCTTAGGATAATTCTTGTATAAATATCTTGTTACTGCGAGTTCTAATACTGCATCACCTAAAAATTCTAATCGTTCATTAGATTCAATTTTTTCATCTTTAAACTCATTTAAATAAGATCGATGAATAAAGACTTGATTTAACATGTCCTTATCCTTGAATGTTATTTTAATCAGCTTTTCTAAACCTTCAAGTTTTTTCTTATCCATATAGTTTAATTCCTTTCTTGAATATTAATGTTTTTTACATTTTAGGTTTACTAATTTACCAATTTATACGAATTTTACTAATTAGTTTTATTGTCTGTGTTGGTCTGTAATAATTTTTTATTCTGTGGTAATTTGTGCTCAGGCTTTGCCTGGTAATGTCTATATACAGTGCCCAAAACGCCATTGATAAATTTTGAACTATTTTCGCTACCAAAAGTTTTTGCCATTTCAACTGCTTCGTCAATTGATACTTTTGGAGGAATATCATTGCAATACAATAATTCGTAAATAGCAATTCTCAATATATTTTTGTCAATTCGCGAAACTTGCTCAATAGGCCATTCTGGAGCTGATTTTTCTATTTCATTGTCTAGTTCAGCAGCTTTGTCTATCACACCTTTTATTGTAGTATTTACATAATTTGAGTCAACTTTTTCTTCTCCTTTAATGCTTATACTTCGTGAGATTATTTCTTGAATATCAGCATTAGGGCGAAAATCCCACTCGTAAACCGCTTGAAATGCGCAAACGCGCGATAAGTGTCGAGATGACATAAGTTGGTAAATATTAAATAATAAATAATAAATCAAAAAATATTAAAAACAATTATTCAGATTTTGTTTCTGATCCATTTGTTTCTGAGGATTCTTTGGCTTCTCCCGATGCTTTTTGATCGGGATCCCTTACCTCTTCAGAGCGTCGGGATTTTTCAGCTTTTTTACTTGTGACTTTAGTTTTTATAGTAGATGTTTTAACTAATTCTTGGTTTTTATAAGTTCCACAAACTGGGCAAACCATATGTGAAGGAATTTTAGATTTGCATTTTGTGCATTGAATTAATTTAACAGAGCTAATTTTATCCTGCCCTCGTCTTTTTCTTGAGCGACTACGGGAAAGTTTTTGCTTTTGTTCAGCCATACCATCATCCCATTAGGCATTTCAAAGAAATATCTTTGTGCCGTCTGGTCCTACAAATGTACGAATTCGTACAAATATTACAAATTATTAAATTCTAAATATAATTATAACATTTAATTGATATTGAATCAATAATAATTGTCATCTTGAACTTGATTCAGCCTGCCTGACCGGTAGGCAGGGATCTCAGGGGCTCAAATATCTGAAATTTCGGATCAATGTCCAAGATGACAAATAATTTATTTTACAACAATGTTAATCAAGTATGAATTCTGGGGATTGTTGTAAATTATAATTTCTTTGATGATTTTCTGATTTTTAATTAGTTTCTGGATTTTCGTATCAGATTTTGCTATCTCAATAATCTTATTTTCGTCTTTAACTTCTGTTTCGAATTTTGATCTAACTTTAGAATTAATTTGAACTATAACATTTGATTTTATTAAAGATACCTTGCCTTTAAATTCTGGAAATTTTTCGTCTGATATCTCATCTTTGTTTCCAATCTTTTTCCACAATTCTTGAGTTGTTTTTGGTGCAAATGGATAAAGAAGTTTTAAGAATATTGAAATATCATCAATGTATTTCCATCTATAACTTTTTTCTATATCATTTATGACATTTGGCAAATCGTCATCAAAATTAAATAATTCCATAAGCAATGCAATGCTTATATTAAATTCGAAATTTTCAATATCAGAATTTATTTTCTTGATTGTTTTATTTAATATGTTTTGACGTAATCGATTTCCGGAGTATCCTTCTATAAATCCTTCCTTTGATTTTAAAATATTATCGATTACCTTTTCGATTCTGTCAAGAAATCTTTTCATTCCAATAATTCCGTTTGTATTCCAAATCGCAGTTTTTCTAAAT
>CAYPSR010000005.1:0-26311 GCA_964413595.1 uncultured Candidatus Saccharibacteria bacterium
AGAAAAAGAATGTAAACTAAAATTAAATAACTCATGGTTATATTATAACATATCTGAATAAATTTTCAATTTTAAATTTAAAATTTTAAATCAATATTAAATTATTCAATGTTTGAATGAATTAAACATTTCGATTTCAATTCAAACCTTGCCTACCGGCAGGCAGGTTTCAAATTGTGAATTTCGAATTCTTTTTACTTTTGTTCTGCGTAGATCCGCGACTTCATTTTCTTCCGCGTTAATCTGCGATTTTAGCCTTGCTAAAATGACATCCACAATATTTTTGTCTATATATTTCTAATTCCCTAGCTTTATTTTGACCATAGTAATAATTTTTTCGAAAATCTTTGATTACAAATTTTAAGTTATATTTTTTGGCTAGATTTTTACCAATTTCTGATATTTTCTCAAAATCCTGATAAATTGAAGAAAGTAGTGTTGTTGAAATGTTTTTAATTTTTAATTCCGTGGCTTTTTGCGCTGTTTTTTCTAATCTTGTTTCCCAGCATGTTCGGCACCTTATTTTATTATCGTTCGAGTGAGCCAAGAGCGAATCGAGAACTGACGACTGTGTCATCCCGCACTTGATGCGGGATCTATATGATAGATTTTTATTATTCGATTCTAATCCCGCGATACGAAGCATTTTACAAGACCAATCCTTATGATTCCACTTTTCTGTAATGACTTCTATTTTTCTGTCATTTCGAACAGATGTGAGAAATCTCTGAGATTTCTCCTCGCCTTGCTCGTCGAAATGACTAATCACTTTCTCCAGATTTTCTTTTCTTTTTTCAAACTCAGACTCGGGAAAAATATTTGGATTATAAAAATAGCTGACAATTTTAAAGCTATTAGCCAGCTCGGGTTCGGTTGCCAAAAAACACGGCCCACAACAAGTATGTAATAATAACTTTTCTTTCATAATGTAATATATCATATAAAGATAGCGCTATAGCTGTATCTTTGTTGACTTATTAAATTTAGAATTCGTTTGATTATTGTTCCAATATCTATTATATTATAATTAGGTTTTAAATTAAACAATCCTCCTTCGCTAAAGCTTCGGAGGACAAGAAGGAGTTTTATGTCAGTAGAAGATCAACAAATTGCAGATGATTTGACTGATGATAATTTATTTGAAAGCCAAGAAAAAAAACCAGCCGCAAAAGTGATTGATCAGGAACAAGCACATAAGGAAGCTAATATCTTTGCTGACGCTATTAAAGCTATTAAAGAATCACGCGCCAAAGCTATTCCAAGCACCTTAAGAGATAAATTGATTGAACTAGTAACTCACCGCAAAGAAAAAAAAGCTTATGACGATGAAACAACAACGCTTTATGAAACCCAAGGTGAATTATGGCAATCCCAGCGAGAATATTATTCAAAACAAAAATGGGAAAAAGTACCAAATTCTAATATACACTCAACGACCACCAAACAAGGTGATAGAATAATGTTTGAATTAAATAAAAGTGGTTATCTATCCTGGGCTTGTATTAAACCAAGAGAGCCTATTTCGGTACAAGAAGCTGAAAAGTCTCAAAAAGATGCAACCCCCGTTAGAATAGCTGGCCTGTTTAACCCCGGAGAAAAAATAGAGGAAATTGTTTTATTTATAGAACAAGAAAAAGCATGGAATCAAGGGCCAATTGGCTCTAGAGTAATATTTAAAGGGAATGATGATAGTTATTCAACAAGCGAATTTAACCCAAAGGATCGAAATATTGGAAAAAATATATCAGCAACTCTTGGTAGTTTAGGAATTACTCCTTATGTGTTAAATGCTACTAAAGACATCAGGCCTAAAACTTATGAAAACGGATTAGCATATGAGGAGTTTATTGATCCTGAAGATTTTAAAGATCCTAGAGATCTTGGTGAATTAGATAGAAAACCAGACCTATAACAACTTTTTCTGATCTTTGGAAACTACAATTCGTTGTTTTTTATCATGATCATCAATCGGCTGTGGATAACCGAGATATTGAAATCCAGCATCTGTAACAACTCTACCGCGTGGAGTTCTTTTTAAAAATCCAAGCCTCATCAAATACGGCTCATAAACATCTTCAATGTTTGTAATATCTTCGCCAATACAAGCAGCAATAGTTTCTAGCCCTACTGGCCCGCCGTTAAATTTGGAAATTATTGTATCAATTAATTTTCTGTCAGCGCTATCAAGACCCATTTCATCAATTTCAAGCATGGCTAAAGATTTTTTTACAATATCTTCCTTGATTTTTCCATCAGATTTTACTTCTGCATAATCACGAATTCGTTTTAAAAGTCTGTTAGCAACTCGAGGTGTTTTTCGCGCACACCGAGCAATTGCCCAAGCGCTCATATTATCAATTTCAATTTTTAAAACCTTGGCTGATCTTATAATTATATTTTTTAAGTCTTTTGTTTTATAAAAATCTAAACGAAAGTGGCTACCAAACCTATCCCGAAGTGGTGTTGTTAAAGATCCAAATCTAATCGTTGCGCCAATTACAGTAAATTTTGGCAAATCCAATCGAAGTGTTTTAGCCGACGGACCTTTTCCAACAACAATGTCAAGCGCATAATCTTCCATTGCAGAGTACAATATTTCTTCAACCGTTCTATTTAATCTGTGAATTTCATCAATAAACAAAATATCCTTATCCTCTAAATTAGTTAAAATTGAGGCTAAATCACCAGCCCTCTCAATTGATGGACCAGAAGTAATTTTGATGTTACAATTAATTTCTCGTGCTATAACTTGCGCCAATGTTGTTTTACCAAGTCCTGCTGGGCCATATAGCAAAACGTGATCTAACGGTTCTTTTCTCTTCTTTGCTGCCTCAATCAAGATTTTGATATTTTCTTTTACTTTATCTTGACCAATAAATTCTGATAATCTTTTTGGACGCAACGAAAAGTCAAAAGATACTTCTTCTTTTTTTAATTTTGGCGTTACAATTCGTTGTTCTTTTTTAATAACCATCTTATTTCCCCATTTCTCTCAATGCCCATTTTACTTTTCCGCCGCTGTCTTTAATATTTTTTGGCATTTTTTGTAAAATGATTTTTACTTCATTTGCTTTATATCCTAAAGACACTAAAGCATCAAGTGTTTCTCCATATTCTCCAGTTGTCGATAAAACCGATAGGTCGTCTGGAGAAATTTTTCCTTTAAGCTCTAAAATTATTCTATTGGCAACTTTTGGCCCAACTCCAGGAACTGTTGTAATTAAAGTTGCATCATTTTGTATTATTGCTTCTTTAACTTTTTCTGCATTTAAACGATTAATAATTGCAACGGCAACTTTTGGCCCAACTCCTTGGACAGTTAACAAAAGTTCGAAAAACTTTAATTGATTATAATCTAAAAATCCATACAAGTCTAATGCATCTTCGCGGATATTTTGAAAACAGAATAATTTAACCTTTTTACCTTCATTTCCGATTGTTTCATAAGTTTCAAAACCAATAAAAACCTTATACCCAATTCCTTGGTTTTCGATTATAATATATGTCAGTTCTTTGATTAAAATTTTCCCTTCAATATACGAAATCATTATGGCCTACTAATTTACATATCTTTACAAATTTTACTAAACTAATAAACCTCAACCAAATCAACGTCTCGAATATCATCTAAAACCATCAAATTATTTAAAGCATTTAGACCCGCCTGTTGCATTTGTGGAATTTGACCGAAATAGTCGGTTTGGCCAGATTGTATATAAAATTTAGACATATAAAAAACATAAAATGCAAACTCTCTATATTGTGAAATTAATATACTAAGGCCTTGTTCCTGTAGTTTTTTAATTTGTTTTTCTGTTTTATATTTTGCCGACCAAGAAATAGCCGTGTGGCCGTCATGACTTTTTTGCATTTCAGACAATTGGGTGATTGCTTCTTCTACAATAGTTCCCTTAGATTTTTTTTCTGATAAACAAATTTTGTTTTCCCTTAAAGAATCAAGTGCATCTTTAAACCCCCCAAATGCGACTTCTGGATTCCAATCTCTGCAATTTAGAAATAATATTCTAAAAAGTAGATCTGCCGAAATTTTTTGTCCCTCTGGTATTTTTACTTGTTCACTGTATCCTGGTTCCATTTTTTCTTTACTATCCATAGCTTTAGCGACGGATAGTCCTTCTAACCCCTTAAATTAATTATATTGTTCAAATGAAATGAGAAATAGAGATTTCTGTCTTGGATTCCTGCCTCCGCAGGAATGACAATTAAACTCCTGCCTACCGGCAGACGATGCCTCTTTTCGGTCGAAGAATATTTTATTTATAAAACTTAGGTATTATTATATCATAGTTTATATCTAACTTATCAATTAAATCCAAATCCTCTAATCCTATTTTACCAATGTATAATTTTTTGTATATGTTTGAATTTTTTGCAAATTCTTTTTTTATTAATTTATAGCCTGAAAAATAAACATTGTCTGTAGTACAATATATTCCACGCTTGCCAGTATCTTTCACTCCTCTAAAAACTCTTAGCGTCCTTGCCCAAGCAAGGTCTGAGTTAAAACCAAGAGATAAAAGTTTTTCATAAAGTTCACGAAAACTCAAACCTTTTGAAACCAGTCCGAGTGCGATTAATCCTAATACTTCTGATCCCATTGCCTTATTTTTGCTTATAATTTTTGCATTATAAGTTGCCAAACCTTCTTCAACAATAAATTCATTTGCAGTTCCAAACGGCCTTCGTAAAATTCCATATTTTTGCATCTTAGCATTTACTTGCCTTAAAATATGAGTTTCAATTTCATGACGAACTAATTGATATAAGCGAGATTTTGAAATTTTATAATGGCCTGGGATAAAAATCCTTTGATATGGTTTTCCAGATTTAGTAAAATAATTCACATTAACCGCAACATTATGCCTTCTTTTATTAACAAAAACTTTCCAAGAATCTAATTTATGATCTTTTAAGTGTTTTTCAAAAACAGTTTTGATTTTTCCTGAATGAATTTTCCCTTCATTTTGATTTAATTGTTCAAGATCAAATTTTTTAATAATCTTTTTAAAATCTTTTTGGTTTACATCTCCATACAATTTTTTGGAAGCCTCTAAAAATTCTCTTTTATCAGTTCCAATTAATTTAATAAATTCATATTGATTTTTAAGATATTCAATTTTTCTTAAATATAATTTTTTAATTATATGGTTTTTTTCATTTTCGGTAATTTCTTTTTCAATTTTTTTTAATTTCTCAATTACGCCAATACCAATTAGACCCTTATATTTAAAAAGAGGGTTTGCAATCTTCCCCTCCATAAATAATTGTTTTTGTTGCCCCGAATTTATAGGCTTAAGTTGCTTAATAACCTGTAAATCTATAACTAAGTTAAAAAGTGCCCTATACCACCTTTCATCAACTAAGTTGCGGGGGAACACGTAGTGTTTTTTGAACATAATCTAATATTTTTTTGGCCACATTAATCCCTGTTTTTTCAGAAAACGCTTTAAATTGTGGCGCTCGGTTTGCTTCAATAATATAATATTTTCCATCTTTTTTTATAATATCTAAACCACATATTTCATTATCTGTTATTTTAGCAGTTTTTTCAGCAATTTCAATCATTTCTCTTGATGGTTTTATTTTTTTTGATCTAACTCCAGATGTTGATCCACTATGTGTTAAACTTGTAGTTTTTACTCTTTTGATTGCTCCAATTGCTTTAAAGCCAATCGTAAAAACTCGATAATAAACATCTGTTTTTAAATCTTCCTGAAAAATAAAATCCATTGCCTTGCTCCTTTGGAAAAAAGTATCAAGTTCTTGCTTATTTACAAATCGGTAGACACCTTTTGAATGTTTGCCTACTATGTCTTTTACAATCATTGGAAAACCAAGATTTTTGACAATATCGTCTAGGTTTTTATTGCTAGTTGAATAAATTGTTTTTGGATGATTTATGTTTTGGTGAGATAATTTATATGATGTTGCAAGCTTGGTTGTAATATATCTTTTTATTGCTAATCTATTATCAACCACACGTACTCCTCTTTTTCCTAAAAATTCTGCTAAAATTAAATTCTCATTTGGATGCTTCGTCATTCCACGGATAATAATTGCATCTAATCCATCAGAGAGATTTTTTTGATCTTTATAAATTTTTGGTGATTTTTCAGCAACAAAAACCAGCTGAGATAAATTTGCAAGCTCAACTTGCCAACCGCGTCTTTCTGCTTCTTTTTTTAACAGAACCGTCTCGTCTGCTTTATTCGCTCCTATTATTATTATCTTCAAGATAACTCCTCTTTAATTCTAAATGTTTTGATGTATCCACCAAAAACCCTTTTAAGTCTTTCCTACCAATAATCATATCATGTTTTAGGGCTTCTCGGTTAGTAATAAATGCTTTTGTTTGTATTTTTTTTCCTTCTATAAAATAAGTTAAGCTGATAACTGGCCTTTTTTCTGTTCCCATTGAAGACCAAACTCTTTTACTTTTTAGATGATATTTTGGATCATCAAATCCTAGTTTTTCAGCTAAGCTTAGACAAATTGAAGTTCTCCATGCGCCAGTGTCGATTTTTGCTAATATTTCAGTCTTCTTTTTCTTTGTTGTACCCAATAATTTAACTTTTGAAATTGTTGGGATAACAAGTCGACCAGCTATTTCCGGAGTTTTGGTTATCATTTCAGTTCCAAATAACTCTTTAGCAATTCTGATTCCTTTATCAGCAGTTCTTACTGTTAAGTCTTCTACCCTTTCTAATCTTCTTTTTAAAGGCGCTTTGTTTGCGAGCTGAATTCCAAGCCCTGGCCTAGCATTAACTTCTAAAATCAAAGGCCCTTCTTCTTTATCAATTACAATGTCAACTCCAATATATCCCAAACCCAGTACTTGTTGTGCTTCAATAGCAAGCCTTAAAATATCTTCCCATTGAGGAATTTTAAAACCATTTAATTTAGTTTTTGTTCCTGGAACATATTTAATATATTTGTTTCTATAAACTGCATAAGTAGTAATCCCAGATGCAATATCAATTCCTACTCCAATTGCACCTTGATGTAAGTTCGCGCGACCACCTGATTCTTCTGTTGGCAATCTAAGCATCGCCATAATCGGAACATTATTATAGGCAATTACTCTAATATCTGGCGCTCCACGATAAGTATATTTTTTAAATGCCCGGCTAGTTTTTAATTTCTTTTCAATATAAACAGTATCAGGAATATTTTTCAAAGAAAAACTTCCATCTAATATATCAAAAAGGTGCAACTTAATATCTTCAACCGATGTTTCAGACCCGTTTTGCAAAATCCAAGCATCTTTCTTTTTTCCATAAACAACCATAATCCCGCCGCCACCAAACCCGTGATCTGGTTTTACAACAAAACTATTTGGTAATTTCTCATAATCATATGTTTGAATATCTTCTGCAGTTCTAAAAACCTTAATTAATTTTGGCACTGGGATTCCAGCTTTTTTCAAAATTGTTTTAGTTTTTAATTTATCATCAACAATATCCTTCAATTTTTTTGGATTGAGGTTTTTTATATAAACCAAGTTTCTGGCATTCATGCCTAAAAGATGCTTAGCCTTTGCCATAATATTTAAATTAATTATATTCTTCGAGGAAAGAAACTACTATCCGAGAAGTTTAATACTTATAGTTCTCAAGCGCTCGTTGTCGTTTTCGAACAATATTTATTTTTGTTTTATTCTAAATTCTAAACTCAATATTCTATACCAAATACCACATACTACTTCTTGCTCTTTTCACTCAAAATATCTCTAAACCGATGATATTCAACTAATCGCAGTGCTGTCCAGCGACCCAAAATAATATTTGCTAAAATTACAACCAAAGTAATTGGCCCTGGGTAAGACAAAACAAAACTTCGAACATGTTGAGAGTTCATTATTAAATAACAAAAAGCAACAATAATCAAAGTCGTAATTGTAAGCTTAATTGAATCTTTTGCACCTTTTTGAATTTGAAGATCAATAAAGTTTTCAACTAATAAAATCATGATTAAGATTGGAAGCGCATTTACAGCAATTAATCTGGTAATGTCCATTTTAGATGCCAGCGCCAAAATCCCAAACGAAACAAGCGATACCAGTGTCAAAAGTAATGCCATTCTTGGCAAATATAAAAGTTTCATTTTTCTCAATCCTAATCTAAACAATGTGCCAAAAAGTAAAATTGCTAAAAATATTACAATGCCGTTAACAAATCCGGTGGCTAAAAAAGTTACTGTTAAAATTGACGGCAGATAAATTCCCAATGTTTTAAAACCTATAATTTGTCTAATTATTGCAATAATTGTTGCAACTATCGGAAGCATTAAAATTAAAATAACTGCTTCTTGTGGCACTCCCTTTTGAATTACAAAGTTTACCCAATAGCTGAAAAAATTAAATATTGTTAATTCCATGTTTTTCCTTTTTTTATTTTCACTAAATATTTAAATAACGTGCTATTATTAATTGTTTCCAATTTAGGATTCAATAATTAATAATCAAGAAATCATAATGACGAAAAAATGCTTAAATAACCAATACCCTAATTCCTATTTTTTAATTTGAATTTCTTAATTGGTTCGACATTACTCATTCTGGTTTCGACATTTATCCCCTGCATTTTATCTTAATTTACTAATTTAATCAACCAATTTAGCAAATATTTTTAAAAAACCTACTATATAAATCAATTGTCTTTTCTATATTATTATTCTGATAATATTTTAATGAATTTATCGACAGTCTATTTAAAATATTTGGATTTTTTAAAATTCGATTAAAAACATCATAAGTTTTAGTCTTATTATTTATATCAATATATAATCCTGATTTAGTCTTTCGTAAAACATCTGCCAAATTTGAACAAGCCGAAGAAATAATTGGAATACCAAAACTAATTGCTTTACCCATTATGATTGATTGCGAACATCTGGAATATGGCAAAATCAAAGCATCAAGCGATTGAATTACCTCATTTAATTCTGTATTTTCTAAAAATCTATTTATTAATTTTATTTTATTTGTAATTTTGCTCGTTTTGATTTTCTCCAAAATCTGTTTTTCATATCTTAAAGATTCATCATGTCCTGGTAAACCAATTCCTGCAATAATCAGCTCAGCATCATCTCTTTTTTCAAACCTATTAAAAACATCAATTATATATTCAAAGTTTTTGTAGTTTTCCAAAAATCCAACCATACCAAACACGATTTTGTCTTTTCCAATATTCCACTTTTCTCTTAAATGTTCTTTTGAGTACTGATGATAACTCTCTGTAATTATTGGAACATCAAAAACTTTTCCTGCTAAAACATGAAACATATTTATAAAAAGATTTTTATTCTTTAAGCCAAATACCCCTGATGCTGTACTGAGTTTTGTTGAAATATCGTAAAAAGTCTTTTGAGCGTCACTTAAAGGCTCCATTAAATCATGATAAATCACAATTCTTGGAATATTAGAATTTTTCAATCTAAACAAAAGTTCTAAAAATCCAAAACCATCTTCTGGGTTTTGTGAAAAACTAGTAGCCAACTTTCTATATCCAAATGATGTAAAATCATGATTCAAAACTACTAAATTCGGTTTATACTTCTCGATCGAATCAAAAACAGTTTGTGGCCAGTCAGATTTTTCTAAATTTATAATTGGCGAAAGATGAGTCTCACCTGGTCTTCCGGCATCAATATGAGATATAACATTTACATGGTGTTCGCTTTTTAATTTTGAAACAATACTTTCGCTATATTCAGAAATAGCGGTAATTCTAGGGGGCCAAATTGAAATCCAAGAAATTTTCATACCATCATCCCATTAGGCATTCCAAAGAAGGTACTTTGTGCCGTCTGGTCCTACTAATATTACTAATAAATACGGATGTACGAATATTATATATCAGTCACTTTTGATTTAATTCGTATATTCGTAAAAATTGGTATTTTTTGTAGGATTATATTTGTACTCCTTTCAAAAATTCTGCGACTGCTTCTGGAAGTAAAACATCAATCGGCATTCCAGCGCCAAGTTCAAAACCACCCCACACAGACATTCTAGGCATAATTTCTAAATGAAAATGGTAATACTTATCAGTATTATAATTAGTAAAAGGTGACGTGTGAATATAAAAATTATAGGCGGGGTCGCCAAAACCAATGTCAATCTTTTTTAAAATATTAGAAAATATTTTAGCCAAGTTCTTTCTAGAATCATCACGAATAAGTTCGAAATGAGTAATATGATGTTTTGGAATAATCCAAACCTCGCCCGAAAATCTAGGCGCATATGCAGCAACAGCTAGGTAATCTTCATTTTCGTCAATTACTCTTTTTTGATATTTTTGCTCTTCTTTTAAAATCTCACAATAAACACAATTTTCATTTTTGATAAACCAATCTTTGGCACCTTCAAGCTCAGAAACAATATTTTTGGGTATAATTTCCGGTGCAAAAATCTGTGAATGAGGATGAGCCAAAGAGGCGCCTGACTCGGCTCCATGATTATGAATAACAAGCGAATAGCCAATGTAAGGATTGTTTTTATGAACTAAGAGTCTATTTTGAAAAACTCGAAGATAATTATCAAGTTCATGTGGCTCCATGTCTGCTAGATCTTTAAAATGATCAAAGGGAACAACAACCTCATGACTACCCAAAGCATGAGCAGAATAATATAGATCACCGGAAAATTGAAACTCAATATTATTTTCTAAATTAAAAGCTGGGTATTTGTTTTCTAAAACATAAATATCTCTAAAACTAGCTTCTTTTATGATTTTTTGACTTTGTATATTTTCTGGACAAAACGGACAATCTTTTTCTTTGTCTTTCTGTTTATCAATTTTTGGTTTTACAAAATCTTGCGGCCTTTTTGCACGTTCGGTCGCAATTACAACATAATCACCTGTAATTGGATTTTGACGAATTGTAGCGATATTCCCTCCATTTACCTGTCATTCCAGCGAAAGCTGGAATCTATATTATAGTTTTGTATAAGTCTCTCCAGTTTGGATTTTCTTTTTCAATCAATTCGATTTTCCAGCTTCTTTTCCATATTTTAATTCTTTTTTCTCTGTTGATTGCTTCTTCTACAAAATTAGTTTGTTCAAAATAAACTAGTTTATCAATATTGTATTTTTTTGTAAATCCATCAACTAATTTTGACTTTTGTTCATATATTCTTTTTGTTAAATCTGATGTAACTCCTACATATAATGTGCCCTTTTTCTTTGATGATAATATATAAACATAATAGTTTTTCATTTCTATCTTGGATTTCTGATCAAGTCAGGAATGACAATTCAAAGTCTAGGATTTCTATCTATTGCACATAGTGCAATCGCTATTGCATCTGCAGCATCATCTTGTATTCGTGCTGATTCTAGGCCTAATATCATTTGAATCATTTTTTGGACCTCTTGTTTTTTTGCATTTCCATTTCCGCAAATTCCAGATTTAACCTGCAAAGGGGTAAAATCTAAAATTGGAATCTTTTTCTGCTTTCCAGCGAGTAGTATCACTCCTCGGGCATGACCAACTGCAATCGCAGTTTTATGGTTATTACAGAAAAACAAGCTTTCAACAGCCATTAAGTTTGGCTTGTGTTTATCTATTAATTTTATTATATCATAATAGATTTCTAAAAGTTTATCTTCAAGCGGAATTTTTGGTTTGGTGTTTATTGTCCCATGTTCAATGAGTTGATTTTTACCATCTATTTTTTCGAGTATTGCATAACCAACAGTAGTTGTCCCTGGATCAATACCGAGTACTTTTTTATTATTATTTTGCTTCATAATCTATATAATATTTCGCGATTACTTTGATTTATATTCTAAAATTCGTTATAAGAAAATGGAAAATAAGTTTGCGTCATTTCGAGCGAAAGCGAGAAATCTCATTTGCTTTTTACAATTTTCCATTTTCCTTTAGCTAATTTCTATTCCTATAATAACAAAAAACCCAGATATTTTCTATTCTGGGCATTGGTTTGATATTTGAAATTTAGAATTTGACTGGTTATTGGAAATTGAAATTTGAAATTTCTTTAAAATTGTTTATTCAATTTTAAGGTTCGTAGCCATTTCTGAAAATTCATCTATATGTGCTAATTTTTCTTCAAGATTTGATAATTTTTGTTTGATAATTTCACTGACATCAATCTGATTATCGCTGATCCATTCAATCTCATCACTATAATCTTGAATCTGATTATCATCTAATACTTTTTTAATATCTTCTGATTTTGACAATTCTCCAAAAACAACCATTAAACTATCTGAATATTGAAAATCTTCGGCCCCGGCGTCTATTAGCGCAAGTTCAATTTTATCTTTTTTTTCTTTTTCTATATCAAACTTAAAAACTGCATATTGTTTATACGCCCAAGAAACAGCACCGGATGCCACGACCTTAAATCCAGCCTTTTCAATTATATTTTTAATTTCTGGTAAAGTACGATTTTTGTTGTCTGTAAGCGCAAAAACAAGCGCATTGGAATTTTCACTGCCAACAATCTCAATTGTAAGCTCTTCTAAAATACCACCCCCAAGTTGACCAGTGGCTTTTTTAATTGATCGATCAATATTATCATTTGGCAAGTTTCCAGCTTTGGCTTTTTGAATTGCCAAGCGAAGGCGAAAATTCTTTTCAGAATCTGGACCACCGTTTTTTGTAGCAATCATTATGTCATGAGTTAGTTTTGAAAAACTCTTGCTTCTTCGAGCATCTGTTATTGCTTTTTTATGTTTGATTGTTGACCACTTTGAATGTCCGCTCATAAATCTCCTTCGGAGGAATTTTAAATTTTAATTTATAAATTTTAAATAAATTTTTAATGTTTAAATTTTCAATTATTGAAACATTAAGATTTCAATTCAAATTTCAAATTGTAAATTTCGAATTATTTTTAAAAATCTATATATTTATCGTTCAACTCCTCTTTGTTTTTGGGTGGGTGAAGAGCCAGCATTTGTCATCCTGAACTTGCCTGCCCCGTTTATCCGAAGGATATTTTCGGGGTTTCAGGATCTCATTTTTTTTTAGATTCTAAACTCTAGCGTCTAGCTTCCATTTCATTCTACCATCTTTGCCTATCTTTTTCCACCTTTTACCCTTCGAAGCTTTATGCGAAGAAGGGCCCAGTTTGTCATTCTGAGTGACATTGAAGAATCTCTGAATTTATTTCAGCTTTATCTTTATAATTAAACATTTATGCGCTTAAGGTTTTAAATGTTTATGCAAAAGAATTTTCTTATATACTCAAATATCATTATTAACAACGTAGCGATTTTAAACGATCGACGACATTTGTTATGTTTTTATTCTTAACTCATTTGTGTTTATTTACAATATAATTTTTTTAGCGAAAATCTGCGATTCAATTAGGCTTGACTAATTCGCCATACCATGATATAATGTAGCTACTGCAATAGTTGTATCCGATACGGACTGAGGCATAAATACGCGCAATGCGTAGCCTCAGACGCTTGATGTTTTGAAAGGAGGTCGCAGAAATGCGACTTTCGGCAATGACGGTAGTCATCCTGGCCATTATGGTCAGGGGAGACGCACAGCAGACCGTCCCGGCCGGGGCACCTGTCACGCTCGTCGTGACGAGCCCGCCGCCAGGGCAGAACGCCCCAGTTTTGCGGGGCTTCTACGAGGACGGAACCGCTTCGCAGGAAGCGGCTGGCTGGCTGGCCACTCTGCTTAGGCAGAAGGGCTGGGATGCTCGCGTGACTTACTACGCGGGCCCGGACGACCTGGTGGATGTGTCACTTCGGTGGCATGTCCAAGCATTTAGCCATCCGGCGCAAGTCGGTGGCTACGACTTGCCCATCGGTGGCAGGTCGGTTTATGTCAAAAAGGGGCAGGCTGCCAGCCTGGTCCTAATCGACCGCATCGACCCGCGAGGGACGACGCACTATCAGGGTTATGCCACTGCCGGTTCCCGGGAGGTGCAGACCTATTCCAACGGGTCAAGCTTCCTGGGGCAACTCGGCGACGCCTTGCTGGGCAACGTGCTCAGCTCTGGGACTCCTGAGACGGCCGAGGCCAAAGCGGCGCGCAATGCGTTCGCCAAGGCCCTGGGGCAAATGGGTGAACTACCCAGCCCCCACGAATCTTCAACGACCCGCCAGTCACAAACTGGCAACTTCCTCCCCGTCATCGGGCCCAACGGCCCCATGACCACGAACCCGACGCCTAGCGCGTCGACGAGCGGTCGGTATCCGATCCGCCGCTCCACGGCAAATCCCGACGACATCATCGTGATGTCTATAAGCGGGATTTCTACCGGCCAAGAACTAACCATCCTACAAGATGGCCAATACTTGGCCAAACTCCGGGTAATCCAGGTTCTACCTGGCAACCAGGCAAAATGTCGCGTCATTGACGCCAACACTTACCTCCTGGTAGCACCCGGTACCTACGCCGTACCCCGATAACCCCCGCCCCCCCCACCCGAAAGGGAAACTCCAGCCTTGTCAGACACGTAAAACCGCATTGAGCGGCGTGACCTGATTAAGGCTAAATATATATCTACGCAGGGGCGTGTAAAGAGCTGATGGCTTCCAAGCTATTAAACCCCTCTTTACGCGCCCTGCAACACCCCTTATCATTATTGTTCGAGCTTGTCGAGAACTTGTCTTCTCCATAAAGTCGAAGAATAATCTATCTTGGATTCCCAATTTCTCCGGAATGACAATCAAACTCTCCCATTACACATTACTCACTTCACATTCCAACTCTCTCCGTCGCTCTCTATCACAATATCACCCTCTTGATCTGTTCGAAGGTATTTGAATTTATTTGAATCATAAAAATCCAAGGCCTCTTTGGCTGGATGGCCATAACGATTTTTTGCCCCAACCGATATTATAGAAATTTCTGGGTCAACTGCTAAAACAAAGGTTTGAGAAAAATCTTTAGATCCATGATGGGGGACTTTTAAAACTTGAGATTTTAATTTTGATTTTTCTTGCATAGCTATTTTATCTGATACTTTTTTATTAATATCACCTGTAAAAAGATAATTAACTTTTCCATCATTTAACTTTAAAACTGCGCTATACTCATTTGAATCAAGTGATGAATCAGAAAAAGTAGTATAGTCGGGCCACAAAGTACTGATTGAATAATTACCGAAGGCAAAATTTTGACCTTGATAAATTAGCTTTTCTGGAATACCTTTTTCACTTATTTTATCTTGAATTTTATTGAAAATTGCACTTTCTTTATTTTTATTAGTTAAATATATTGTACCAACATCATAATTTTCTATCACGTCTAAGGTTCCAGCAATATGGTCGGAATCTAAGTGTGATAAAAAGATAGAACTAATTTTTCGGTCGTAAAAAGACATGTGCTTTCCAAGACAGTTTAAAACCGAATTATTCGGTCCAGTATCTATTAAAACTTCCTCGTTTCCGGGAAATTGGATAAGTGCTGCATCACCTTGGCCAACATCACAAAACACTACTTTTAAATCATTATTTTTTTGATCAAATAAAAACCAATAAAACAAGGCAACAACAGCCAATATAATTAAAAATAATCCATTAAGCGCTTTGTTTTTCATATCTATTTTTTAAATTATTATAAGTAATATTTATTAAAATCAAAATATAATAGGGGACTAAGATTGCTGATTTTATATTTTCTATTTTAATACTTGCAAAACCAAGGCTCGCAAATCCATTAATTATTTCTAAAACTATATGTGAACAAATCCAAGTAAAATATCCAAATATTATGCCAAGCTTAATCCAAATAAACGAAAGCACTACTTGAATAAATCCTAATATCATAAGTCCAGGAATCAAAGGTACAATAATTAAATTAGTAATTGGCGAGACGATTGAAACTGTATTGAAATATAGAATTAAAATTGGTAATACCATAATCTGGGCAGAAAAAGTTAAAATCAGGGTTTCGGAAAGAATTTTTGGAACATTTTTTAAATACCTACCAATTGACTTTTCTATTAGAGGCGCTAGATAAACGAGGCCAAGAGTTGCTAAGAATGAAAGTTGGAAGCCAATATCAAATCGCAAAGATAAAGGATTAAAAATTGAAATTAAAAAAGCCGAAATTGCAATAACAATAGATTGAGTTGTCAGCCTTCCAAAAGACTTGGCAATAATTAAAATTGATCCCATGAGCGCGGCCCTGACAATTGAGGCTGAAAAGCCAGTCATCATTACAAAAGCAATAATTCCAATAATTGTTAAAGGATAAACATATTTTCTAGGAAAGGGTTTAAAAATAAACAAAATAAAACTAATTACTATTGTGATATTAAATCCAGATAAAGCGATTAAGTGAGTTGTACCGGTTTTTGACAAATTGGTTTTTAAGCCCTTGTCCATGTCGCTTTTCTGTCCAATCAAGATTCCTGAAATAAATCCAGCCTCAGGCTGTGGCATACTGCGCTTGATTTTTAAATCCACTAAATCTCCAAATCGCTTTAGACTATTAGAAATACGCGTGAATAAACCTTCTTTAAACCTGAACTGGTCAATATTTTTAATTTTAGAATTTTTAATTTCATAAAATATCCCCTGGCTCTTTGATGATTTATATAAGAAATTATCTTTATTAATTTTGGTTATCTCCCCTTTTAAAGATACCTTGTCATTTAATACCCTTGGATTTTCAAATGTTAGCGCATAAAACTTAAGGTGTTTATAGTCATTTCTAATTGAGTTTGAACTTATGGCAATTAGATATCTGCCCCTCATTTCTTTAGAATTAATTATCTGTCCATATACCTCTGCACTTTCACCTATTGGAATGTTTTGATTTTGATTTTTGTAAATATTATATTTATACCAAAAAACCCCTGATGCCAGTCCTAAAATGATTAAGATGCTAAGAATAAAGTATCTTCTAAATTTAAAAAAACATATTATCGGAATAACAAGCAAGACCAAAAGATACATATTATTAAAGCCGATAGAATCAGCAACAAAACATGCGACAACAAAAGAAACTAAAAATACTAAAAATAAAATTGACGAATGTATTTTGAATTTCTTTGTTTTAGACATTAATTTTATTATAACCTTAAAAATTATAAAGTTTAAGTTTTTAATTTTAAATAAATTTTAATCGATAATTAATCAAATTATAATTTGATATTGAATTAAAATTTAAAATTTGTATATTTAAAATTATTCTGCTACTCTTGCTATCACTCTATTATTTCGATATTATAGTCTTAAGGAGGGTAATGAAAAATATCGCCAAACTTACAGTTTTAATATTGGTCTGTTTTTTGTTTTTAGGTTTTGGTTGTAAAAAACAAGATACACCCCCAGCGGAAATACCAACAGATCAACAGACAACTCAAAAAACTGGGATTTTAGACCTAGATAATCAAACCGTTTTATCTACAACTCTTCAAAACCTACAAACCGCCAAAGATAAATTAGTCTATTGGGATAAAAATGGTCAATTTATTGCTTTAAGCGTTGATTTTCTTGGTGATCTTGAAATTAATAATATTAATAGTATTTATTCTTTTAGTTCTAAACTAAATAATCAATATAGCAAGTTTTTTTATTTTGCAGTCAGTTTTAATAATACCGGACAAAGTATTAGAACGCTAGTTCATAAAGAAGATTATTTAGAAGACTTACCAAGCCCTACACTCGCAATAAATGCCAGCTATTTAAAACAATCATGGCTCGATGCTTTTAAGGTTGCAGAAGAAAAGGGTGGAAAAACTTTTAGAGAAAAAGACCTAGCTAATACAAAAATAAACCTAAGTCTTTACCGATCAGATCCAGACGATTATCTTTATTGGTTTATAAAATATACTTATTCTAATGCTGACGATGCTTTCACGGCGCAAATTGATGCTAACACTGGAAAATTAATTAATTCCTCAGGAACCCAAGCTTCTACAGACACAACCCAAACAGACCAAACACAAACCGATCAATTAAATTCTACTGACAGCACAAACACTGACGCAAATACAACAACTGACACAACACAATAAAGTTATTTTTATTCGTATATTTGTATCAATTCGTCCCGACATAAAGTCGGGATCCCGATCACTATTATATATAGTAAAATATCGGGATAATATTAGTAGGACCAGACGGCACAAAGTACCTTCTTTGAAATGTCGTATTGGATGATGGTTATGAATCCAACATGGAATACAGTAATACTATTAGGAGTAGGAGCAATCGTTGCTTTTGGATTTTTACTACAAAAAGATAAAATTCAAGCAACCTTAATTTCAGCCTATATCGCACTTGCTGTAACCTCAATTTGGGGAAATCAAATTTATAATATTTTAACAGGCAACCAGGTCTTGATGAATCAAATCTGGTTTAGGGCAAATATCAATCCATTTATATTTAAAACGATTTTATTTATCTTGTTTATACTGCTGTTATCATTTAAGAGTAAAGTTATCTCAGGAAAAAGCTCACGGATATCTTCGCCTTTTATAGCTATTTCCTATAGTGTATTGTGTGCTTTCTTAATAATTTCTTCTCTTTTAACTTTTATGGCACCAGACGTTCGGGCATCTATTTTGGCTGGATCATCTTTGGCGAAATTTATGTATAATTTTAGAACATGGTGGGTTCTGCTTCCAGCCCTGATGATGATATTTGTCTCAGCTACATCGGGTGGCGAATCATCTGAGGCAGGAGCAGCGGCTAAGTCGACGCCTCGCGTTAATAAATATTATTCCAGAAAAGAATCCCGAAGAAGACGATATTAACTAACAATAGATCAAAAAATCCAAACTTTAAATCTTCAAAATTAGTGGATTTTTTGATTTTTAATGTAAAACACTTGACATATACGGACATATGTCCTAAAATAGAAGAGTAGAATAGTTTAGAATTAATTTGCTAATAAAATTAATATGAGAAGAGGCCGACCAAGAAAAAATCGACACATATCTATTGATTTGGATAATAGATATTTTAAACCACGTGCAATGCCCCTATCACAACTTGAAGAGGTTATTTTGTCACATAATGAAATTGAGGCTTTAAGATTAAAAGAAATTGAGCGCCTTGACCACAGAGAATGTGCTAAAAAAATGAAAATTTCTCGGACTACTTTTCATCGCGATTTGGAATCAGCACATCAAAAGATTGCTGATGCTTTAATAAAAAATAAAGCAATTAAAATAATTAATTAACTTAGGAGGAATCATGCCTAATGGAAGAAGAATAAGACCTGGTAATATGGGGCAAAGACCGGAAAGGGGTCGTCAGCCTGGTGGATTTGGACTGGGCCCAAGTGGAGAATGCGTTTGCCCTGCTTGTGGCGAAAAAATTCCACATCAAAGAGGAATTCCATGCTTTACAGTTGATTGTCCAAAGTGTAAAGCTAAAATGACAAGAGTCCAATAACTAATCGGGAGGAAAAATGAAAATTTGTATTTCTTCAACAGGTGAGAGTTTAAATTCACTTGTTGATCCTCGATTCGGCCGAGCAGCGTATTTTTTGATCGGTGATAACGAAGAGGAAAATTTTAAAGCCCTTAAAAATGAAGGGGTTCCAATGATGCATGGAGCTGGAATTTCTGCATCTCAAATAGTAGCAAATGAAAAAGTGGACACAGTTATTACTGGCAATATTGGGCCAAATGCTTATAATGCCTTGAAATCAGCCAGCATTAAAATCTATACAGTTGATTTTAATAAAACTGTAAAACAAGTATTAAAGCAATTTAATAAAGGCGAGTTAAAAGAAGCTAAAAATGCTACTGGGCCTGGATTTGAAATGAGTTAAGGTGGTCCTTAACAACAAAAAAACAATGAAACAGATCGCAATTACAGGTGGTAAAGGCGGTACTGGCAAATCTACAGTCGCTATATTACTCGCCTACAATTTAGCAAAAAATAAAAAAGTAGTTTTAGTTGATTTGGATGTTGAATGTCCAAATAATTATTTAATTACAGGCCAAAAATTAAAAAAACCTATAAAAAATGTTAGCTTTAAATTCCCTGTTTTTGATAAAAAACTCTGTCAAAAATGCGGAAAATGTGTAAAAGTATGCCGGCAAAAAGCAATATTTATGCCACAAAATGATTATCCAACATTTTTTAAAGAATTATGCAGTGGCTGTGGTGCCTGCTGGATCAGCTGTCCTCATCAAGCAATAAAAACAAAAAGGGAAACAATTGGTAAAATCTATTTAAATAAAACCCATCAAAATCTTTGGCTAATTACCGGTTTGGCAAAACCGCTTCTAGAAGAAACTGGACCAGTTGTTAGCAAAGTTAAAAAAACCGCAATTGAATTTGCTAAAAAAATAAAAGCTGATGTTGTTTTATTTGATACTGCAGCCGGTACCCATTGTCCAGTAATCTCAGCCTTAATTAACGTAGACAAAGCATATGCGATAACTGAACCAACACCCCTAGGTGCCCATGATTTAAAGTTAATTTTAGAACTATTGAATAAATTAAAAATTCCAACGGAAATTATTGTTAATCAGGCAAATTTAGGTAATAAAAAAGAAATTGAAGAAATAGCTAAAAAATGTAACGCTAATATTAAATTTAATATTAATTATTCAAAAAAAATAGCTCGAGCATACTCAAAAGGCAATTTAGGAGAAATTAATTTAGATGATGAAACCAAAAAAAATTAAAATAGTTGTTGCGTCGGGCAAAGGGGGTGTTGGCAAAACAATGCTGGCATCATCTTTGGCAATGCTGTTTAATTTAGAAGGTAAAAAAGTTGTTGCCCTTGACGGAGATGTTGATGCTCCAAATTTAGCATTGTGGCTTGGCGGAGTAAAAAAGTGGGATAAACAGCAAAAGTTTTCAACTTCTGAAAAAGCAAATATTGATTTAAAAAAATGCAATAATTGTCAAAAATGTCTTGAAAAATGTCAATTTAACGCCATCAAGTTTCAAAATGGTAAAATTGAGATTAATCCATTTTTGTGCGAAGGTTGTGGAGTTTGCCAAATTATTTGCCCTCAAAATGCCATCAAATTAAAAAAAGTTAAAAATGGCATAATAAATGTTAAAGATAATTTCAATAAAATTAAGATTGTTTCAGGCCAATTAAAAATCGGCGAAACTGGCTCAGGAAATATTATTTCATATTTACGAGAAAAAGCAGAGGGTAATTCTTATGATATAATGATAATTGACAGTGCCCCAGGGACCGGCTGTCCCGTCATTGCTTCTGTTAAAGATACAAATTTAGCAATTTTAATTACTGAACCAACTCCATCTGGATTCACAGATTTAAAAAGAGCCTTAAGTGTTGTTAGGTTTTTCCAAATTCCTTATAAAATTGTAATCAATAAATGGGATATAAACAAAAAATATACCTTGAAAATTGAAAAAGAATTTAAAGATAATATTTTAGGTCGGATTTCTTATAATCAAAAAATAATTAAAGCGCTTGTTGATTTAAAGCCGATTATTAAAACTAAATTGAAAGCAGAAAAAGAAATTAGAAAAATATATAATAAGATTAAGAATTTGATATGAATCAATTAAATATCTCTATAATTTCTAGTTTAGTAAATATCTTATTAACAATATTCAAATTGATTGTTGGTTTTTTAATTGGTTCAGTTGCCCTAATTGCTGAAGGGATTCATTCAGGCTTAGACGTTGTATCCTCAATCGTAACTTGGTTGGGAATCAAATCATCTTCAAAACCAGCAGATAAAGAACATCCCTACGGTCATTTTAGATCAGAATCGTTAGCATCGCTGGTAGTAGTAATGCTTTTGGCGATTTCAGCATTTTGGATTTTATACGAAGGAATAACCAGATTTTTTATCTCAACACCAATAAGTTGGAGTATTTGGGGACTGGTTGTAATGGGTTTTTCAGCAATTATTAACGAGGTAATGGCGCGAGCTAAATTTTATTATGGTAAAAAAATGCATTCTATCGGACTAATTTCTGATGCTAAACATTCTCGGACTGATGTTATCGCTTCTATTGGATTATTTATTGGTTTAATATTGATTAAATATTATAACCTAGCAGATGCAATTTTAGCAATAGTAGTTGGCATTTATATTTTGATAGAATCTTGGTTTTTGGTAAAACAGGTTTCTCAATCGCTTTTAGACACCTCTGATGTTGAAACTGAAAAACAAATAGAGGAAATTTCCAAAGACCTAGAATTAGTTTTAGAGGATGTTAAAACTCGTCAAGCCGGCGGAAAAATTTTTGCTGAAATTAAAGTTTTATTAGATCCTCGTTTGAAATTGAAAGAAGTCGATAAACAATGTAAAGAAATTGAAAAAATCTTAAAAAAGAAAATTGAAAGATTAGAATATATTATCATCAAAGCCGAACCATATAAATAGAAAGTGTCCAAAATAATAAAATAGAGAAGACTAATCCACAACCTAGCTTTCTCTATTTTTTGTAATAATGTAATATTTTAAAACAATCAAAATAATCAAAAATATTAGCCTCAAAAAGTAATGTTTTACCAACGATCGTTTTTATATAATAACATTATATATAAAACCATTTATGATCTTCGACAGTAATAATAAATAATCAGAAATCACTCAGGGTTGGAGTGATTATGAAAGTAAACATAGTCAAATTCGCGCGACCACAAATATAACACTATTTCAGTTTTAATATTAGTATTTATAAATCTTGTATAATGGTGATATTTTTGCTATAATTTTAATTGTATCAAATGTTTTTTGATATTGGTTTTGAGTTTTGGTTTTTTCACATTACTCATTTCTCATCACTCAATATAATTTCTGGACCTGTAGCTCAGTGGTAGAGCAGGAGCCTTTTAAGCTCTGTGTCGTGGGTTCGATCCCCTCCAGGTCCGATTTTAAAACAAATGCCCCTTGCGGGTATTTTTGTTTTAAAACAAATTTGGAGGCGGTAAGAACTCACTTAGTTCGACTTGTACTCCGAAGTCTTGACGAAGGATGTATCCCCTCCAGGTCCGCCATACAAAAATTCTCCGATAAGGAGAATTTTTTGTTTCAGCAAAAATCCGTCCTGATTACAAGATTTTAATAGTAGTCGTTTCTCGGATCAAATAATTTTCTCCAATGTTTAATTTCGGGTTTATCTTGTAATTTAAATTGTTTAATAAATTTATCTCCAAACTTTTCTATATTCTCTTCGACAATCTTCGGTGGCTTCCAATCGCTTTTAAGACCCTGGCGGAAATCCTTAAATAAGTAATATTCAATTAAAGCACCCTTACGTATTTTATCCAAATCCGACATTTTGTTAATCATATCAAATTGAGATTTAGTTGCTTTCTCGAATATATTAATCAGTTGATCTATTTTTTGAAATTCGTATTCCTTATTATCAACAATTATTTTATATGCAATCAATTTATCACCTACAGATTCTTTAGATGTCGGATGATTAGCAAAATTTATTTTTAAATCTAAGTTTTTGTAAATTGCTAAAATCTTCATGGTCTTATAGGGAAAGTTAAGTTTTGGCCAAATATTCTTAGGATTAACATCGTGATAATCACGAATAATTAAAGTTGAATGCTCGCCAAATTTTTTCGATACATTGTATGGACCATGGATGTAAAAACCGCCAGTCATATATAAATCATAATATAAACTATAGCAAAAATTATTAGCATCTATGGTCAAAAAAGCAATTTTCTTTTTGTCTTGTTCTAATTTTGGAATATACCAGTCTATTTTTAAAACTTCATTAAGTTGTCTGTCATTAAATATTAAGTTTTTACCATTCAGGCAAAAAATGTCACTTTGGACTTTTGCTTTCAAAATATCAAATAATAACAAAGTATATTCTAACCTTTTCTTGGCAGGAATATTATCAATATTAAGTTTATGAGCAACTTTTAGACCGATAATTGCATTATGTTGAAGAAATAGGCGAATTATGTCTGCTGCGGGCATTATTTCTGCAATTTCTTGAATACTTTTAGTTTTCTTCAACTTAGTTAGTTTATAATACATATCAAGCGCCTCGGCGACGTCAAAGTACGCATCAACCTGTCCGCCGTTTAAGGGCCAGAAGGTTCTTGGATCCATCCCGATAAATATTTCTTCAATTGCTTTTAAAAATTGATCAATAATTTTCATTTTTTATATTTTCAACATCTTAATATATGTATCAGAGGGGATTTGGACTTTTCCAATTTCTTTCATCTTTTTCTTTCCCTTCGCCTGTTTTTTAAGTAATTTATTTTTTCTAGTTACATCACCACCATAAAGCTTGGCTGTAACATCTTTTCTAAGTGCTGAGATATTTTCTCGAGCAACAATATCGCCATCAACCTTGGCTTGAAGCGCAATGGCTATCATCTGGCGGGGGATTAGGGTTTTTAATTTTACTAAAACACCTGCTCCAGTATCTCGAACCTCAGAGTAGGGAACTATTCTTGATAACCCTTGAGCTGGTTCACCATTAATTAAAATATCTAATTTTGCTAACTTTTCAACTCTGTATTCCAAGAATTCGTAATTTAAAGATGCATATCCCTGGGTCGCATTTTTTAATCCATCATAAAAATCAATAATTAAAGATGATAGGGGAAGATGAGCTGTAATATTTAAATGAGTTGCGTCAAAATTGTCTGTTGATATTAAATATCCACGCTTATTTGTTAAAAGATTAATAATTGGCGACAGATATTGAGAAGGGGAAAGAATCTCTAGCTTTACCCAAGGCTCAGATATTGTTTTAATTTCTGATCTATCTGGCATATCCTCTGCTTTTTGAATCTTTTTGTCAGTACCATCTGTCTTTAAAATCTTGTACGACACAGAAGGCGTAGTCACTATTAGATCTTGGCCAAACTCTCTTTTTAATCTTTCTTTTACTATTTCCAAATGTAGTAGCCCCAAAAAGCTACACTTAAATCCTGACCCATAGGTGTTAGAAACTTCGGGCTCAAATTTTAAAGCGCTGTCGGACAATCTAAATTTTTCAAGCGAATCTTTTAATCGATTAATTTCCTCCCCTACAAGAGGAAAAAATGATGCAAAAACCATAGGAGTTGGCTCTTTAAAGCCCTTTATGGCAGAAAAATTTTCTTCAGCAGGGGAGAGGGTGAGGGAATCCCCGATTTTAACATTTTCCAGGTTTTTTAAATTTGTTGCAATATATCCAATCTCACCGCTCTTTAAAATATTATTTTTTTTAAATTCCGGAGCAAAGTACCCTACTTCGGTTGCCTCTGCCGTTTGATTTTGTGAATACAGCAATATCTTTTTACCTTGTTCAATCTCACCACTAAATATTCTAACATATGCAATAACTCCTTTATATTTATCATAAATGCTGTCAAAAATAAGTGCAGACAACATCGCAGATTCTCGCGGATTTGATGAAAACGCAGATTCTCGCGGATCAGGAATATCTTTGATAATTTTATTTAATAACTCCTCTACGCCCTCACCTGTCTTAGCAGAAACTAGGTTAATTTCTGACTCATCAATATTTAAAAGGTTTGATATTTGCTTTTTTACACTTTCAATATCAGCACCGTAAACATCGATTTTATTAATTGCTGGGATTATTTTTAAACCCAGCTCTTGGGCCATTTTTAAATTAGCAACTGTTTGTGCTTGAATTCCTTTTGTCGCATCAACAAGTAAAACCACTCCCTCAACCGCTCTCAGTGCCCTGGAAACTTCATATGAAAAATCGACATGTCCCGGAGTATCTATTAAATTCAACTCATAAGTTGAATCCGCGGATTTATGCAGATTAGATGATACCGCAGATTGACGCTGATTATCTCGGGCTTCATCAAAAACAATTCTTTTAATATCAAGCTTTGGGCCAAAATTAACTAAAAATGCCAAACGATATTTTGAACCTTTCAAATAATTCCAAGTTTGTTTTTTTGCATCTTTTCCAATAAATGATTGTGCTTTTAATTCAATAATAATTTTATTCTCAATTAAAAAATCTGGTTGATAAGTCCCTACTTTTTTATTATTATAATAAATTTCTATTACCTTCTCTTTTTCAAAGTTAATATTTTGTTTTTTTAATTCTTCTTCTAGGGAGTTTGAATAAACCGATTCTTTATGCCCAGATCCTAAATTATTATAAACATTGAATAAAGCTCCGCGAAGTTTATAAGTAAGATCTTCATATAAAAATCTGCGTTTATCAGCGGTCTTTTTATCATCTGCGTTTATCAGCGAAGTTGGCGACCAGTGCATCCGCACCGGAGCCAACTTTATTGTGATGCCCCTCTCTCTTTCTAAATCCATTCTGTCTAAAAGCTGAGGCTTCATTTTGTTTTTATCAACTGTGCCTGTTAATTCCAAAAACCGATCAGCTAATGTTGATTTTCCATGATCAATATGTGCAATTATGCA
>CAYPSR010000005.1:26411-34053 GCA_964413595.1 uncultured Candidatus Saccharibacteria bacterium
TTCTTGTTCTTCCATTTTAACCCCTGAGATTCCGGATCAAGTCCGGAATGACAATTATTATTAGTTGATATTTGACAATTTGAGATTTATAGTTTGATTTAAAATTTAAAATTTGTTATTTAAAATTCCTAAAAATTTTCAATTTTTAGCCCTCTGTCTGACCTTTTTCAACCACTGCTTCTTGTTCTGATTTTTCCAAAACTACTTTTCTTTTAAATATTTTTACAAACGCAGAAATTTCTCTAACTCCCCAAAGATAAGTTAATAATATATAAACACCGAGTGCAACAACAAAGGTTGCAACGGTTTTTATAACCACTCCAACAAGCGTTTGCATATTCACCAAACTTCCAAAAAGAATTTTAAGTCCTTGAGCAACAAAAATAACAATAATCAAAGCCATTAGATATTTAAAAATCTCATACAGCAGTGACTTTGTCCAAAATGTACGCGCGTCTTTCATAAAAATAACCAACAAAATAAAATTGACAATACTGCCAATTGAAAATGCAGTTGCAAGTCCAACCACTGACATATTTAAAAATCTAATGTTGGTATTAGTAAACAAAAATCCTAATCCAATCGTAATTCCTGCTGAAATAAGTGCTATTATTGTTGGAGTCATTGTGTCTTTTTTGGCATAAAATGCACGAGCAAAAAGCTGAATCAAACTGGTTGCCCAAACCCCAATAGCAAATGCACCCAAAGTATTAGCAGTAATAACTGTTGCATTCCAATCATAAAAACCAGTACCAAGCAGGATTCTAACTATTTCTGTTCTAAGCATTATTATTAAAATTACAAAAGGCAGTGTAAAATATAAAATCTGCTTAAAACAGATACGGAGATTATCAAAAAACTTATCCGCATTTTTAAACGCATATTTTGATAATATTGGAAAAATCGCAATTGCAAAAGAAGATCCAAAAACAACACTAAAAAATGTCTGAATATCATTTGCAAAATTAAAGTATGTTACTCCGCCTGCATTGCGAGACGCTAAAAAGGTAAAAACAAGTAAAATAATTTGGGCGCTTGCAAGACCAATAACACGAGGAATCATTAATTTTCCCATTGATTTAACTTCTGCGTTTCTAAAATCAAAAGACGGCTTCCATCTCCAGCCAAGTTTGAAAACAACTGGCACCTGAATAAACATATGCAAAAATGCGCCAATTATAACACCCAACCCAATTCCCCAGACTCCAAATTTTGGTGCAAAAATAAAAATAGAAACTATAATTGCAGTATTATACAAAAGTGGCGCAATTGAATAAACAAAAAAACGCCTAAACGAATTTAAGACTCCTCCGAAAACATAACTGAGAGAAAAAAACAGTGGGGATAAAAGTAAAAGTCTTGCCAATTGAATAGTCTGGCCCTTTTGAAATGCGTCAAACCCAGGAACCAACCAATTCATCAGATATGGCATTAAAAAAAACAAGACAACTGACAGTATGATAATTGAGGCTAAAAGTAGATTAATTATTGAGTTTGTTATATACCAAGCCTCTTTGGTTTTCCCCTCTTCTAGCATCTGAGTAAATATTGGGATAAAAACAGCTGAAATTGCTCCCAGTACCAAAAGATTAAATAGAAAATCTGGAATTCTAAATGCAGCAAGATATGTATCTAAATTATATTGAGGAATATGCTGAGCTAAAAATCTATTTCGTAATAATCCTAATATGTTAGAACAAATTAATGTAACAATTAAAATTAATGACGCGCCTCTATAACCGTTTTTTGCTATTAAGGCGTTAACAAACTTTTTAATCATATTTTATTAATTATATTTTATGCCTTGGTTTTTGTTGGCTTGATGCCCAATATTTTATCAAGTTCTTCACCTGAAAGAGTTTCTTTTTCAAGTAATATTTTAACTACTTTTTTAAGTGAGACCAATTTTGATTTTAAAATTTGCTGGGCTCTACCCTCGGCCCTAGAAATTATTGCCTTTATTTCATCGTCAATTAATGCTGCAGTTTTTTCTGAATAATTTTTATGTTCTGCTAAGTCTTTTCCTAAAAATGTAGCTTCTTCGCTATCCCCATAACTTGCTGGTCCTAATTTTTCACTCATTCCATAACGCTTAACCATGCGCCTCGCAACATCTGTTGCTTGCTTAAGATCATTTTCAGCTCCAGAACTAAGTTCATTAAATATTAATTTTTCTGCTGTTCTACCTCCAAGCATCATGGAAATATCACCTTCCATTTTTGTCATACCAACAAGATGTTTATCATCTTCAGGCCGATACATTGTAACACCCAGTGCCATACCACGAGCTACAATTGAAACCTTATGTACTGGATCTGAATTTGGTACGAAGCGCGATACAATTGCATGTCCTGCTTCATGATAAGCAACCATTTCTTTTTCTTTTTTGCCTAATATTAAAGATTTTCTCTCTGGCCCTAACACCACTTTTTCTATCGAGATTTCTAGACTGTGCTGATCAATACTTTTTTGTCCATTGCGAGCAGCCATAATAGCAGCTTCATTGGCAAGATTCTTTAAATCAGCGCCAGAAAAACCAACAGTTGCTTTAGCAATTTTTTCCAAATCAACATCTTTAGCAAGAGGTTTGTTCCTTGTATGAACTTTTAATATTTCTTGTCTATCTTTATAAGACGGAAGGTCTAAAACTACACGCCTGTCAAATCTACCCGGGCGAAGAAGTGCTGGATCCAAAACATCTGGTCTGTTTGTTGAAGCAAGCACAATAACATTTGTGTCAGTGCCAAAACCATCCATTTCAACAAGGATTTGATTTAAAGTTTGTTCTCTTTCGTCGTGTGACCCACCTAGTCCTGCACCCCTAAGACGTCCAACCGCATCAAGTTCATCAATAAAAATTATGGCCGGAGAATTTCTTTTTGCTTTTGTAAATAAATCACGAACACGAGATGCGCCAACACCAACAAACATTTCAACAAACTCAGATGCTGAAATTGATAAAAATGGAACCTTTGCTTCTCCGGCAACTGCTTTCGCAAGCAGAGTTTTCCCAGTTCCTGGCGGTCCAACAAGCATCACGCCTTTGGGAATTTCAGCTCCAAGTTTTTTAAATTTTGCTGGATTTTTCAAAAAATCTACAACTTCAACAAGTTCTTCTTTGGCTTCTCTAAGCCCTGCAACATCTGAAAATGTTATTTTTTTTGGACCAAAACCAGCAAGCTTGGCTCCTGATTGACCGAAACTCATTGCCTTTGAATTTCCTGCTGCGGCTGATCTAAACATAAAAAACAAGATTAAGCCAATTAATATCACGGGCAATACACCGGATAAAAGTGAATTCCATATCTGGTTTGAAGTTGTGTTTTTAACCTCAACATTTACTGTTGATAAATCAACATTTTGATTTTTAAAAACCTCTGTTAAAGATGCATTTTCTTCTTTTGTTGAAGATTGTTTTTGCCCATCTTTTAATTCAATATTTAAAGTTTGTCCGTCGATATTAATTTTATTAACCTCATTATTTTTAACTTCACTAACCAACTGACTAATTGGAACTTGCTTTACATCATCTTTTTTGGGACTAAAAAAACTATAAATAGTTATTCCTAAAAAAACCACTATTAAAACTAAAATTATGTTTTTTGTGTTACAACCCATGTTGCCTCCTGCGGAGAAAATCCGAATTTCTAAATCCGAAATCCGAAATCATTATTAAATAGTAAATTTTAATATATAAATATCAAATTTTAAATATATTTGGCTGTGGGTGGATTCGAACCACCGACCAACTACTTACCGTGCCCGACATGCCAATTTATATGCCAGTGACAGGGATCGAACCTGTGACCTTGGGCTTATGAGTCCCACGCTCTAACCAACTGAGCTACACTGGCCGATAAGTTTGAAGATGAAAAAATTAAAATTAGTAAAATGCTTTGTCTTATTATCTTATCTCTTATTACTAATTACTTATTTCTTAATTTATATAGCGGGGGTAGGAATTGCACCTACGACCTTCTGGTTATGAGCCAGACGAGCTACTACTGCTCCACCCCGCAGAATGTATTTATCCAATTTATAATTTATTAATTTTTAATGTTCACTACAAATTATTTCATTGAAAATTTAATCATTAACTTATTATTGAAAAAAATAGTTTAACCAATTTTTCCAATTCGGTTGATCAATTTGGGTTTTTGTTTTTAATGAACTCTCGTCAATTATTACATCATCTTCCTGTGGTTTATTTTCAGACGGAATAATAATTACAGATTCACCAGGCTTTGCATAACCAAGCTTTAATCTGGCTTGTTTTTCTTTATATGAATCACTTTTATAATACTTATTTAATTCTTGTAACGCTTGATTCTTATCTTTTATTGATTCAATCTCAGACTGCAGATTATATATTTCTTGATTAATATTTAAATTAGTAACGCTAGATTTTCCAACTAAAAATAAGATATAGCACAGAATTAGAATCGGGAGAATATAACGTAATATATCTTTTTTTCTAGTCTCTTTTTTTGCAGTATATGTATTCATCTCGGCTAGCTTTTTAATTATATAACAAAAATCAGCTTTATTCAATATCAAAAAAGCGAAATTACCTTCTTAGTTCTATATTAACACAATTTAAGATTTTATGAAAAAAGCCAAAAGTGACCTTTCGGTCACTTTTGGTACTAGATTAACTATTTTTTCTTCGGTCTACCGCGTTTTTTTGGCCTACCGCGCGCACGCTTAACATTCCTTGGCTTGGTTTGCCTAATTTTTCTAAGTGTTTTAAAAGACCTAATTTGATTTAATTTTTTAGATTCAAGTATCGTTAAGTACCAATAATAAAGCCAAAACAAAATAACAAGTCCTGCTAGTATTAAACCAATAATAAGTGGCCAGTTTACATAACCCGAATCATTTTCAGTGGCTAATCCCTGAACTTCTTCTGGTGCTTGTTCTTCTATTTGTGGTAACTGCTGCTCTTGTTCTTTTACTGTTGAATTTGATGAAACCGCTGGCTGATATTGAACTGGTTCATATGTTACAACAGCCCGAGTAACCGGGGGTTGAACTACAGCTACAGGAACAGAAATTGATACTATATTTGCAAAGTTAATATCTGACACATTTCCTGATTCATCAACTGCCAATACCTTATATTCATAAGTTTTTCCAGTCTCAATATTCGTATCTATATAAGATGCCATTGCAGTTTCTTCAATTTTTTGATACGGACTTGACGATCTCCAAACCTCATAATAATCAGCATCAGAAACCGGATCCCAAGATAATTCAACCTGATTACCATTTAAAACAATGTTCAGGTTTTGAGGATTTTGAGGTGCAATCATATCTTCAGAAATAACTTCTTTTTCATTATTAAAATTTCCAGCCATATCTGTAAATGCACCGGATTTAAATGTTATTTTCGGTTTTTCATTTCCTGTAAAACCTGGCGATAATTCTAATTTCCCAATCTTTTTATTAATTAAATCAATGCTAAAATCGTCAATAGAAAAACCATTGATTTCAACTTGATTTTTATCAACTATATTAATCTTTTCGGAAAATTCTAAATTAATTATATTTGGACTTTCCGTTTGAGCAAAATAAACTTTTGGGAAAGCTGTATCAATCAAGTAATTAGAACTCACAGATGATATTGACTCATTACCAGCATTATCTATCACCGTTGCAGTAATTGAATATTGATCATCTGGAAGATTTAAAACTGGTTTATTGTTTAGATCAAAGAAATTCCCGTCTGTTTGGAAAGTAGTCCCAGTAATTAAACCCAATTGATAATAGATGTTTGAAAAATATACTTTTACTGTAAATAAGTCAATCTCTAGACCGACATCACCTGAAATAATAATTTTATCACTCGCGTTTTTATTTGTTAAATTATAAATACCCGCTGGATTTACCAATAAATTACTTGGGGTTGTTGGTACGTCAATATCAACAAAATAATTGGTTACAGTATATGGATTCATTTCCTCAATTGAATCTTTAGCGCCGGTAATATTTAAAATATAGTCATTGCCACTTATCCAGCTGAAATCAATATTAAAAGAAGACGTTTGAAAAGTTTGAAGGTTCTGCCAAAAACCATTGGTTAAAATGTTTTCAGCATTTCCTGTTTTGTAAAATTTTACAATTGGATCCACGGTCTGTTCCATCGGCCTGTCAAACTGAATTAAAAAACCATGATCACCTAAACCCAACGATTGAGTAGGATCCGATATCACGCTTGTTACGTTCGGAGCGGTATTTGCTTTTACTTTTGAAACTGGAAAAACAATAACAACCAACATTGCTATTAAAATTCCAATTCCTATCCTTCGGCAAATTTCAGAACAGGTCTTTTTCCATTTTTGTAAAATTTGTTTAATCATTTTTTTTCCTTTATATTATTTTTTAACTATAAACTGCTGAGATTGCCACACTGTGCAAAATTCGCTTTGCTCATCGCACGGCTCGCAATGACAATTTCCGCGTGGATCTGTGTTGTGTTTCCGCTTCTGCGTTAATCTACAATCAGCCTTTGGCTGATTAAAAAAAGGATACCAAAAAATACTTACTTTCCCCCTCCTTTAGAGAGATAGTAAGCATTTCTTGATATCCCTATCTCCACAGCGTGAACATAAAGCAAGAATGCTCTTGCCTCGATTAAATATGAAATCATTTAACCAAGGCTTTAAAAAACTTTTGGGCAAAATCCTAAGAAAAATTCCTAAGATTTTTAATCAGTAATCTTATATTATATATCTGATTTTTTAATGTCAAGGTCTGAAATATTATTTCAGACCGAAGACCCTTCAATAATCGCAGCTTGAGCCGTGAACGAATAGTTCCCAAAAGGCGAAAGCTAAGATATGTAGGGTCAAAAGTCCTTATTCTTATTCTTCTTCTTTTTTCTTTTTCTTAAATATTAACCACAGCCCCCAAAGCAATACTAAAAATACTGCGATTAAACCAAATATCCAAGTATAATCGTTATGAGTTACACCAGCTTCTTTGGTTTGATCCCCTGCTACTGTGCCGTTATTTTTATCACCCTGACCTTGATCTGCTTCTTGATTTTCGGTTGACTGACCTTGAACTTGCTCGTTTCCCTGAGCAGAAAAAGTTGAAAGCGGAGCAAATTCACCAGAACCAATATATCCGATTGTTAAATCAAAACCTAGATTTTTGTTTTGATAATCGTTTCCTGCGTTTTCATCTAGATCTAAAATAAAGCTTAAATCCAAAGTTTGATTTGAAACGATATCTGATAAATATGTTTCGCTTGTTTTATCAGTAAATGATTTAAAGTTTTCGCTTAGAACAGAATTTACTCCAACAAATGTTTGAAACCCAATTAAATCAGCCAAACTAACATCGCCTGTTAAATTAGTAACCTGAATGGCAAGTTTTTGAATATCTGGAGAGTTATTTATAACACTGGCCGTTTTTGTATAATCAGCGCCCGGAGCAACATCTTGAGCATTTATTCCATCGCCTCCGTTCCAATTTACAGTTATGTTTGGGCTAGTTGCTTGTGCTTTAACATGAAATCCAAAAGAAAATACTGCCAAAATAGCCCAGATAGCGATTTTTGTTAATGTTGATTTTTTTGCGAATTTTATTTGTTTCATATTTTTTACCTTTCGTTAATTTTTACCAAATATGAAGCTAC
>CAYPSR010000006.1:0-32229 GCA_964413595.1 uncultured Candidatus Saccharibacteria bacterium
GGAATAAAACTGGCGATCAGATTTTAAGCGGTAAAAAGGTGATGATAGTTTTAGAATAAATCAGTTTTGTCATTTTGGAAATTTCAAAGGAATTATCCGGAATCTCAGATGTTCAAATCTATTTTAAAATATAAATCAGAGATCAGAAACAAAAATAAAAAAAATAAATACAAATTAAACATTAAAAAGCGATCGCGTGCAAATGTTTAATTTATAAAAAAGTTTAGATATTAGAAATACAATTTTGAAATAATAAAACAAAGTTATATTTTAGAAATTCCAGCCGCTTCTTCAATTTTTTGTTGTTCCCAAACTTCTTCTAGGTAATTATTAAAAAGCCTAAGGCTGAAATAAAAATTTTGATATGTTCTATTGCCCCAAGATTTGACGTCTTTTTCGCTTTTAACTAATAAGACTGATCCTATTAATACTCCAAATATATCTTCAGCGTCAATTTTAATGCCGAGAGTGCTCTCGACCTCTATAAACTGTTGGCTGTTACAAAAACCCTTGGCGATATTCCAATATGGTGGATATTTTGTTAAATCATTGATCGGATATTCCTCTGTTCTTTGTTGATCAATTATGTCTCTTATTTCTGCACCCCGAATACATGAATTCAAAAACTTAACATATTGTTCTTTTTCTTCTTCTGTTAGTTCAACCCCTTGTTCTAATTTTTCTCCGACATTTGTAAATAATTGTCCTAGTTCTTGGTTAGCTGCAATTAAACTGCCCCAATCTCTAAAATCATACTCGCAAAGTGGTAATTGTTCTTGAGATTCTCTTTCTGGAGGTGTTGGTACGCCCGGGGTTGGGTCTGGATACACTGGTGATCCTGACTCTCTCATATATTCCTTTCATTTAATTATTTAAAGTTTAATCTTTGAAAGATATTTTGTCAAGCAATTTAAATTAAACATTATACTTGTATACTTGCAAGTACGGAAGTAAAGATCTATTACTTATATACTTTGCAGTATGGTAGTAAAAACAATTTTTGCTTGAAATTTAGGGTAAAATGTAATAAGATTAGAGTACTGAATAAATACTACACATAATACAAATCAGTACAAACAATACAAATAAAGTAAAAAATATTTGTATATTAGTATCAATTTGTAATTGATAGGAAAATTTGTAATGAAACGATTTTATTTTGATATTGAGACTTTACCGGCTGGTCAAGATCGACAGCCGATGCTAAAAGAATTTCACCAGAGTAAAGCAAAAAAATCTAGTAAATATAAAAAAACTTTAAAAGATCTAATCAACTCTACTAATTTTGATGGTGCTTTTGGCAGGATTTTTTGTATTGCTTATGCAATTAATGAAGAACCTACAAAGGCTTTGGTTGGCAGTGAAAAACAGATTTTAAAAAAATTCTGGGAAATTGTGCGTGATGTTGATCTTTTTATAGGACATAATATTTTAGATTTTGACCTTCGCTTTATAGCTCAGCGCTCTATTATTTTAAAAATTAAGCCAAGCCGAGATATATCTTTTAGAAGATATACTAATAATCCAGTTTATGACACAATGCACGAATGGACTAAATGGTCATATGGAAATAATTGTTCAATGGACTATTTAGCCCATGCCATGGATTTTCCAACATCTAAAGACGAAATGGATGGTAGCCAGGTTCATGAATTTTTTCAAAAAGGAAAATTTGATGAAATTGTTAAGTATTGTAAAAAAGATGTTGATCTCAACAGAAAAATTTACAAACGAATGGCATTTCTTGACTAGACAATATTGATTTTTATATCATTTATTGGTATAATTATTTAATATAAAAAATTAATTTTCAATTCTCAATTTAACAATTTTCATTCAATTTTCAAATCTTAGTTTTCATTTTTTGGAAATTAGGATTTGACTGGTTATTGTTTTTTGGAAATTGGAATTTTGCTCCGAAGGAGCTACTGTGGATTACAAAAAATTTAACCTATATATTACGGCCTTAAAAATTCCTTTTGATATAATTGGAATATTTGCTGGATTTCTTTTGGCATATTACCTTCGTTATAACCAAATTGGTCAAAGAGTGGTTTCTGTAATGCCTGTCAAAACATTCCTTTTGATTATCACTTTTGTTACTCTGGTTTGGCTTATAATCTTTTCCCTTGCCAAGCTTTATCAATTTGGTAAGCGCGTGTTGGTTGAAGAAATCGGAATTGTTGCTGTGGCAATTTCAGCTGGCATGATGATTTTGTTTACAATTTTATTTTTTACCAATAATAATACTTTTTCTAGATTAATAATTGCTTATTCCTGGATTTTGACTTTTGCTTTTGTAGCATTTTTTAGAATTATTTTAAAAGTATTAGAAATTATCCATTACAGATCAGAAAAAGGAAAAATAAAACTATTGGTTATTGGTTCGAGTACTCATGCTAAACAATTTATTAAAAGTTATTCTAGTCCAAATTCTAGATATAAAATTGTTGGCATTATTAATGATAAAAAAATAAACGAAGCAAGGTATTTGGGGGAAATTAGCGATTATCAAAAAGTAATAGAAAAATACAAAATCGATGAAGTTATTCAGGCGGATCCAGAAATTGACAATAACCTAACTCAAGAAATTGTTAACTATTGTCAATTAAATGGCGTAAAGTTTAAGTTTATTTCTAGGCTACTTTCTATAAGAAGCAAAAATATAAATATAGAAGCAATAAATAATATTCCAGTTGTTGAGCTTATCAGAAGTCCTTTGGATGGCTGGGGTCAGATTGTAAAAAGAGTTATTGATATTTTAGGGTCAGCGGTTTTAATAGTTGTTTTTTCAATCCCGATGCTGGTGATTGCGATTTTGATAAAATTAGATTCCAAGGGCCCGGTTTTATTTAGACAAAAGCGAGTTGGCAAAAACAACAAAGTATTTACTTTCCTAAAATTTAGATCAATGTACACAGGCGCGCACAGGGAACATAAAAAAATGATAGAAAAATATGGCAATATGTTTAAATTAAAAAGTGATCCAAGGGTAACTAAAATTGGCAATATTTTACGAAAAACATCATTAGACGAACTCCCGCAATTTTTTAACGCATTTATTGGAAATATGAGCTTGGTTGGACCTCGTCCGCCAATGCCAGAAGAGGTTGAAAGATATTCAAGTTCGGAGAAAAGACGAGTTGGGTTTAAGCCTGGAATCACAGGGCTTTGGCAAGTGTCTGGTAGAAGTGATGTTAATTTTAAAGAATGGGTTGAGCTTGATGTTTATTATATTGAAAACTGGACATTAATGCTTGATTTTCATATTTTGTTTAGAACGTTTTTAGCTATATTTAGTAAGCGAGGAGCATACTAAAACAAATTTTAAATAACAAATTTTAAATTTTAATTCAATATCAAATTATCAATTGTTAAATTATAATTAAAAATTCATTTAAAACTTAAAATTTAAAAATTAAAATTATGCGCGTTGCTTTTGTTCATGAACACCTTGTAAAAAGAGGTGGGGCAGAAAAGGTTTTAAAAGATCTATTAACTATTTGGCCAAAGGCTGATGTCTTTTCGCTTGTCAGCGATCCAGAATTTGTTAGCGAGTTTTTTGGAGATATTAAAATCAAAAATTCTTTTATTCAAAAAATGCCATTTTCAAAAACAAAGTATAATTGGTATTTAGCACTTGATGCTATGGCAATTGAAAAATTAGACTTTTCTGGTTATGATCTTGTAATATCAAATAATCATAGTTTTTCAAAAGGAATTATTACGCGAGGCAAAACAAGACATATTTGTTATTGTCATACTCCAACGCGCTGGATTTGGCTCGACCCTTCAGAACATATCGAAAGATCTAATTACCCGTTTTTTATCAAGTGGTTTATTCCAGGGCTTATTAAAAAATTAAAAAAATGGGACTATTCTGCAGCCCAAAGACCAGATATTATGGTTGGAAATTCCAAAAATGTTAAAAAAAGAATTAAAAAGTATTATAATAGAGATAGTTATGTAATTTGGCCCGCAATTGATACTGAGTTTTTTAAACCAACAAATTTAAAACGCCAAGATTACTATTTTTATATATCGCGCCTAGAACCACACAAAAAACCAGACCTTGCAGTTGAGGCTTTTAACAGATTAGGGTTAAAATTAAAAGTCGCTGGTAATGGCTCGATGATGGATAAATTAAAGGAAATGGCAAAAGATAATATTGAGTTTTTAGGTGAAGTAAGTCAAGATGATTTGAAGAAGTTATTCCAATCAGCTCAAGCTGTGATATTCCCGCAAGAAGAAGATTTTGGTCTTGTGCCTCTTGAGGCTCAGGCTTGCGGAACGCCAGTTATTGCTTATGGCAAGGGTGGTGCACTGGAAACTGTAATCGAAGGAAAGACTGGGGTTTTCTTTAATGAGGATAAAGCACCTAGCTTGGTTAATGCAGTAAGAGGTTTTAATTCTGAAAAGTTTTCAAAAACTATAATTAGAAAAAATGCAGAGAAGTTTAGCTTTAATGAGTTTAAAAAGAAATGGATGAAGTTAGTTAAAAAAGTAATGACAGGAAAGATAAAATAACCTTTATTAATTTGTCATCCTGAACTTGATTCAGGATCTCATATATAGAAACTTCTGAGATTCCGGATTAAATCCGGAATGACAATTAACTATAAATTTCAAATTACAAATATTTAAACAATTAGAATTTAGAATTTGTTTGTATCCTTGTATCTTGTGATTTGATATTTTAAATCGGAGGGGAATGAATCGTGATCTAGATGGTATTAAAAGAGGAAATGGAGAATTACCTGATGTCGACCGACAAAATCAGAATGGTTTTTTTGTTGAAAATAATGAATTTTATTTTGAAGGGCCTAAAATCCCATCAGAGACCAAGCATGCATCAGCTATAAATATTGGAAAAGACGACGTTAAAGATATTAAGCCGCTTGGTGAAAAAGTCACTCCTAAAAAACCTAATTTGGATTTTATTAATCAATGGAAACAAAAACCAGAGATTGAAATTCCAACATTTGATAATATTAAGCCAAGAATTCAAAATATTCAAAATTCTCAAAAAGAATTAAAAAAATCAAAACACAAAAGATCATGGTTCTTTAGTTTTTTTAGAAGAAATAAACTAGCGTCAACTAAGCTCGTAGATAAAGATCAGGTAGTTATTGATAAAAAAGAAGAAGTTAAAAAGTCTGTTGAAAATCAAATACACAAACCTCAATTTATCCAAAAACCTAAGGTTTTAAAACAATCCAATAGCTTTTTCAAATCTAGAGAAAAAGAACAAGTCTCTAAAAAACCTAAAATATTTCATCGCCCAGGTTTTTCTGGTGTAAAAATTATAAAATCAGGGTTTAAGACCGCCGCATTGTCGTTTATGATTTTTCTAATAACAATGGGAATTGGAATTGGAACTTTATATTCTCAAACTCAGCATTTTGGATTAATTGAAGAGTCATACAATTCCCAAAAAAATATTTTCTTACTCTTAAATGAAGTTAAGGATTCTCAAGATCTATTTTCTAGTTTTCTGGGTTATGATAGAGAAAAAAAATATATGATTATTTTTCAAAACCCAGCTGAATCTCGACCGACCGGCGGATTTATGGGAAATTTTGGAATACTAGGATTAAAAAACGGCAAGCTTAGCGAGTTTTGGATGAAAGATATTTATTCTGTCAGAGACGGCAGGCCAAACGCCAAAGATGTTTATACAAAACCATCACCCGCATATTCTTTAATTAGTGAGACAATGAGTTTTCACGAATCAAACTGGTATGCGGATTTTGAAACTGCTGCAAAAAATATTCAAAATACCTATGAGAACAAATATGGTGGTTGGAAAACCGATGGAGTGATTTCTATTGATCCAGTTTTGGTAGTTGATCTTCTAAAGCTTACGGGACCAATAAATATGCCGGAATATGATGTCAATTTTAACAGTGATAATTTTTGGGAAGAAATGCATCAAAAAGTAGAACTCGACAATGAATTTAGAGATGGCAATTTTAAAGTAAATCCAAAACAAATTCTACACGACTTTTTTCCAATATTTTTAAATAAGGTTTTTAATCTTAGCAAGGATAAAAAAATAGAAGCTGGAAATATCTTGTTAAATGATATGACAACTAAACATATTTTGTTTCAGTTCAATGATCCCAAACTTGAAGATTTTGTTAAAAAATATAACTTTGCTGGCAAACTTCAAACCTCTGGATATGATGATTATCTTGATGTTATAAAAACTTCTTTTCACAATAAGAGTTCGTTTAAAATAGATCAAAAAATCAAACTCGACTCAACGGTTTCTAAAAATACAATCACAAATAAATTAACAATAACTCATACAAATAATTCTGACACAAAATGGCCAGAGGGTCCGCATTATGGTTATATTATGGCTTATGTTCCCGATGGGTCAAAATTAGTTTCTGCCTATAATCGTGGGGAAAAAGTAAAAGCACATATGTTTAAAGACGAAGGTAAAACTGTAATGGCAATTACTAATTTTTATACTTATCCCGGCGAGACAAACTCGGTGGTATTTAATTATGTCCAAGATGTAAATATTTCTGGAAGTTACAATTTTGTCTTTCAAAAACAACCAGGAATAACAAGTGAAGATTTTGAGTATAATTTGAAAACTGATGGTTTAGATATTACAGATGGCCAAAATCAGATTAGCAGTTTTAATTTAAAAGAAAAACTTGATGGCGATTGGAGTAAAGATTTTGGAGTAAAGTAAATACATGAAAAAAATTAGAAATTGGGAAATTTGGGGCGCTGTAATAACAATAATCATTGGATCGCTTTTGCATTTTGTTTTTCAGTGGTCTGGGAATAATCATATTGTAGCTTTTTTTGGAGCAGTTAATGAAAGCACTTGGGAACATTTAAAGTTAGCTTTTTGGCCAACTTTTGTAATTTCTCTAATCACTTGGTTTGCCTATGGAAAGCGAATTAAGAGTTTTTGTTTTGCCCAATTTATAAAAATAGTTTCAATGCCATTAATTATTATTGGGTTATTTTACCTGTGGTTAGTATTTTTAACAGATAATTTTATTTGGGATATTTCTATATTTGTAGTCGCAGTTGTTTTAGGTTATTACTTTAGTTATTTGGTTCTAAAGTCAAAAAAAGAAATTGGTTTAGGTGTTTTATCGTCTATTTTAATTTTAATTATCTTAGTCGCTTTTTCTCTTTTCACATACTTTCCGCCCAAAAACTTTCTTTTCAAAGATCCAATAAACAATGGTTATGGGATTGAAAAACCGTTGCATAACTAACAGAAATCATTTTTATCGCTTGCAAAAATACTAAAAAGGTTTTAGAATGCAAGTGCATAAATAAACAAAAAATTATGACAGAACAAGTACCTTTTCAAGAATTATCTACAGAACAACTTCGGGCGCAAGAAGTTGCACCGCTTTTAAAACAATGCCTTGGCGATATTTTTGATGATGAAACATTCTTTGAAAAAGCAGATCCAGGCGACGATGTTTTTATGGTTGTTGTAGACATTGGAGGAATTATTAGCAATCTTGATGAAAATCAGGGCCGCCAGGAAGCTCTGTCTCTTTTGGCATCTTTAAATCTTCAGTCGTCAGATGCCGGTGCAATGCTCTTGGCATATCAAAATGATCCCGAGCTTTATGCAATGATGCAAGAAAAAGGCTATCAAATAGAACAGGTGATGCTCGATATGGATGATGATAAATCAGATTTAGGAATTGTTGTCAGAGAATTAAATAAAGCAGAAAGCTCTGGTCAAGAAGAAGCTGAACAAGCCGTTGAAACAAAACTTGTTAAAATGACAAATACCTGTGGGTTTTGTAATAAAGCAATTGTTGTTGAGAAAGAAATGCCTCTTTCAGATGCAAAGATCGGAACAGAAAAAGCTAAAAAAGGAAAACCAGCCAGAAAATATAGAGATTGGGTATTAAATGTTACCTGCGATTGTTTAGTTACAAAAAAAGATGAAACGCAAGTTCATCCAGAAGTTCAACTTTGGCTCAGAGAATATCTAGGCGAGGAATAGTCCTTGAAAAAATATTAAAATAGTGCTAAAATATAGGGGCAAATAATTATCAAATATGTTACCAGAACAAACCCCGCAGCCGAATTTAAATCAAGGGATAAGAGATCTTCTTAAAGAGCATTTTTCAGAAGAAGATATTGCATTTAAAAATATTAGATATATTGAAAGAAAAGCAAATAGTTTGGTAATAGAATTTAATAGGCTCTATGAGCAAGATTATGAAATACATTCTCAAGCAATTTTAGCTGCACTATATCAATTTGTAGGTTTTCCATTATGGAGTTTTTTTATTGATAGGCATTTTAATGAGCAAGATAAAGAAGATATGTTTAAAAGGTCTGTTGTTCATATTCTTCCAGTAGAAGAAAAGGATCAAGAAGAAATTGTACTTCCAGAAATGAATGAAAGCGAGGCACTGGTTTTGGTTTCTGCTTTTACTTTAGTTGACCATGATGTTAATCACGATATTATTACACAATTTTCTGTTCATGTTTGTCGGCCAGAACATAAACCAATGGCTTATGCAGTTGTTTTTCAACGCGCTATTTCAGATTCAGATGGTGAAGATGATGGAAAAGATATGCTTACTGGGCCAGTTGTTTCGCCCAGATTATCCCAAGTCAATCCATGGTTAATTAGTATGAATTAAAATATTATTTATCTTGTTTTCTATCTTTTATCTTTGATAAAGTTTTTGTGATTTGTCAATGTTGAAGGAACTTAAATATTTTGGTAAGATAGAATTGTAAGAAATCTGATTACAAATAAGTCTAAATAGAATTTGTAACGGGTCAAGAAATAGTTGGTTTTTGAGGATAAAAATTACAAACTAACTATAATTTTGTTTTAAAAATGTGTTGCCTTGGGGGAAGCTATGGCAGTGATTTTAATATTCATAAAATCAAAAAGCCAATAGCTATTAGCCAGAAGCTATAATAACTAATAATTTTTATCATATAGATTCCCGATCTGGTCGGGAATGACAAAGGAAAAAATGGCAGATAAACAAAAATATACAGCAGAAAATATTGTGGTTTTGGAAGGTTTGGCGCCAGTTCGAAAACGCCCGGCTATGTATATTGGTTCAACAGGAGTCCAAGGACTTCATCATTTGATATGGGAAGTTGTTGATAATTCAATTGATGAGGCAATGGCAGGGCACGCAGATACAATTGAAATTAAACTATTAAAAGATAATAAAGTTGAGGTTTTTGACAACGGCCGTGGAATTCCGGTTGATATTCATTCTCAAACTAAAAAGTCTGCTTTAGAAACAGTTATGACAACACTCCATGCTGGTGGAAAATTTGATAGTGCTAGTTATAAAGTTTCTGGTGGCCTTCATGGTGTTGGTGTTTCGGTTGTTAATGCGCTTTCAACATGGACAATGGCTGAGGTTTGGCGAGATGGCGAGAGATATTGGCAGGAATACGAAAAAGGAAAGCCTAAATATAATGTTAAAAATGAACCAGATAAGTCGATAGATCATGGTACAAAAATTTCATTTATAGCAGATTCAGAAATATTTGAGAAAATTGAATATGGCTGGGAATATATTTTAGACCATCTTCGTCAGCAAGCGTATCTAACTAAAAAGACTAAAATTTCAATTACTGATGAAAGATCTGAAAAGATAAAAGACCATACTTTTTATTTTGAGGGCGGAGTTAAATCTTTTGTTAAGTCTTTAAATAAAAATAAAGAGGTTGAAGCACCGGTTATTTATGTTGAACAAGAAAAAGAAGACACATATTTAGAAATTGCCTTCCAGTATACTAAAGATTTTACGGAAAATAGTATTTCTTTTGCTAATAATATTTATACTCCAGAAGGCGGAACACATATTACTGGTTTTAAAGCAGCAATAACCCGCGCGATAAATGATTATGCAAAAAAGAATCAATATTTTAAAGATGTAAAAGGATCTTCTTTAACAGGTGATGATGTCAGAGAAGGTTTAACAGCAGTTATTTCAATCAAAATTCCAGATCCTCAGTTTGAAGGTCAGACAAAAGCCAAGCTTGGAAATGCAGACGTTAGGCCAGTTGTGGAAAACATTGTTTTAAAAGAATTCGCTTCTTGGATGGAAGAAAATCCAAGCGATGCTAAGGCAATAGTTGAAAAAGGAATGTTGGCGGCTAATGCCAGAATGGCAGCTAAAGCGGCTCGTGAAACAGTTCTAAGAAAAGGCGCGCTTGAGGGCATGACGCTTCCTGGAAAGCTTGCTGATTGTTCGTCGCGAGACCCATCAAAATCAGAGCTTTATATAGTAGAGGGTAATTCTGCTGGAGGAAACGCAAAGCAAGGTCGAGATAGGCAGTTTCAAGCAATTTTGCCACTTCGGGGAAAAGTTTTAAATGTTGAAAAAGCCAGAATTGATAAAATGATTGCCAATAATGAAATTAAATCTTTAATTGTAGCAATGGGTACTGGAATTGGTGAAGAAATAAATCTTGATAAAGCCAGATATCACAGAGTTATTATTATGACAGACGCTGATGTTGATGGCGCTCATATTCGCACATTGCTTTTAACATTGTTTTTTAGACATTTTAAAGAACTTATTAATTTAGGATATCTTTATATTGCTCAACCACCTTTATATAGAATTGAAAAAGGCAAAAAGTTTTTCTATGCTTATACAGATGCTCAAAAAGATGAAATTGTATCAAAGATAAAAACATCAGAAAATGACAAGATTAATTTACAAAGATACAAAGGTTTGGGTGAGATGAATCCAGATCAATTATGGGAAACAACCATGAATCCTGAAAACCGAGTACTTCTGCAAGTTGACATTAATGATGCAGCGGAAGCTGACGCAATATTTACCAAGTTGATGGGAGATGAGGTTGAGCCAAGAAAGAAGTTTATCCAATCCCATGCTAAAAAAGTTAAGAATTTAGATGTATAAGGAGAAAAATGGTTTTAAACGAAGAAACAATGGGGCCAATTGACCAACGGACCAGAGAAGGTTTGTTTTACGAAGAAAATTCAGCAGAAGATCCTAACTTTTCGGGCACTCATGCAATAATAGCAATTCATTATCAAAGAGCAGACTATGAACTAAATACCCCAATTGGTTTGTGGTATGGACAAGGTACATATGGTCAAGATGAATTGCGTAAAAAATCATATGAATTTGAAAAAGATGAAATTGCCATTAGGGAAAGTTTACTGCCTGATTATTTAGATGTGCAAGTGGTTTACGCGGCCGGTTTAATAAACGCTTCGGTTCCGGAGTTTTATATAGACAGAAATAGTCACAGGGAATGGCATCAGGGGATTGCAACTGGATTATATCAATTAGATGAGAACGGAAAAGAGATAACCGGTCCAGACGCTACAAAATTTGGCAAGAAATTAAGAAGGTCTGGTGCAATTGTTTTGGCCTCTGCAATCTTGGCAGAAAATACAGGTAATGATAGATTAAAACAAATATTTAATCAAAGAATGGAAGAATATAAACAGCATTCTGCCGAAGCATATATAATGTCTGAATTAATGAGGATGGTGGGTGTTTCTGATTTTGAAACACTATATATGGCTGAAAGCTCAGAGGAGGGTAGAGCAAATTATATAGAATTTGATAAGAGATTTCGAAAAGATATTACCAACGGAGTATCTTTAAAAAGTTTTCTTCAGACAGCATCACAGGTAAAAACAGTAGATAGGGCAAAGAAATTTTGTCGTGCAATGTTATCAAAAATTAAATGATAAATATGTCTGAGAAAGAAATTGAGAAAAAATTAGAAGCGCAAGAAACCAAAACCGATCACGGAACGGTTAAAACTCGCATGATTGAAAACGAGATGGAAGAGTCTTATTTGGATTATGCAATGAGTGTTATTGTTGCTCGTGCTCTTCCAGATGTTCGTGACGGTTTAAAACCCGTACATAGAAAAATTCTTTATGCTATGAATGAAATGGGTTTGTCTTCGGGGGCAAAGTTTAGAAAATCTGCAACTGTCGTTGGTGAAGTTATGGGTAAATTTCATCCTCATGGTGATACAGCAATTTATGATACGCTTGCGAGAATGGCGCAGGATTTTAGCATGAGATATATGCTCATTCATGGTCAGGGAAACTTTGGTTCAATTGATGGTGATATGCCGGCTGCGATGAGGTATACCGAATGTAAGATGAAGAAAATTACTGAGGAGATGTTAGCTGATATTGATAAGGAAACTGTTGATTTTATGGATAATTTTGACGCATCACGTAAAGAACCAGTGGTTTTACCGTCTAAGGTACCAAATCTTCTTATAAATGGCGCCATGGGCATTGCAGTGGGAATGGCAACAGATATTCCACCGCATAACTTGGGAGAAGTTTGTGATGCAACTATAGCTTTAATTGAAAATCCAAAGGCAACCATTGAAGATCTTCTTATTCATATTAAAGGACCAGATTTTCCAACTGGCGGTGAAATTTATGGAATAGAAGAAATTAAAAATGCTTATTCAACCGGAAAAGGTCGAATTGTTATGCGATCGGTTTGTGAAATAGAGGAAGGCAAAAGAAATGCCTTTAGAATTCGAGTATCAGAAATTCCTTACAGAGTTAATAAAGCAACTTTAATAGAAAAAATTGCTCAGCTTGCAAAAGATAAAAAAGTGGTTGGAATAACTGATATTAGAGATGAATCTGATAAAGACGGAATAAGAGTTATTATTGAACTTAAAAAAGATGCTTATCCACAAAAGATTTTAAATCAGTTGTATAAATTTACTCAGCTTCAAGAAACTTTTCATGCCAACATGTTGGCACTTGTGGATGGAATTAAGCCACAGGTATTGAATTTAAAAACATTCTTAGAAGAATTTATTAAACACCGTCAAGTCGTTGTTTTTAAGCGTACAGAGTTTGAGTTAAGACAAGCACGGGCGAGATTGCATGTTTTAGAGGGCTTAAAAATTGCACTTGATAATATTGATGCGGTGATTGAAACAATCAAAAAATCAGCCAATCGATCTGATGCTGAAAAGAACTTAATTAATAAGTTTAAACTTTCTAAGATTCAGGCTAATGCTATTTTAGATATGCGCTTGTCAGCTTTGGCTAAGCTTGAACGAGATAGAATTGAAAAAGAATATAAGGAATTGCTTGAGCTTATTAAAAAACTTGATGCCATTTTGGCTGATCCTAAAAAGATTTTAAAAATTATTAAAGACGAGCTTATTTATATTAAAGAAAAGTTTGCTGATCCAAGACGAACCAAACTTTATAAGCGAGCAATTGATGATATTAGCCAAGAAGATTTAATTCCGAACGAGAGAGTTTTGATTAATTTAACCAAGGGTAACTATATTAAAAGAATCCCAATTAGCACTTACAGATCTCAAGCAAGAGGTGGAAAAGGTGTTATTGGAATTACAACCAAAGAAGAAGATAGGGTTGTGCAAATGCTTTCAGCAAATAATCACGACAATGTATTGTTTTTCACTAATCTTGGTCGCGTGTTTATGAATAAAGCCTATGATATTATGCAAGGATCAAGACAGGCAAAGGGTCAGGCAATTGTTAATTTACTTCAAATAGGCAAGGACGAAAAAGTTACTTCAATGGTAAACATTACAGAAAATGAACACAATAAGTATCTTTTAATGGCTACTACAAATGGAGTTATTAAAAAATCTGCTTTAAAAGATTTTAAAAATGTTAGGAAAAGTGGTTTAATTGCAATAAAATTGAAAAACGATTATCTTAATTGGGTTAAACCAACCACAGGAGATGATCAGGTGATGATAGTTACAAACAACGGTCAGGCAATAAGATTTAGAGAAACTGATATTCGCGCAATGGGAAGATCTGCTTCTGGTGTACGGGGAATAAGACTAAGACCTAATGATTCGGTTGTTTCTATGGAAGTACTTTATAAATCTATATTAGATAGTAAATCGGTAACAACAGACCTTTTGGTTGTAACTGAAAAGGGGATGGGTAAAAGATCAATGATTTCTAATTATCATATTCAAATGCGTGGTGGGATAGGTTTGCGAACAGCTCGGATTACCGAAAAAACAGGTTCTATTGTTGAGGCCAGGGTTATTCAAAACCAAGAATCTGATTTATTAATTATTTCTGAAAAAGGACAAGTGATTAGAATGCCAATGAAGGATGTTAGGGTTTTGGGTCGTTCCACCTCTGGCGTGCGTGTTATGAGGCTTAATTCTGGAGATAAAGTAGCGTCAATTTCTGTAATTGAAAAAGAAGAAGTTGAGGTAGATGATAAGTCAGATATCAAAGACCAGAAGCATAAATTAAATGTTAAAGATAATAAACCTATTGTTTCGAGTCGAAGCCGAGAAACCTCGGCTAACTCTAAAAACAAAAAAACAAATATTAAAAATAAAACAATAGCAAAGGCATCAAAACCTAAAAAAGCGGTCGCAAAAAATATTGTTCGAGCGAAAACAAAGCCAAGGTCGAAAACTAAAAATCTTGCAAAGAGATCTGCCCCTGTCATTTCGAGCCAAAGGCGAGAAATCTCAAGTAAAATTTCCCGTTCTAATAAAAAACCAAAAAGTCCAAAATCTGATATTGTGAGCCCAAAAGGCGTGGCAATCTCGTCTGATAGTAAAAAAATATCTGGGTTTAAAAAACGATCCATTAGTTCTTTAATGAAAACATCCAGCAAGCCTATTTTTATTAAAAAAGCAATTTCCGACGATAATGATAAAAAACAGTCTCCAAAATCTGATGATACAAACTACTGGGGCTCAGATTTTTGGAAAAAGAAAAAGCTATAATCTAATAGTTAATAGTTAGAAGCTAAAAGATATAATAAAAAACCCGCTAAGATCGCGGGATTTTTTGACGTTTCGTCCTTATGGACTCATCACTATTTGTATTTATGATTTATGATTTTTAATTTAACTCTATCCTCTTAACTTTCTCATTCTTTCTTCTGTTTTGATAAATGTTAATTTATCTCCGGTTTCTATTTGGGAGGTAGTATCTAGTCCAATTCCGTACTCTCCTACTGTTTCAACCATTGTTAAGTTTTCCGGTCCTTTTTGTAAGCTTTCAACAATAGCTTCACCGGTTTTAGTTTTATCTTTATAAATTAAAACTTTTTCACCTTTTTCAACAAATCCAGTCGTTAATTTTGCGCCAACAATTTTATGTGCTTTTGTTGTTCTAAACATTGCCAAAACTCTGGCTTTACCTGTTTTTGTTTCAACTATCTCTGGTTCTAGCAGGCCCTCAATAGCAGCAACAACATCATCAATAAGTTGATAAATTACATCATATGTTGCAATTTTTACTCCAGTTTCTTTGGCTTGAGACATTGCAGAACTAGTTGGCCTTGTTTTAAATGCTAAAACTAGTGCTTTTGTAGCAGCAGCTTTTTGGATATCGGTGTCGGTAATATTTCCAGCTCCAGATGCTAAGATATTTATTTTTACGCCTTTGCCAGAGTAAGAGGATAAAGAATCTTTTATAGCCTCAGCTGAACCTGTCACATCAGCACGAATGATAATATTTAGCTCTTTTAATTTGCCAGCTTTTGCATCTTCGGCAATTGATCCTAATCCTATTTCAGATTTTACCAAGGATTTAGCAGAGTCAATTTTTATCACTTCTTGAGTATATTTTTGAGCCTTTTTTTCACTTGAAAATGAATATAAGTTTTCACCAAATTTCGGAACTTCTTCTAAGCCAATGATTTGAACTGGATCAGAGGGATAAGCAGCTTTGATTTTTTCACCCTTATCATTTACCATTGATCTAATTTTTGAAACTCTTTTTCCAGTTGAAATAGTATCTGAGATATTTAAAACTCCGTTTTGAATCAAAACAGTAGCTGTTGATCCAACTTTTGGGTCTTTATGAGACTCAATAACTACACCTTTGGTCAAACCTTCAAAGCTGGCTTTTTGAGGGTCTAAGTCAAAAACAGCTAAAATCATCTCTAGCAAGTTTTCAATTCCAGCGCCGGTCTTTGCAGAAACTTCAATAGCGATTGTAGAGCCACCCCAATCCTCGGTTGAAAGCCCGATTTCCGATAGGTCTTTTTTAACTTTATTTACATCAGCTCCGGGTTTATCGATTTTATTTATAGCAACTACAATAGGAACGCCGGCAGATTTTGCAAAATTAGCAGCTTCAATTGTTTGTGGTTTTACACTGTCATCTGCGGCTACAACTAAAATTGCAATATCTGTGATTTTAACGCCATGAGCGCGCATTGCAGCAAAAGCCTCATGCCCTGGAGTGTCAATAAAGGTAATTTTCCGTGATTGTTTTTTTTGTTTAATCTCGATTTGATAAGAAGAAATTGCCTGAGTAATTCCACCCGATTCAGTACTTACAACACTTTCTTCTCTAATTTTATCCAAGAGAGAAGTTTTCCCATGATCAACATGACCGATTATTGTTACAACCGGTGGTCTTATTTGTAAATCAGTATTATTGTTTTCGGCTTCGGCAAGGATGTCGTTTGTTTCTTCTACTTTTTTAACATCAAATTCTAGATCTTGGGCAATAATGGATGCGGTTTCAAAATCAATTGCTTCATTAATATTGGCCATGATCCCGTTTTTGATTAAAATGCTCATTAGTTCTGTTACTGGATATTCTAACTTGGAGGCAAAGTCTTTCACAGTTATTACATCAGTTATTTCTATTAACTTCTTTTCTTTCTTTTCTTTTTCGTCTTTTTCTTTTTTAGTTTTTTCATCCTTATCCAAGCTCTCTTTATTTTCTTTTTCTAGTTTTGGTGTTAATTTTTCAATAATTTTTTCTGCATCTTCGTCTTTAATGCTTTTTGATTTTTTACCTAAATCAAAACCAAGCTTTATAAGCTCTTTTCTAAGTTTTGGGGGAGTAAGTTTTAATTTTTTGGCAAGTTCTGGAATTTTCATAAAACAATTATATTTTTTAATATATTAATTATAGCACAGAACATTAAAAAAATCACTTATGGTTATTAAACATTAAAAAGCTTAGGCATAATAATGTTTAAAAATATATTTTGATTAATTGTTTTTCGTTTGGAACATGATCGGCTGTCATATAAATAACAAAAGGCGAAATTCCAATGATTTTGGATAAAACTGCAATTTCTTGACTGCACTTATAAGGAATTGTCCATAAGCTTTTTTGGATTTTACAAAAACCTAATTCTTTTAACTTATATCTAAAATAATCTCTTTCGGCTTTTTTGGTATTTGGTATATCATAAGCAATGATTGACCATTTTTTGTTCCATTTGTTTGGTTTTTTTATCATTAAATTCTGCGAATCAATTAATTTTAATAATTTTTTACCTGTTTTTGTTAATTTGATTTTATCTTTTGATAAATATATAACATCTTTTTCCTCCAATCTTTTAATTATTCTTTTTGCTTTGTATTTATATTGGTAATAATCTTTCTTTTTTCTCGGGTTTAATTCTGGAAATAATTGTAAAATTTCAGATGCTTTAGGCATAAAAATAAAAGACAGCGCAACCACTGATAAACCAATATGTTTTAGGATTTCTTTCTCTTTTTCTCCTAGCTTGATTTTAAATATATTCATTATTTTATTATATAATTCATAATGCACAATGTAAACATTAAAAAGCTTACGCTAATAAATGTTTAAAAATTATAAGTTTATATTTTAAAAACGAAGAACGCCTGAGAATTTGTGAAAGTGACTGAAGTCACAAACACGCTTTCTACAGGCGTCTTTAACAGCCAACCCGTGAGGGCGGGCTGAGGGAGTGGGTAGTGCAGGATATTACCTGGTATGTATGCATACCCGCATGAGGGATTCGCATAATGCCCATGGCTTTTACCTGCTGGTAAGTCTTGTTGACACTGGTTTCTATGCCGTTGGTTCCATTTGGCACCAAGTGTCAAGAGGAGGTTAGGTTATGATCCCCATTGATCGGAGGAAGGCCATTAGTGTCACCCAGAGGATGAACGCACCGATGCCTTTCCACAGCCAGTTCCTGCTCCGGAGAGCAGCTAGCCCGATCAGGAGGGGAATCCCAAACGATGCAAGCATCGCTGGGATGGGGACGTTCAAAAGGCTGAACAGTCCCATGTTGATTGTGCCCCCACCTGCGCGAATCATTTTCAGGAGGAGGGAGAGGAGTAGGAGAGCGAACCCGAGGGCCCATATGCCTCCACTTTTCGTAACAAGTTCGCGAACTGTCCAGAATCGACCAGGTAGGCGGATGTTCCACCTACCAATCCGGAAAGTTCGTGGCGCCACAGGCGCCGGACGCTGGGGACTCTCGTAAACCCACAGGATCAGCGCTGCTAAGGTCATGATTCCGAAGAACCATGCCTTGAGCTTGAGAGAGGGGAGTGCCATGACCAAACAACAGATCATGAGCGCTCCGAGCAAGTTTTGAAACTTGCTTTTGAACTTTCCTGCGAGCCACCAGGCCGCCAGGAGCACGAAAAATAGCATCCAGAACATAATTGATCCCTCCCAGGATCATCTCCGATTGGTTACGGAGTTATTTCAAGACTTGTACAATCACCATAAGGTGATTCTATTAAGGCTTGAGACAAAGTAAGGAGTAATGGGTAAGGAATAAGTGGTAGGAAAAAATCACACGACCTCGGAATGTCTGCTGGCACCCGAGGGGATTCCCGCCTTCGCGGGAATGACATTCAGAACATTAAAGTATATTATGAAAGTAGGTTGAAGTCAAGTATACGGTAGATAGTAGGGAGTATATGGAAAAGAACCAAAATACATGCTTTTCTAACTGATAATTAACTCCAGCTTCATTATCAAATCATTATACCATTATATATTCTCCAAGTCAAGTGTTATTTGATAGGAATATTTGGTATAATAAATACACTATGAATAATATCACTCAGACAATTTCTGGGAATTTTTCATCTTGGTCAAATCAGGTGTTTTCAGCTCTAAAAGTAGAAAATCCTTATTTTTTAGCCTTAGACATAATTCTTACTGCCATACTTTTATATTGGTTTTTATCTAAAATTGTCGAGTCTCGAGCAATTCGAGTTTTGTATGGTTTGGTTGTAATATTTATTATTTTTGCGATTGCTCAAATATTAAATTTAAAAGTATTAGATTGGATGTTAAGATACTTGTCGCTTGCCATATTAATTGCAATCCCGATAATATTTCATCCTGAAATACGGGCTGCGCTTGAAAGATTAGGCGGAAGCGGTTTTAAAAGGATCTGGGGGACATCAAAAAAAACTAAGATTAATTGGGCTAAAGAAATAACGCGTGCAATATCTCAAATCTCAGCTCAAAAATATGGTGGTTTAATTGTGGTTGAAAATTCAGTGCCCTTAAATGAATATATTGAAAAGGGAGTTAAATTAAATGGCGAGATTAGCACAAGTTTAATAGAGTCGATTTTTGCGCCAAATTCTGATTTAAATGATGGCGCAATTATTATTTCCAAAGGCCAAATAGTGGCAGTAAAAGTTGTCTTACCAGTTTCGAATATCAGTTCCGGTTTAAGTTTTGGCTCAAGGCATTTGGCTGGAATTGGGGTATCTGAAGATACAGATGCACTGGCAATAATAGTTTCGTCAAATGGACGGATTTCAGTTGCTTTTCATGGTAAAATCCGCGAGGCTAATTCTGCGCAAGTAAGAAACATACTAAAAGAACTTTGGAAGGTGAAATAAAGATAACACCAACACAGATCTTTTCTACCGATATAACACAAATCTGTGAGAGAAATCTGTGAGAGAAATCTGTGGGAGTAACTTCAATTATGAAAAATCTTTTTACAAAACACTTAGGATTAAAACTGTTTTGCTTAATATTAGCTGTTGGGCTTTGGGTTTTTGTTTCAGTAAATGATAATAAAACTGAGTTTTTTCCAGGAGAAATTCCAATTATGACAAAAAATCTTCCGGCGCAGTGGGCAGCAGTTTATGATCAATACAATGCTAAAATTAAAATTTCTGCTTCAAATAGCTCATGGAGTAAATTATCGCAAGACGATTTTGATGTTTATTTAGATATGAAAAAATACGGTATTGGTACATATGAAATCGAACCTAAAGTGAATATAGCTCTTGCTGGAATTCAAATTGTTGATATTCAACCAGCAAAAATTAGAGTCAGGATAGAACAGGCAACTCAATCAAAAATGTCAGTAGCAGTAAAATTTCAGGGATCTGTAGCAAGCGGTTATGAAATAAATTCAGTAAAAATTGATCCAACAACTGTTGAAGCTTGGGGCGCAAAGGATGTTTTGCAAGACCTTGTTCAGGCAACGGCGTTAGTTAAATTAAATGGTGATGATCGTGATTTTGATAAAGCAATTCGTCTGATAGCGCTAGATGATAATGATCGAGAAATTCCTTTAGTCAGATTTGAGCCTGATAAAGTATCTCTATCTGTTAGTTTATCAAGAAAAGGCGGAGGTAAAACTGTTGGCGTAAAACCCAATATTGTAGGAAATCCAGCGAGTGGTTTTTGGTTATCTGAAATTAAATATGATCCTAAATATGTAAAAATTAAAGGTTCGGAAGAAGTAATAGGCAAAACTGAATTTTTATCAACAGAGGATATTAACATCGACAATATTGATTCTAATAGAAAATTTGATGTTAAATTAAACCTTCCAAAAGGCATAAGTCTTGTAGATGATATTAAAAATATTTCTATTGAGATTACTATTTCACAAATTACTCAATCTAAGGAAGTGTCTGCTGGAATTGGTTTTTCTAATTTAGATTCAAATCTTAAAATCACTGAAATCAATCCGAATGTTTTAACTGTTGTGGTTTCTGGGTCTTCCTGGGCGATCGGAGCAGCAAATAGTGAAAATACGATTGCAAATATTGATTTGAAGGGCAAGTCTGCCGGTACCTATGATATGGAAATAAATAAAGAAAGTTTTTCATATCCGCAAAATATAGGACTGGTGAGTTTTGTGCCAAACATTATTCGTGTGAAGATTGAAAACCAATAAACCATTGACATATTCCTGTGGTTTGATAAAATAGCATCTGTGTCCATGATTGGACATTGGAGGTTTGTTATAAAACCAAAATATCAGCCGAACCTTAATCATTCTAAAAAACGGCTTCAAAAAATAGCTAAAACACTGAAAAACATATTCTCAAGATTTAAAAAACACGATTCAGGCTTAGCTCAAAAATCGAATATTTCTTTTAAATTACACAGGATTTTAAGTAAATTAAATCCTGTTGTTTTGTTTAGAACAATTAATATTTTGTTTAGAAGTTTTTTCTTTAAGGTAAAAGTTTTTTTTCGAAATCTCAAAGATCCGGAATATAAATACAATATATTTAAAATTTCTCAATCTATTAGGCACAATCTTGTTCCAAAATATGCTGAAGATGAACCCGCCAGAGCGTATGCTTGGAAAGATCTTGCCTGGCCAAAACATATTGGAATCTTGCTCTTAGTAGTATTTATTTGGTTTGGAAACTATATATCAGCTCGGCCAAAACAAAACATTCAGACTTATAATAGTTTAGATATTGCTTCAGTTGTTGATACTGCAGCTATTTCTAAAGAGGAATTAACAAAAACAGTCAAAGCCGTTGTAAAATATACCCCGCTTGTTAAAGAAGATCCTGAAGCAATTGCAGCAAAGTTGACTGGCGAATCCGAAGTTCAAATGACATCTGAAAATTATATTATTAAACCAAAGTTGGTTTTAACTCAGTCTCAAATTGTTTTAGCGTCTACTGATACAACTCAAGAGGCCCAACCAAAAGACACTATTACTAAATATACAGTTTTAGAGGGTGATACATTAGGTAAAATAGCAGAAAAATATGGAATATCGGTTGCAGACGTGAAAGGTTCAAATGGATTGAGCTCAGACTTTATTAGACCAGGACATGTGCTCGACATTCCGACTGAAAATGGTGTAGTTTATTCTGTTGTAAAAGGCGATACTTTAATTGGTATTGTTTCAAGATATTCTGGAAATTTGCAAAAAACAATTAGTTTTAATAAACTTGGTGCTGCTGATAGGATTTATTCAGGGCAAAAACTTTTAATTGCTGATGGCACAAAACCAGCGCCGGTTGCAACTAGAGCGATTGCTTCTAACAACAACACAGGTTCTTCAAGATCAGTAGCAGCTGCGCCACAAGTTGCTGGAGCGACAGTTAATCGTTCAAGCGGACCAAACCACTTTCCTTATGGATGGTGTACTTGGTGGGTAGCATCAAAGCGATATGTTCCATGGCGGGGGAATGCAAATCAATGGCCAGGGAATGCTCGCGCGTATGGTTATGCTGTTGGTCGTGTTCCTGTTCCGGGTGCAATTATGGTAACAAACGAAAGTTGGTGGGGTCATGTTGCTTATGTTGAGTCAGTTAATGGTAACTCTGTTACGGTTTCTGAAATGAATTATTCTGGGTGGGGAAGAGTATCGCACAGAACTGTATCAGCGGGTTATGGAATTTACATTTACTAAAAAATAATAGATAATATATCCAAGATTAAAAATATAAATTATAAATGACAGAAGATTTAAAGCAACTGGCCGATAGATCAAATGCGTTTATCAGACTTCAAGCAATTGAAGCAGAATTAGATTTTCCCGATTCTTTTGGCGTAAAAATGCTTGAATTACCTCGTAATGAAAATTTTGTAGAGTATTTACAAAAATGTAAAGAATCTTCAGAATTTGAGCTGGCGATGGTTGATGAAGTTAAAGGTTGTTTAGAAAGTCAAGGGAAACAAATTGATGTAACAAGATATTATAAAGAAAAATACAGGAGAGTTATTTATTTAGGATTTTTATCAAGGCTTTTCGTCTCTGGTAGACTTAATTTGGTTGAAGCCTATCGAGAAATGAGAGAAGATCCTGTATTTTTAGATGGATCTGTAGATGAGTTTATTCATCAGTTTGGTACTTGTATACAAAGAATTTCAACTGAGGTTTTTCTTGTTGAACATGGAACAATGCCTCAGTTTAGGCCTGATGATGAATATATTGATAGAATGATTAAGTCTGCTAGTTAATCTTAAAATTTGCACTCAAATCAGATATAATAAGACAGAATATTATGATATTGAAAATTGGGATCTATTTTATTAGTATATTTGTATTAATTTGTCCCGACACAAAGTCGGAACCCCGATTTCTATAATAGATAGTAGAATATCGGGATAAATTAGTAGGATAGACGGTACTCAGTGATTTCTTTCAACTGTTGTATCGGATGATGGATGAATTTTGTTGACAATGCAGTAATTAAAACTGATGCAGGGCGTGGTGGTGATGGAAGCGCCTCTTTTCGTCGTGAAAAATTTGTACCCTTTGGTGGTCCAGATGGCGGAGATGGTGGAAAAGGTGGAAGCGTTATTTTTAAATCAACAAATGATATAAATACTCTTTTAGATTATCAGCGCCTTAGAATTTTTAAAGCCAAGGGTGGTGAAAATGGTCGTGGTAAAAAACAACATGGAAAAGATGCTGGAGATATTGTATTGAATGTTCCAGTTGGTACAATTATTTATGAAATTGATTATGAAAAGAAAAAAGATTTGGGGCTGGAAAATTTTTCTGAAATAGTTAAGGAACTAAAATCTCAAGAACTTAAAAAAGAAAAAGTTTATGATTTTAAAAAACCTGACGAAGTATTTGAAATAGCCAAAGGCGGAAAAGGAGGACTCGGAAATGTACATTTTAAATCTTCAACCAATCAAGCGCCAAGAGAATTTACAAAAGGGATTGAAGGCGAAACAAAAATTATTGAACTTGAGCTAAAGCTTATTGCAGATGTTGGAATTATTGGAATGCCAAATGTTGGAAAATCAACTTTAATATCTCAAATTTCATCTGCTCGACCAGAAATTGCTGATTATCCTTTTACAACTATTATTCCAAATTTGGGAGTTGTAGAGTTTGATGGAAAAAGAAAAGTTTTCTGTGATGTTCCCGGATTAATAGAAGGCGCATATTTAGGAAAAGGTTTGGGCGTTCAATTTTTAAAACATATTCAAAGAACTAAAGTTTTACTCCATATATTAGATGCAACCAGTGAGAATTTAGAAAAAGATTATAAATTAATAAGAAACGAACTTATTAGATATGATAAAAAACTTGGGTTGAAAAAAGAGATTATTGCTGTTAATAAAATAGATTTAAATTTAGATTGGCAAAAACAAAACAAGAGATTTATTTTGAAACATAGTCCTATTGCAATTTCCTCAATTACAAAAGAGGGGATTGATAAATTACTTAAAAAAGTTTTTGAAAAATAAAAATGAATTTACCAAAAAATTTGGAATTAAACCCTAAAGTTAATGAAACAAAATTTTATACTTTTGAAGAATTTGAGGGAATTGTTGAAGACACGGAAGATGGTATTTTTGTCATCGGAGGCTTTTTTTCCAGCCGAAAAGCATATTTTGGAAATTTAGAAAACAACCAAGAGGAATATGAGGAATTTTGTCGTAATGTTTTATTTGGTTTCAACACAAATCATAATTTAACCGCAAAGGACGTGGTTTTGGTACTTCATGAATATCAAGATAGAAATCAAGAAAGAACAGCTACATTTGCGTTTGTTAAATTAGATAAAAATTCAGGGTTTGAAGATAGAGATAGGTTTAATGAAGCATATTATGAAAAACTTACTTCCGGGCTTAAACTCTCTGATTCGTTAAAGTATTACCAGAATTCAAGCATGATTGATAAGTTAAGAGAAAAAGGGTCAATAAGATGTTTAGTGCTGGGCGCATCTTTGTCTGAAAATTATGATGCTTTAATAAAGTTTTTTCAAAATAATCAAATATCCGCGTAGATTGTTTTGGTGGATTATAATGAACATCCGCTATTAACAACTAGGGCAGAAACTAAAATTAGAGAAACCGATCAATTGGTTCAGGCAGATATAGGGCAACTGCCTTTTCAAAAAGAACATTTTGATTTAATTATTGGCGATTTTATTTTGTATTGCTTATCACCTGATAAAATTCCTCAGTTTTTCCAAAATATTGAAAATCAATTAACAGATGATGGGGCAATTTTCTTTAGTACTCATTGCGGAATGACCACAGAAATTCCCAACTATTCATTTATTCTTTGCAAAACTGAGTTTGACGATGGTGCAAAACTTTTTCTAACTTGTAGTTTTTTAACTTGTCAAAAAATGATTCATCATGCAAAATTAAAAATTGAAATTAATTGAGTTGATACTAATAATATCACTGATCAATATTATATGACTTTAACAAAAACAACATAATTTACGATTGTAATCTTGTCTATAATAAAAGAGGGGATTGATAAATTACTTAAAAAAGTTTTTGAAAAGTAGTTTTGAAATTTATATTTTTTGTGCTATTATATTGAGAATTTAAATTTTAGTTTTTCCGTTCCAAAAATAATTTATATGCACAGTACATATAACAGCGGTCGCTCTTACACGTACCATTAATATTGATAGAAATTAACAATATGAAAAAAAGAAGGTTTAAAATATCGAAACGTCAAAAAGAAATTATAAAATATATAGGACTTTGTGTTTTAGCCGTTTCTGCCATTGCTTTGCCGGGTATTGCCCCTTTGCTAAAATATTTTAAACCTAAAAATGAATATCAGAAGAAAAGTTTTAGGAGAAGTTTTAATGACCTAGTGAATAAAAATATAATTTTTCTTTCTGGCGAAAAAATAAAACTATCAAAAAGAGGAACTGAGCTTTATAAAAAATATCAAATTGAAGATATTAAAATTAAAAAGTCTAAAAAATGGAATGGAATTTGGCATTTAGTTAGTTATGACATTCCTGAGAAATATAAGAAAAATAGAGATTATTTTAGGTTTGTGATTCAAAAGCTAGGATTTAGAAAGATTCAAAATAGTTTGTGGGTTTTCCCTTGGGAATGTAAAGAAGAGATTTCTATTATCTGCCAGAATATTGGGGTTCATCCTTTTGTTGTTTACATGAATACAAAAGAAATTCCGAATCAAAATAAATATAAAACATATTTTAATCTATAGTTAATGCTAGGGCTTGTGGATACACATAACAGCGGTCGCGCGAATATGTATCTTAATATTTTAAATTTTTAATAGTCCTTTTGGTACTTCGCCGATCATACAACGAATTCCGCCGCGTAAAGTGGTTGGGAAAATCTCGATAGGAATTTCTGTAGTAAATAGATTTTCTCTTCCTACGATATTTTCAACTACTGTTTCAAGCTCTGGTTCGCCTGAGGTCATTAAAATTTTACAGGAGTTTCGGTCTTGAAATATATTTAAAGATAGTGGAATGTTTAAGTTTTCTACCATATGGATAGAAATGCCCAAAGATGTACATTGTGATTCGATAATGCCTTATATTTTATATGGATTAATATCTGGATAATCGTCTGGATCATATCTTTTGCTTAACCAGTTTGAAAGAATAAGATGCAATTTTCCATTTGGACTTTCCAAAAGAACAGAGGTTGTATCAACGTGATCAACAATTGAGGTATTTTCTTGTTCCCAGTTACCAGATTTAAATTCGTAGTTTCCAATTAATGCTGGTGGAATCGCCAATATTTCTAAACCCTCATTTTCTAAAGTTTCATAGAAATTACAACATAAGTTATGGTTATGAAAAACCACATCATTTATAAGTGCAACATTTTTTCTAATAATAACCCTGCCTCCTTCGCCAAAATAATTTCTTTCAAAACCATCTTTTTCAGCTTCTTGGCCAATTAGGTCATTGAGTAAAACTTTTCCATTTGGTAAAACAGTTGCGATATCCCGAGGAAAGCCAAAAATTTGTGTTGGTAAAAGATGTTTGTAATAAGCTGATTTATTTTCTAGTTGTCTGAGATCTTTTCTGAGTTTTAAAAATCTTTTTTTTGAATCAGTATAAATAAAGTTAATTCCCATTTTAGATAATGCATTAAAAACCGTGCATTGTTCAAGGAGTGATTTTTCCGCGATTTCTAGCCCCGACATTTTAGAAAGTTCAATGTGTTTGTTTACTGCCTCGTGTCCTTGCTGAATTGGAAAATAAAAACTTTGCCATCTGTGATACCAATTAATTCTTGGTGGTGAGACAACGGTTATAATGTCTTGATGTTTGGGTCCAAATTCAACACTGCTCATTTTTTTGTAATTATATCATTGTATTATTTTGAATTCAATTGATTACTGTTGACACATCAATTATTTTTTGCTATTATTAGATTAATGAAGTTTTAAAAAGCATAAATTACTAGTTGCTAGTATTTGTTTTATGCTCATTGCTTGGTATGTCTTTATTCTTCAAACAAATTTTAATATCAAAGAAAGTTTGTTTGAAAAATAAATTGCCAAAATAAATTGAAACCTCAACTCTTGTGACAAAGAAAAAGGACCAATAAGCCATATATAAAAGTGGTTAATCTTGCGTGGTTTAAAAACCCTGGTTTTAAATTATCTAGATACATTTATTTTAATTCATCGTTTTAAAATCTGAAATCCTAAATCCGACCCTCAAACCCGTCGCGGCTCGCGACGAGGCGGATCAAATTCAAAATAATAAATATTAAAACCTTAGTAATATTTAAAAGAGTATGACTACTTTAAACCGAAAGTATCTTAAACCAAAATTAAAGCAGGAAGAAATTCCTAATTTAATTGAGGTTCAAATTAATTCTTACCGATGGTTTTTGGAAAAAGGATTAAAAGAACTCTTTGAAGAAATCTCCCCGGTTACTGATTTTACCGGTGAAAAAATGGAGCTTTCTTTTGTTGACTATTATTTTGAAAAACCAAAATATGATGAAAAATATGCTCTAGAAAATAATCTTTCATTTAAAGCTCCTTTAAAAGCAAAACTTCAGTTGGTTATTAAAGAAACTGGTGAAGTTAAAGAACAAGAAATTTTCCTCGGCGACTTTCCAATGATGACAAACCGAGGAACTTTTATTGTAAACGGAATTGAAAGAATTGTTGTAAATCAAATTATCAGAAGTTTTGGAGTTTTATTTACTTCAGAAACTGTGGGAAACAGAACAATGTTTGGCGCAAAAATTATTCCATCACGAGGCGCCTGGCTTGAAATTGAAACAAATCAAAAAGATGTAATATCTGTTAAAATCGACAGACGAAGAAAGCTTCCTATTACTACATTTTTGCGAGCAATGGGTTTTAGCACAGATGAAGAACTAAAAAGTATTTTCGATGGTGTAGACGATGACCCCGATCACAACTATTTCAAATCAACCTTAGAAAAAGATCCTGCTAAAAATCATGAAGAAGGTGTAATTGAAACTTATCACAGGCTTAGACCAGGTGAATTGGCAAACTATGAAAATGCAAAGTCATTGCTTGACTCAATGTTTTTTGATCTTAAAAGATATGATATCTCAGCCGTTGGTAGATATAAGGTAAACCAACGATTAAAAATGGACGTTTCGAATAAACCAGAAAACAGAATACTTAGAAAAGAAGATCTTTCAGCAATAATTAGAGAAGTTATAAGACTCAATTCTACTCCTGGATCAAAAGCTGACGATATTGATCATTTGGGCAATAGAAGAATTCGAGCCGTTGGTGAACTAGTCCAAGGTCGTGTTCGCGTTGGTTTATTACGTATGGAAAGAACTATAAAAGATAGAATGTCTGTGGCTGATGTCACCATGATAACTCCAGCAATGCTTGTTAATGCTAGACCGGTTGTTGCAGTTTTACAAGAATTTTATGCATCTTCTCCAATGTCTCAGTTTATGAACCAAACTAACCCGTTATCAGAATTAGAACATAAAAGAACTTTATCAGCAACTGGACCTGGCGGAATTGTTCGCGACCGTGCTTCTTTTGAAGTTAGAGATGTTCATACTTCTCATTATGGCAGAATTTGTCCAATTCAAACTCCCGAAGGTCAAAACGTTGGTTTGGTATCTTATTTAGCATCTTATGCTAAGGTAAATGAATTTGGTTTTATTGAAACTCCGTACTATCAGGTTTGGAATAAATTAGATACAGATGATGAAAATCTGGTTGGTAAAATCACCAGGGGAACAGTAAATCATCCAAAAAATAATTCTGTATTAGTTGATGCTGGAAAGGTTTTAAATAAAACCGATGTTGCAACTGCAAAGTCTGCTGGAGTTAAAAGTATAAACATAAAACCATACATTTCCACAAAAGTAGTTTATTTAGATGCTTCTGAAGAACAAGATTATATAATCGCCTCTGCTTCTGCAGAAATTGAAGACGGTTATTTTACAGAGGCAAATGCAATTTGTAGAACTAAGGGTGAGCCAGAGATTGAATCAGTAAACAAGGTAGATTATATTGATATTTCTCCAAAACAAATTGTATCAATTTCAACAGCCCTAATCCCGTTTTTAGAAAATACTGATGCAGCCCGTGCTATGATGGGAGCGAACATGCAAAAACAGGCCGTGCCACTTTTAAGGCCTGAATCACCAAATATTGGAACAGGCGTTGAAACTGCTGCAGCTAGAGACTCTGGCCAAATTATTTTAGCAAATGAGGCTGGAAAAGTTATGGAAGTTGATGCAGAAAAAATTGTTGTTCGTGAAAAAGCAAACATTGAAACTTATTATTTAGCAAATTTTGTTAGAACTAATCAGATGACAACTTTTCATCAAATTCCTGCTGTAAATGTTGGTGATGTGATTAAAAAAGGTGATGTTTTGGCTGATTCAATGGCAACAAATCAAGGTGAACTGTCGCTTGGAAAAAACATTATGGCCGCATTTATGCCATGGCGCGGTGCAAACTATGAAGACGCTATTATTATTTCAGAGCGTTTAGTGAAAGAGGATACTTTTACTTCTATTCATATTCAAAATTATTCAATTGAGGTTCGTGAGACAAAGCTAGGGCCAGAAGTTGTAACTCGTGATATTCCAAATGTTGGTGAAGATGCACTGAGAAATTTAGATGATAGCGGAATTATTAGGATTGGAGCAGAAGTTATTGACAATGATATTTTAGTTGGTAAAATTACTCCAAAAGGTGAGGCTGAACTTTCTGCTGAAGAGAGATTGCTTCGCGCAATTTTTGGAGAAAAAGCCAAAGATGTTAGAGATACATCACTTAGATTACCGCATGGTGTAAAAGGAAAAGTTGTTGATGTAAAGGTATTTTCTAAAGATAAAGGCGCAGAACTTCCGGCTGGAGTATTTCAGATGATTGAAGTTTCAGTTGCCCAAATGAGAAAAGTTTCTGTTGGAGATAAACTCGCAGGACGCCATGGAAACAAAGGTGTTATTGCTAAGGTTTTACCTGTTGAGGATATGCCTTATTTAAGTGATGGAACAAAAGTTGATATTGTTTTAAATCCATTGGGCGTAATCTCCAGAATGAATATCGGTCAGATTTTAGAAACTCACTTATCTTTAGTTGCTCAAAAGCTCGGAATAAAATTTGCACTTCCTTCTTTTGAATCAATTAAGTTTGAAGAAATTCAAGAATTACTTATAAAAAATGGATTTTCAAAAGACGGTAAAATGACAGTTTATGATGGTTTAACTGGCGAAGCTTTTGATGAAAAAATTACAGTTGGTCCTTTATATGTTATGAAATTAATCCATTTAGTTGATGATAAAACACACGCTAGGTCAATTGGGCCATACTCAATGGTTACTCAGCAACCTTTGGGAGGTAAAGCGCAATTTGGTGGTCAAAGATTTGGAGAAATGGAAGTTTGGGCGCTTGAGGCTTATGGCGCCGCGTATTCTTTGCAAGAAATGTTAACCATTAAATCTGACGATATAATTGGCCGATCAAAAGCATATGAAGCAATTATTAAGGGTGAACCGATTTCCAAAATTTCAACACCAGAAAGTTTTCATGTTTTGGTAAAAGAGTTACAATCTTTAGGACTTTCAGTTCAGCTTTTGAAAGATAATAAGGTAGTAAAAAGCGATAGAGATAAGGAATAAAAGATGGAAACTTTATTAGCTGATGTCGGTTTGGAATTGGCAGGAGAAACATTGGTTGTAAATGAAGATTTAGAAATTAGACAAGGTGATCAGCCTTTTATAGAAATAATTGGCGAAGAAGGATTAGATGTAGCTGAAATACAGAGACTGGCAATAGAGGTTGTTGAAACAGAAAGTTTGAAAAGATTCTATGATTTGATATGGATTTTTGGAAATCTTGATAGAGCATTTAAGAAAGCGTCAATATATATAAATTTGAAAGAATTACACCAGGTAGATGCATTAATTAGGGTTTTTCAGGAAACTGGACAAACATGGCCACCCAAACAAAAAGGTGAAACGAATGTTCAGTTTAATAAAAGAAGCAAAATTCCAATGCAAATGCTGGAACGGCTGAGAGAGATTTATCCTAGAGAACAGGTTTATGCAAAACATTCGCTTGTTGGACCTTCGGGACCATATAGACTTTGCACAACATCATATTCTATGCGCGGAAGAAATTTTGTTGGGAGAGATAATATATATTAAACATTAAATAAAAAAATGTTAAGACCAGAATTACATCTAGATATTAGTAATATAAATATAAATAAATATTATGTTGGCAGAAAATTCAGGGTATGATAGCGAAAACGAGTTTTTAGAAATTCCAATCGAGCAAAAATCCGATGCATATTATATGCTTCAAATAGTTTACGGAAATGAAAAAGCTGAAATATTGACTGGATTATGCGAAGGTGATTCTGAAAGAGCGCGAAGAAAGTATATTGCAGATTCAACAATAAGAGACATAATGAGAGAAAGATCAGTTACATCAGATCCAAGATATCCAATCAGGACAACAAATATAAATTACATTAAATAAAGGTAACCATGGCAGAAACAGTACCCGAGAAACCAGATCAAGCAATGTCTGATCAAATTCAAGAACAGTTAGGTGAAAATTGGCGACCATTATTAGAAATTTTTGGAATCGAAGAAAGATTAATTGAAAAATTGCCACAAATAATTAATACTGGCCGAAAAGATCAAGTTGAGGCATTGATATTAGCATGTCAAGAGACTGGATGCAATTATCAACCGCAACAAGAAGGTGAAACAGATGAACACTATGATTTACGAATTAGCAGAACGGATTTATTACTTATAGAAATCACGCGAATTTATCTTGACATCAATGTGAAACTTGGTTGGTATAGTAGCGGACCCTCGTCATGGATGAATAATACAAGTACTGGGCATTATACATCAAAGCGCTTCGATCATATAACAACCGGACACAGTGCAACAAGACCAATAAGATAATAATATAATAATATTAAATAAAGGACCCATCCTTCGTCTCGCCTTCGGCGGACTACGGAGGGCAAGCAAACCAT
>CAYPSR010000007.1:0-29623 GCA_964413595.1 uncultured Candidatus Saccharibacteria bacterium
AAAAAGATGGAAAAATATTAAAAAAACTGGCAAAAAAATATCTGCCAGAATATAGTGCTAGAATTTTAAAAGACCTCGCTGGAAAAGATAGGATTTTGGAATTAATAGCTAAAAGATAAAAGTTAATAGATATTAAATTAAATCAACTTCTTCCGGTTTGATAATTTTTCCTATACAATCTGCTCTTTTTCCATTCCAATCATTAATTCCTAAACTAAGATAATTTTCTTCATCATCTTTGTAATCCCAAAAATGTTCTGATTGCTTTTTACCAAAATGTTTTTCGCTTGAGACTTCTTCAGCAGTTGCATTAGCATCATATAAAAATGTAAAATCTTTATTTTGGAATCTTAACTTTTTTGGAAACGGCTGAGAAATACTTGTTTTAATATGTTTTAAAAGCTGATAGATATTATTTTCAGAATCTTCTGCAAAAACATATCCATTTTTTAAATAGCATTTGAAATAATATGTTCCATCATCAACTCGAAATTTTACTAGTTCTTCAATTTGATATTTTTTACCCTCAATCATTAGGACTACGTTCGCTTTAATTACTTTTCTAAAATCTTTAACATTCATAATTTCTCCTAATTCATTTTTTTAAGTTTTTTAATATTTCTTTTGCATTTCCACAAATATGAATCCATTTTGTTTTTTTCAATCCAATTTTACTATACCATTTCATCGGAAATTTTTTAGAATTGTCCGCTATTCCCTGAATATCTAAAACATTGCATTTTTTGATAGCGCTTTTAAGTAGTGTGGTTAATAATTTTTTGCCAATTCCTTTATTATGAACTTTAGGATCAACAAAAAGTTCAACATCTGTTAGATCATTTCCTAAGTCAAAAACTTTTACCAAGCCAGATGCTGATCCAACAACTTTTTTATTTAGTTCAGCAACAAAAAATAAATTCTTTTGATTTTTATAAAAATAATCTAAAAACTTTGTTGCTGTTTTAATGGACCATTTTTGACCTTCTGCATTATAAATATCTTTATAAATCTTTGCAAGTTTTACTAAATCAGATTTTCTTACTAATCTAATCAGTACATTTAAATTATTATCTTTCATTTTTTTTAATTTATTTTAATTATTTATTAGACAACCTTGATCGCCTGCTGGCGATCAAGGAGATTCCTGCCTACCGGCAGGCAGGCCTCGCCGTCACTCGGAATGACAATTATCTCTGATTTCTGATTTATTATCTATTATCTGCCTATTTCATCTCTCCCAACTTCAAACTAACAGTCTTTTCTTTATTGTCTCTTAGATATTTAATTTTAATTGTATCGCCAGCTTTGTGTTGAAGTAATATTTTTTTCAATGAATTTTCAGCATCAAGTTTTCGATTATCAATTTGAACTATTATATCGCCTTGTTTTAACCCAGCTTTGTCTGCTGGACCATTTAAAACAATCGATGGCAAACTTGGATCTTGAGAATAAATTATAACACCATCAGAAACTGGAATATTATTTTGATCAGCCAACTCTTTGGTTAAAGTAATGTATCTGATGCCAATCATTGGCCTAACAATCGCGCCCGATTTTTTGTAAGATTCAATAGCGGTTTTTGCTGCATTAATTGGGATTGCAAAGCCTAGGTTTTCAGCAGAAGATGCAACTGCTGTATTTATACCAATAACTTGACCAATAGAGTTTACAAGTGGTCCACCCGAATTTCCTGGATTAATTGCTGCATCGGTTTGCAAAAGTCCAAATAATTCCTCTGATTCAGTCCCTCCGTCTGATGCAGTCAAACTTCTGTCTAATGCAGATAAAACTCCCGAAGTAACTGTATTTTGAAATTGACCCAGAGCATTTCCAATAGCAACAACACTTTGGCCGATTTGCAAATCATCTGAATTTCCAAGTTCAACAGTTTTTAAGTCACCTGCGTCAATTTTTACAATTGCTAAATCATTTAAAGGATCACGAGCTTTAACATCACCCTTATATGTTTTTCCGTCAGAAGTTATAACGGTATAATCTGCAGTTGTCGAAGAAACAACGTGTTTGTTAGTTAATATTAATCCGTCAGAAGTTATAATAAAACCACTCCCAGCTGATTGTTGCTGATTAATTTGACCAAAAATATCTTGGACATTTGTTGTAGCTGAAATAGAAACAACCGCTGGTGATACTTTTTTAGCCGAATCTATTACAGCTGAACTTTCTGTTAATTTTACATTTTCATTTTTCTGCACAAGAGAACTGATTGTTGAATCTTTAATTCCATCTTTTTGAACTATATAATATACACTCAAAAGTCCACCTAAAAATCCGAAAATCAGTCCGGATATTAATATTGTGGTTATAAATAAAGAAGTGTTTTGTTTTAATTTTTCAAAAAACTTAATTTTCATTATTTTTTCCTTTATTTTTAAACTCTTTTTCGGCATTAGTTATAATTTTATTTGCAAAAATTCCCAAAATAACAACCAGCAGAGTCATAAACAAAGCATACAAAATCCAGTATAAAGGACTCGGATTTTCTGGAATATATCTTTTAAGAATTTCGGAAATTGCTGTTTCCCATGCAAAAGCTCCCAAGGCTCCCAAAATAATACTGGCAGTTGTTTTTAAAAAACGTATTTCAAAGCCCTTAAAAAGCTTCCTAACATTTTTATCCTTATTAACAATCATTTTAAGCCTCCAATTTGAATTTTAGCTGAATGAGTTATTAATTTTATTTCGCTTGTCATTGCCCCAAAGGGGACCCTTAGGGTCGAGGAACATCAGCGACGTGGCAATCTCATTTTTGTTATAGTCAACCTCATATTTCTGCTGGCATCTGAGGAGATCCCTCGCTCCCCGATCGGGGTCGGGGACAGGCTGTGCTCGGAATGACATCATCATTATAATTTTTCAATTATTAATTTTTTAACTTCTTGAGGGTTCGCAGCCCCCTTTGTTTCTTTCATAACAGATCCAACCAAAAATCCAACTGCATTTTGCTGTCCTTTTCTAAAATCAGAAACAGCCTTAGTATTGGATGAAATCACCTTATCTATAACCTTATTTATATCATATTCTTCTTGATTTTTAAATCCTTCTAAAAGACCATCAACTCTTTCTCCCTCTGCCATTTTAGACAAAAGTCTTTTTCCGATTTCGTGTTTAATATTTCCAGATTTTATTTCTTTAAGTAAAACTACTAATTCTTTGATATTTACTGCAGCTGTGCTATTGCCTTTTTTAACAATGCCTCTTATTAACATTAAATAAGTTAATACAAGCCTTGGATCATTAACTTCTTTTAAAACTGTATTAAATATTTCTCGTAATTTTTTGTCCGATGATAACATAGAAACCTGTTCTTTACTAATCCCCATATCTGACATTTGATTTTCTAAATCTTCTGGCAGATCTTTTAAATTAACTTTTAATTTTGATATTTCATCGTCTGTTATTGTATAAACTGGCAAATCTGGTTCTGGAAAATATCGATAATCAGCAGCTTCTTCTTTTCTACGCTGTTCATATGTTTCCCCGGTTTTCGAATCAAAACCACGGGTTATCTTAGATTTTTCTTCTGGCCAATTTTCTTGATCTAATGACAATCTTTCAACTTCAAATTCAAGTGCTTTTTCAATAAATCTAAATGAGTTTAAATTCTTGATCTCTACGATCGGAGACATTTTTTGAAAATTAGAATTTGAAATTTGTTTGGAATTTGTTTCTTGGGATTTGGAATTTATCAACTTAACATCAATATTCGCATCACACCTCAAATGCCCTTTTTCCATATCTGCATCCGACACCCCAATCGCACGAATAATATCTCTTAGTTTTTTTACAAATTCTTTTGCTTGTTCTGGTGATTCTAAATCTGGCTCTGTAACAATTTCTATAAGTGGTGTTCCCGCACGATTTAAATCAACAAATGATTCGCCAGAATCTTGATGATGTATTAACTTTCCAGCGTCTTCTTCCAAATGAACTCGATTAATTCTAATCCTTCGACTTTGCTCAGAACAAGTCTTTTCCCCGTCAATTTCTAAAAATCCATTTTTACAAAATGGCATATCATATTGAGAAATTTGATAACCCTTTGGTAAATCTGGATAAAAATAATGCTTTCTGTCAAATTTTGATTCTTTTTGAATTTCACAATTTAATGCAATGCCCGTTAATCTTGCAAATTCTATTGCCAATTCATTTGTTCTAGGAAGTGTTCCAGGAAATCCCATACAAGTTGGACAGCAAAATGTATTTGGCTTACGATCTGAAATTTTGGATGATAAACTGGCTGGATTTATACAATCACAAAACATCTTGCGCTTTGTGTTTAGCTCAACATGAATTTCTAAACCAATTGTTGTTTTGAATTTATTCATAATGTTATGATTTTAAATACTCTAAATAAGATTCCTGTTTAAAAATTGCAACTGCTAATTCTGGTTTGTCTTCCAGCCACCCAAAAAGTTGTTCGATTTTTTGATAAAAAATCTTTATTTCAGCGAAATCATCAAATGATATCTGATTCTTAGTTATGATTAATTTGATTTTTCTTGCAAACTCAACCGTTAATCCTGTCTCCTCCTCCGCAAAGTCCAATAAAAAATCATTTAAATTTCTTAATTGATGGATTCGAAATCCTTGCACCTTTGTCCTATCAGCGATTTTAATCATTTCTTCAAAAGTCACTATTATAGGCAAAAGCATATCATCGTTTTCCAAAGTTTCTACCAACCCCCGATATCTTCTCGCCCTTGATATCTTTTCTTCTTCCCCCCCCCACTCAACGGGTTTATATAAAAACATAATTACATCTCGCTTGTAATTTCTGTCCTCTCTTTCTGCCTGTCTTTCTTCCGCTCCCTCTCCAGCGCCATCCCCTAAAACTTCTTGACTCATAATATTTAATCTCTCATTTTTTGTCATTTCGAGCGATAGCGAGAAATCTCTCGCAAGGGCGAGTTCTGAAATAAATTCAGAGATTCTTCACTCCGTTCAGAATGACTATATTTTTATTGTGCAAAATCTTGATATTTATATCCATCTTGCGAACCCGCTTGAATTATTTCTTCCATTTTTCCCACAAAATCGACTAATTCTTGATACTGTTGAGAGTTTATTTTTTTTCTTCTCTTTAATATTAGATGTCTTTTAGCTTCCTTTCTCCTTACTCCAACAGCTTCCATCTGCTTCTGAATAAATTCTTTTTTCTTCATCTCTTGCCCTAACTCTTCCTCTGATTCAAACATTTTCGGCATATCATTTTTTATTTCTACCAAAACCTGCAGATTTGTTGAGCTACCTTTGTTCAATAAAACTCTTGGTAGGTTATTGTATCTTTCTCGTCTAGTAATTTCTTCATCAACATCATCAAACTTCACTCGGTCCACTTCATAATATTGCGACCATTTTTGATGATAATCAATCGGCTCACCCATTGGTGATTCTATATTCGGATCTCCTGATTGTAATAAATCTTCTGTCATAATTCTCCTATTTGAATATTATGATTTGAAATTTGTCATTCCTGCGAAGGCAGGAATCTATATAATTTTCTATCTTAGATCCCCGATCTGGTCGGGGATGACAAGTTTATTATCATTCATGCCCATCGAGAACTACTTAACGCTTCTCGACTCGCCTTCGGCTCGCTCGAAGAATATTATAAATTTCTTGTATTTTTTCTAAAAACTTTTACTGCTCGATAAGCTTGTCTGACATCAATTTTACAATCTGTTTCATGGACAATTTTATTTCGCAATATATGAGCTTGCCAAACATCATTATTACCTTTTCCTAATTTAAACTTTGCTGATTTTAATCTTTCTCCCGTCGACTCGCCTCTATATCCAAGATTTTGCAAATAGTAATCAAATAATTTATCTGCTTCCATAACCGCGGTTTTTAGTGTTGCATCGGAATTTGCAGAAAGCAAGCTATCAATTTCAGCCCATTTCCTATTTATATGATTATAATCTAATTTCTTTTTAAATAATAGTTTTAAAGGCGCAAATATAACTTTGAATATGTTTCCCAAAGGATCTTGTCCCTGATATCGACGTTTGTGGTGATAATATGGTTTATTCATAATAGTAATTTTCAATTTGAAATTAGAAATTTGAAATGAATTTAAAATGTTTGAATTTTTGAAACATTAGGATTTGAATTCAAATTGTAAATTGTGAATTTTAAATTAATATCTTAATTATTCTAATTCTGGTTTATTTCTAATATTCATCGCTTTTTCTAATGCCGATGCCACCTCCAATACTTTCCCCTCTCCCATTTTTGGCCCGATTATTTGTGCACCAATTGGCAAACCAGAATTTGAAAATCCGGCTGGCACAGACATTGCACAAACTCCAGCTGAATTAATCGGAACAGTATTTACATCTGCCAAATACATCTGCAATGGATCTTCAAGTTTTTCGCCAATTTTAAATGCTGGAAATGGCGAAACCGGAGCGAGTAAAACATCAACACTTTCAAAAACATCTTCATATTCCTGCTTAATTGCTGATCTAACCTGACTCGCTTTTTTATAATATGCATCATAATATCCAGATGATAGTGTATAAGTCCCCATCATAATTGATCTTTTTGCCTCATTGCCAAAACCTGCTGATCTGCTTTTAATATAAACGTCATCTAGGGTTTGTGATTTGTTTCTTGTATATTGTTCCTTGATTTGGCTTAAGCCAAATCTAATTCCATCATATCTTGATAGATTAGAAGATGCTTCTGATTTTACCAAAATATAATAAACAGCAATCGCATGTTTTGTTAGCGGTAACTTAACATCTATAATTTCTGCACCAAGTTCTTTTAATTTTAGTTTCGCATTTTTTAATGTTTTAGATACTTCATCATCTAAACCCTCGCCATAAAATTCTGCTGGTATTCCGACTTTTTTTCCTTTTAGGTCTGATCCAATATGCTTTGTATAATCTGGCAGATTTTCTCCAATAGATGTTAGATCGTTTTTATCAACTCCTGCAATATAGTTTAAAACGATTGCAGAATCTTCAACTGATTTTGTAATTGGTCCAATTGTATCAAAACTTGATGCGTAAGAAAATACGCCATACCGAGAAACTAGCCCATATGTAACTTTCAGTCCAACTGTTGAACAAAAACTTGATGGTTGCCTAATCGATCCACCAGTATCTGTTCCAAGTGCAAAACAACATAAGTCAGCAGAAACTGCAGCAACTGATCCGCCAGAAGATCCTCCTGGAACACGCGTTAAATCCCAAGGATTTTTTGTGGTTTTATAAGCAGAATTTTCTGTTGAAGAACCCATTGTAAATTCATCTGTGTTTGTCTTGCCAAGTAAAACACAACCAGCGCCAAATAACCTATCAACTACGGTTGCATTAAATGGGGGAATGTAATCATCTAAAATTTTGGATGCTCCAGTTGTTTTAATTCCATTGGTAGAAAAAACATCTTTTAAAGCCATTGGCACGCCATCTAATTTTGAAAGTGTTTTACCTTGCTTTCTCCTTTTATCAGATTCTTCAGCTTGTTTTAACGCTAAATCTTTTGTTACTAAAAGATAAGCGTTAATTTTTGGATCAATATTTTCTATTCTGTCCAAATAAGCGCGAGTTAATTCGTTTGATGTTGTTTCGCCTTTTTCTAGCATCTCAATTGTTTGTTTTAAGGTTAAACTTGTTAAATCCATAATTAAATAAAATATTAAAAATTAAAGATTAAAAACATAAATAAGAAATTAAAGATTTTTCTTGCCTTTTAAAGTTAATAAACTCGAACCAATAATACAAGCTATTTCATTTAGTTCCTTTAATAAATTATTAACTTTTTCTTTGTTGCTAATTAATTCTTTTGTTAGAATCAACCAATATTCTGTTTCGTTTGCTGACTTTAACGCAATCTGAAAGAATTTAATATAATCTCTTCTCGAGCTTGAGGAATTTGCTTCAATAATATTTGCTCCTATTGATGTTGCTGATCGGATAAGCTGATCAGCAATAATCCAGAATTTTCGTTTATTTTCAAAAGAATCACAGAGATCAATTATTGATAATGAAAACTGAATCAATCTATTTCTAAATTTATTTTTAAATTCTAATCTATCATTTTTATTTTTCATTTTTTAGCTTTAATTTTTGAAGATTTCCGGCACTACATAAAATCCATCTTTTTTCTTTGGTGCATTATTTAACAATTTGTCTCCATCATCACATTTTTTGGACTTATCTTCAACTGCTCTATTTGTATTATCAATTTTAATTTCTGATTTATAATTTTGATTTTTTATTTTTAATTTTTGAATTTGTGAAACGTATTCTAAAACAGATGAAAGTTGATTTTGATATTTCAAAACCTCTTCGTCTGTTAGCGATAATTTTGCCAACTTTGCAATTTTTAAAATTTCTTCTTTGGATAATTTCGACATTATTTAATTAAATTCTTAAATTGATTTTCATCTATAATGTTAATCCCCAATTTTTCTGCTTTTTCGCGTTTTGATCCGCCACCATCGCCTGCCACAAGATAGTTAGTATCTTTAGTAATTGAATTTGGTGCTTTTCCACCATTTTCCCGAACCAACTTTCTGGCCTGTTCTCGACTCATATCAGAAAAAGTTCCAGTAAAAACAATTTCTTTGTTTTTTAGTTTATTTGATAATTTCGGATTTATTATTTTGATTTCTCTTAAAAGACTAGTTAAAATTTCTTGATTCTTCTTATTATTAAACCAATCATAAATGCTTTTTGCAACTACCGGACCAACATCTTCTATTTCATTTAACTGATCAATATTTAAATTCTGAATTTTTTCTATACTTCCAAATCTTTGCGCCAAATCATTAGCGGTTTCCTCGCCAACGTGACGAATTCCAAGTGAATAGATAAATTTAGAAAGTGATATCTGTCTTTTTGATTTTATTGAATCAACTGCGTTTTGAGCAGATTTATCTGCAAATCTTTCTAAGGGTTTTAAATCACCAACAGATAACTGAAAAATATCAGCTGGCTCTGCTACCAATCCCTCATCAATTAACTTATTTAAAATCTTTGGTCCAAGTCCGATTATATCAAAAGCTGACTTTGATATAAAGTGGTGTAGTTCTCTTTTATGACGAATGGAGCAATTTTTATCTTCGCAATAATAATCAACCTCGCCCTGGTTTTTAATTACTTTACCGCCACATACCGGACAGATTTTTGGCATTTTGAAATCTTTTTCAGATCCTGACCGTAATTCTTTTATTGGGCTAACAACCTCTGGAATCACGTCCCCGGCTTTTCTAATAATCACAGTATCACCAATTTTTATCCCTTTTCTTTTAATCTCATCAATATTATGTAATGTTGCGCGCGTTACAGTTGATCCAGCAACTTGCGTTGGATTTAAATGAGCAACCGGCGTTAACCTACCAGTTCTACCAACTTGAACTATTATATCAACAAGCTTTGTTGTAGCCTCTTCAGCGGCGAATTTATAAGCAATTGCACCACGAGGTGATTTTCCGACTATGCCTAATTTTTCGAATGCTTTTTTATTATTTACAGTTATTACAACACCATCTGTTTGATATGGCAATTTTTCTTTATTTTTTCCCCAATATTTTAGATATTCTTTTATCTCATCGATGTTTTTGCACAATTTGTTGTTTTTATTAGTTTTAAATCCAAAACACTCTGCCAACTCATGTTCTTGAAAGTGTGTTTCCAGTCCAATTTTACCTGCAACTGCATATGCCATAAAATCCAAGTCGCGCTGAGCAGTAATTACTGGATCAAGTTGACGAATTGATCCGGCAGCAATATTTCTTGGATTTGCATATAAAGAAAGACCTTGTTTTTTGCGCTCTTTGTTTAGTTTTTCAAAATCTTGAGTAGACAAAAATACTTCACCTCGAATTTCTATATTTTTTTGAATTGCATGTTGACCTCTTCCACACAAGAGTTTTAATACATCATTACTACATTCGCAAGAATGTTGGAATGATGTATTAATATTTAATGGAATTGTTTTTATGGTTTTGAGATTTAAAGTTACATTTTCTCCAATCAAACCACTTCCTCTTGTTGCCCCGGTTTTCAATACTCCGTTTTCATAAATCAAAGCCACTGCTAAACCATCCATTTTTAACTCTAAGTAGTATCCGTTTTTTTCAATTTCAGTTTTATCAACAATTTTTGAAACTCTTTCAATCCATTTTTCCAAACCATCAAAATCAAAAATATCACCTAAAGAAAGCAATCGTGAGGAATGTTGATATTTTTCAAATTTTTTCAGAGGCTTACCGCCGACACGTTGGGTCGGAGAATCTTGCACAATAAATTCTGGATATTTTTCCTCTAATTTTAAAAGCTCAGAAAACATAGAATCATAAACCGCATCCGAAACTGTTGGCTTGTCTAAAACATGATAAGCATAGTTATGTTTATTAATTTCAGATCTAAGTTTAAGAATTCTTTTTTTTATGTTATCTTTCATTTTCACATTAGATTATTTTACCTATTTCCACCAACCTATTTCTTATTCATATTATCATATTCTTGCGTCTAAATAAAGCAAAAATAACTGCTATTTTGAGTCGCGAAAAAAATCCCGCAAGTCGAATGTGAGAAATCTAATTTATTAACAAAAGCTTAAAATTTGACAATATTTTTGAAATTAGATATGATAAATTTACTAAATAAAGTAATCATTGATAATGTTTTGAGGAATAAAAAATGAAACCTGAACAACCAACAGATATTAATGATTTTATAATACAACAGAAACAAGCAGGAGAAGTTGTTGCCCAAAATATAGCAAGAAGAGTTGGAATTCAAACATTAATCGAAGAAATGGAACAAGATATAGTAAGACAGCAATAAAATATTGATGATTTACGAGATAAACTTAAAGCCCCATTAACCGCAAATGAAAGAAATAAAGCATTGGGTCCAATTAAACATGCAATTGACGAAAAAATCGTTGGAGTAATTACTCAGGCAGAACAAGATTATTTACAATCATTCCAGTCGCATTTAACAACCGGCTGGGAAATATCTTTAAAAGCAACCAGAAGATTAGCTGGATTTTTTTATAATAGTTATCCCAAACATCCTTTACCAGAACAAAATGATGTAAATGAATTTAATAGGATTTTAGAAGAATCAAAAGATGCTGAATCACAAACTGCCGTATTCCAAACGCAATTTGGAGAAATACATATAAATATTTCTGCAAAAACAATAACTCATTATCCGCATCCAGACAACAGTATAGTTTTTAATCGATATTATTATAATCGAGAAAATTATGTTTTTACAAAAAGAGTCCGGAATATAATAATTACAACAGAAAATCCAAATGAATTTTTTATCCAAGAAAATGTAAGAGTAGGCGAGAAACTTGAAGTGGTTACTTCAAAAACACAATATGTTGATGGTAAAAAAAGATATAAAATTATTATGACGCCAGAAGGTAAATATAGAGAAACAATCTATTTTGATAATAATGAGAACGAAATAAAGGGAAGCCAATTACAAATAACCCTAGCTGATAACTGGAGATGGAGAACGTAATTACATCGAGCCTTTTAATGCCTTAATCCTGTCTTCAATTGGTGGGTGAGTTGAAAACCAAGTTCTAACATTTTTAGCTCCAAATGGATTTGTAATAAACAAATGCGCAGTTGCTTTATTTACGCGCTTCATTTTGCGAGAATACCTTTCTAATTTTTTTAAAGCCGTTATTAGGCCATCTGGATATCTTGTCAAAAGTATCCCATCTGAATCTGCTATAAATTCTCGTTTTCTTGAAATCGCAAGTTGTAACAAGGTTGCAAAAATAGGAGCAACAATCGCAAGCACCAAGCCAACAATCATTAAAACAGCACCTGATTGATTATTACCATCTCGCGACATTCTACCCCACAGGTTCCATCTTAAAAATAAATCTGATATTAAAACCACAAGTCCTACTAAAACTACCACAATCGTCATAAGTCGAATATCATAGTTTCCAATATGACTCATTTCGTGTGCCAAAACAGCCTGAAGTTCGTTCTTGTTCATAATCTCTATTAGCCCAGTAGTTACTGCAACTGAAGCATGGTTTGGATCGCGACCAGTTGCAAATGCATTTGGCGCAGGATCACTTATTATATAAACCTTTGGTTTTGGAATTCCGGCTGTTATTGCCAGATTTTCAACAATTCTATGAAGTTCTTTTGCCTGAGATCTAGAAACTTGTTTTGCACCAGTTGTTGAAAGTGCAATTTTATCAGACCAATAATAACTTACAAGTGCTTGAACAACAGAAACCATAACTGCAATCACCAAAATCCAATATTGATTAAATATATAACTTAAAATCCAGCCAATTCCAATTACAAATATTAAAAAAATTGCGATATAGAACGCAGTCTTATTTTTATTAGATGAAATATTTGTATATATTGTCGACATATATAATAGACCTGCTATTTATTTATAATTTTGGTAAAAAATGTGATAATGCTTTTAAAAATTCACCATCTTTACCATGCAAATTATAATATAATGTAGTTTATTTAGCAAACGGGAGAGGCATTGTCAATCCAAAAGCAACATATATCTCCACTGGCACTGAATTACTTTGTTTCACTTTTAAACAAACAAATTGATTATTTCTATAAAATCCTTCAAAAACATCCCACTTATATAGCTTCTTCCTAAATCCATTTTTAATCAATAATCCTTGATTAGTTATAAATAATGTTATCCTTTTTTTGAATGTTGTTATATTAAGATACAGCAACATTATCACCATAATAACTAATATACATAATAAACCCAAAAAAGATATATCGTGATTTATATTAAACCTTATAGATAAAATTATTCTATATAAATAATAAATTAAAAAAATATTTATTAATGTGATAAATATAAAAAGAATCAATTTAATTGTCTTGTGAATATTACCGTTGTCAAATTGATTAAGCTTAGTACTATATATAATTTCTAGGTTTTTCATATATTAAAAACGCGTCCTACTAAAACTCAACATTTACAGGTTCTTTGGCCTTAGATTCTGTAAGTTCAAATAGATCTTTTTTCTTAAAATGAAACATATCAGCAACAATATTTGAAGGAAAGCTTTCAATTTTGATATTTAGATCTCTAACATTTGCATTATAGAATCTTCTAGCAGATTCTATCTTGTTTTCGGTGTCTGTCAATTCTGCTTGCAATTCTTTAAAGTTTTCAGACGCTTTTAAATCAGGGTAGTTTTCAGCAACTGCAAATAAAGATTTTAAGGTGTTAGACAACATATTTTCTGCTTTTGTCTGATCTTTAATTCCTGATGCTGACATAGCTTCTGCTCGAGCCTTAGTAACATTTTCAAACAGGCTTTTTTCATGCTTAGCATATCCTTTTACAGTAGAAACTAAGTTTGGAATTAAATCATATCTTCTTTTTAATTGAACATCTATATCTGACCAAGCTTCAGACGATCGATTTTTTAAAGAAACCAACGAGTTATAGATTCCGGCAAAAACAATAATCGCCAAACCTATAATAATAATCACTATCCATAAAACTATCATAATACCCTTTCTATTTTAATAAAACACATTATTTATTTTAAAATTTCTAATGCTTTTTCTAGCTGTGGATCTTTTTTATTGTTTTCATCCTCTTGAGTCAATTTTATCTCAATATCAGCTGAAATACCAGTAGAATTAATATATCTACCATTAGGAGTCAGCCATTTGGCTACTGTTAAACGAAGCGCATTATTACCCTTTAAATCCTCAACAACCTGCACTGATCCTTTACCAAATGTTTTTTCACCAACCAAAGTTCCAACCTTATAATCCTGAATTGCTCCAGCGGTAATTTCCGACGCTGACGCTGAGCCACTATTTATTAAAACCACTAATTTAATTCCAGCCAAACTTCCATTACCATTTGATTTATAATTCTTTTTTTCTCCATTTTTTGATTCTTCTGTTACAATTATACCCTTTTTAATAAAATAACTTGAAACATCAATAGATGTATCTAAATAGCCACCTGGATTATTTCTCAAATCTAATATAATTCCTTTTGGATTTTTTGCCAAAACCTCGTTCGATGCTTGCTTCATTAATTCTTCAGTGTCAGAACCAAACTGAGTTATTTGAATATATCCGATATTATCATTTTTAATCTCCCATTTAACACTTTTCACATGAATCGTCGCCCTGATTAATGTAAAAGCCTTAGTTTCTCCGTTAGCTTTTTGCAAAATAGACAACTTAACCTTGCTTCCGTTTTTACCACGAATTTTAGAAACTGCTTCTGACAATGTTATTTTTTCAGTCAAGTTATCATCAATTTTTAAAATGATATCATTTGCCTTTATCCCTGCTTGTTGTGCTGGCGTGCTATCAAGTGTTGAAACAACAGTTAAAGCTCCATTTTTCATAGAAATTTCAATCCCAACTCCAGAAAAATTCCCTTCTAAATCATCTAATAACTGTTTGTTTTCAGCACTTGTTAAAAACTCTGAATATGGATCACCCAAGCCCACCAAAATCCCTTTAGTTGCACCTTCAAGCATTTTCTGCTGATCAACTTTCCCCGGATAATTATCTATTACTTTATTCCAAACATCCCAGAAAACACTAAAATCTAAATTGCTGGGTTTGCCAATTTCTGATTTTTTGATTGCAATAGTACCGTTTTGTATTGATAGATATTGACTGCCAAATAAAAATCCAACTGCAAAAATCAACGCTACAGACAAGGCTGCTGCAATTATTAAAACAACTCTTTTTTTGTTATTATTTTTAATCATGGATAAATAAATTTAATTGCATAACCAAAACTAGACATTTTGTTTAGGTTTTTTCGAATTGAAAATTCTCCAGGAATAACATTAAATTCTGATACATTAAATGTTCCATCTGCATTCACGGCTTCAACAATTGCAACGTGACCATAAGTTCCACCTTCCCAAATCGCCATTGCTCCCACAACTGGATTTAAACCAACGCGATAACCATTTCTTGGGGCCAAGATTGTTGCCCAGTTTTTTGCGTTTCCAGTCCCAGCTACTCCACCACCTCGATACCAAGACCTACCATATACTACATTCCACTTCCAAGCAGCATAAGAAGTACATTCCCTGTTATAAAATCCCCAAGAGTCAACCACCGTATCTCGCGCGGGATAATATAGATATGCTGGATATCCACCAGTACCTCCGCCTTCAATCTGATTATTTTTTTGAGCCAAAAGAAGCATTTGCCTTGCAAGTTCATTATTGACAGAGCTTTTTTCAGTTTCAAGATCTTTAACTAATTTTTGATATTGAGATTCTTGATTTTTAGTTTCTGCCAAAAGATTATCAACGCCAGCCCTTTGAGAGACAATTTCTCTTTTCTGATCTGCAAGCTTATTTTTTTTATCGTTCAGTTCTGCTTTTTTCTTTTCCTGCAACGCCCATTTCTTTTCCATATCAGCTTTCAACTTTTTGATTTGAGCCATGGATTCATCAATTTTTATCTGAACAGTATTTAGGTATTCTGTTCTATCTATAACCTCATTTATTGACTGGGAGCTTAAGAAGATTTCTAACATTGACCTGTCTTGTTCTTGATACAAAACAATTGCTGCTTTTGCCATTTTGTCTTTTTCATCTTTTAGCTCATTTTCTTTCATTTGAATATCAGATACCAATTTATTTATTTCAGCCTGGGTTAAATTTATATCTGTTTCTGTTTGATTGATTGTAAGTTGTGTTTGATAAATTTGCCCGTTTAAAATATCAACTTGATTTTGAAGAGTATTTTTTTCAGCTTGCTTTTGTTGCAAAAGCACTTTTTGTTTTTCAATTTTACCTTGAATAGAATCTAATTGATTTTGCAAGTCAGTTATTGAATCAGCTCGAACAATAGGTGAAAATGCAAAAACAATAATCAAAATCAATGCGATTTGGAATATATATGATATTATTTTTTTTGTATTAACATTAAACTTAAGCACAGTATGCCCTTCTTTGCCCGATTAGAAATTCATAATTTCTAACGGGCTTTTAATTACAATTTTAGTATAACATATTTGTTGGAAATGATAAATTTTAAGTTTTAAGTTTTAAATGAATTTATAATTATAATTTTGCAATTGATAATTTATTATTGAATTAAAATTTAAAATTTGTATATTTAAAATTTCTTTTACTTGCCAAAATAAAAACTCAATATATCTTTTGTTGCTGGAAGAGCTACCTCGTGCCCTTCTCCTCCACCTTCAAATAATATTGCCATAGCAATTTTAGGATTATCAAATGGCGCAAATGACACAAACCACGAATGAAGTGAAGTGTTGTTCTCAAATTGTGCAGTACCTGTTTTTCCAGCGATTGGAACTGACATTGTACTTAAACTCCTGGCGGTTCCGCTAGTCACAGTTTGACGCATTCCTTCACGGACAACATCAACAACATTCTGCGAAATTATCTGTTTTTTCTTAATTTGTTTTGACTGATCTTTAATGGTTTTTCCTTTTACATCCACGATTTTTGAAACATAGTGAGGCGTCATTAAGTTTCCGCCATTTGCAATTGTAGAAATATAATTTACAAGTTGTAGTGGCGTAACCAACAAGTCACCTTGTCCAATCGATTCATGATAAGTATCACCCTGATACCAATCTTCTCCTTTAACTTTTTTCTTCCACTGAGGATTTGGCACCAAGCCTTCCCCCTCCGATGGTAAATCTACACCAGTTTTTGCACCCAAACCAAATAAATGAAAATAATCTTCCAGTCTTTTTTGTCCAAGACCAGTTATTTTATCCCAACCACCCCCAACTGAATAGAAAAATATATCACAAGACTCAGCAATGGCTTTATAAACATTAACCAAACCATGACCACCCGGTTTCCAATCTGGAAATCTATAAACAACATTCTCGTCATATTGGTTAGGAACTAAAATTTCACCAGGATCATTTATCGATGTTTGCGGCGTAATCGTCCCCTCGCTTAATCCAGCTGAAGCAACCAGAGGTTTTATTGTAGAACCAGGAGGATATATCCCACCAATAACTCTATTTATAAGCGGCGTGGCCTTGTCATTGATCAACTGATTATAACTATTTGCAAATTCTTCTTTAGATTTAATTGTAAATATATTATTATCATAACTTGGCAAACTCACCGAAGACAAAATCTCTCCAGTCTGAGGATTCATTGCTATGCCAACCGCAGCCCTTGCTCCAGACTGACCTATATAATTTTGCAAAACTTCATACATTTTCTTCTGCAGGTTATAATCAATACTCAAATTAATACTATTTCCAGCTGTCGGTTCTTTCTCCGCCAAAATACTTACGATATCACCCTTTGCATCAACTTCAATTTGCTTTTGGCCCTTTTGTCCTTTTAAAATATCTTCATATTCAGCCTCAAGACCAATTTTACCAATGTAGTCTGTTAAAGAATAATTAGAATTGTTTTTTAATTCACCATCATTAACTTTTCCTATATAACCCAAAACATGAGACAAGGCTGCATCAGAAACATATTGACGATTTAGCTTCTCGTCTATTGATATGCAATTAATAGAACCAAACTTTTCTTTTAAAACAATGGCATGTTCTCGGTCTATATTTTCCGCTAAAATCACCGGATCAAATGATGCTTTATAATTATCAAATTTACTTAGAATGTCATTTTTATCAATATCAAGTTCGAGCGCAATTTTTGTTGCAATATCGACTTTTTCATTTTTATCTTCTGGAACATCCTGAGGAATTAAAGTTACAATAAATTGTGGTTTATTTTCAGTTAATATTATTCCTTTTGAATCATAAATTAAACCCCTAGGCGCATCTATAGATTTTTGTCTAATTCTGTTTCCTTCTGCTAAATATCTATAGTGCTTTCCAGAAACAATCTGCAAAGCAAAAGCTCTAGAAAAAATACCTAAAAACATTATTATGATAAAAATAAAATACCACCAAACATTTTTTGATGATTTTTTTTCTTCTAATTCAAAACCATTTCCATCGTAAGCTTCTTCAAAATCACGATCTAAATGTCGTGTTTTGCTGTCACCTAAAATTTTTTCTTCTAAACCCCAAAAATCATCCTTCATCAGTTACGAATTTCTCCCTACTAAATATACTAATATTTACGAATATACGAATTTGATTAATTAGCTAATAATTTATCTGATTGGTATTTTGGTAAAAATTGGTAATCTTGGTAGGATCATTATTAGTATGAATATTCAGTTTTATGATATAAATATCGATAATATATCTTATAAATTATAAATCCTACTATTGAATTAAAAACCAATGAATATAAAAGCTGCAATAACCACCAGGAAGAAAAATGAAACCCGTTTAGTATTCCTGAGGATAATATATAGATGATATTAAAAATCAATATCGTAACTATTGTAAACAAAACAAAAAAGAAGTCTGTTTTCTTAGGAATATATTTTTTAAAATAATGAACAAGTCCTAAACTTAAAAACATTGCAATGGGCCATATTCCAAAATCGTATCCCGAAATATAATCAATCAAAACTGTACCCAAAACGATTGTAACCAATGCCCATTTAGTTTTATCAAAAAATACCAATATTAGAGAAACTATTAAAATTAAATTTAATCCTGACAGACCTATTGGAAAAAGATTAAAAAATACAAATTGCAAAACTACTATAAACCAAATCGCCAGAATCTTTAAAATCATTGATTTTCTCCTTTTAGAATTGAAACAAACTCTAGCTTTGAAAAATCTATTAATGGCTCAACATTAGCGCGCTGAAAAACATCATTTTTACTTGAGGTAATTTCTTTGATTTGACCAACAATCAAACCCTTTGGATAAATACCCATCCCAGAAGTAATCAAACTATCTCCAGAATTAATTTTAATTTCTCTTGGCAAAGAATTGATAGTCATGCCAAAACCAAGTTGTCCGTTAACTAACCCAAGCGTGTTTGAAGGCATAACATAAGCTGAAAAAGAACTGTTGGGGCTCGTGATCATTAACACCTTTGAATAATTATGATAAACATCTATCACAGAACCAATCAAATATCCCTGAGATATAACCGGCATATCCTTTTTAATATTGTCTTTATTCCCAAGACCAATAGTCAAATAGCTTTGAATTTTGGATGGATCATTATATAAAACTTTAGCTGTAGCAAAGTTAGAAATTTGATTTTCAGTTAAGTAATTAAGTTGTTTTTTAAGATCAGAATTTTCATTTTTATAAACATCACAACTTAGATTTTTTGATTTTAAACCACTCAATTCATTTTTTAAATCACTGTTTTCCTTAGAAAGTTTTTTTATTTTTCCAACAACTGAAAAGAAACTTCCAAATTTTTTACCAGCTTTCGTTAAGCTAGAAATAATTGGATTAGTAACATAACCAAGCCCGGAAGAAATAGGTCTTCGCAAACTAGGGATAACCATAGAAATTATAAATATACCAATTATAATATAAATTACAAATTTAAAATTCCTTCTTTTCATAATACAAATACCATCCTACGAATTTTACAAATTGATACAAACCATACAAATCATTTGTATATTTTGTACTAATTCGTATTATATGTAGTAATCGATTTGTACTATTGTGATATTTGTTGGTATTGAGGTGGCAACAGCACATCCTTGAGATCTTCTAATTCTTCCAAAACTATTCCGGTTCCCCGAACAACACATGTTAAAGGATCATCGGCTATATGAACCTTCGTTTCTGTCATTTTTGAAATCAATTTGTCTAGTCCTTTTAAAAGCGCTCCGCCTCCAGCCAAAACAATGCCTCTCTCCATAATATCAGCCAAAAGTTCTGGTGGAGTTTCTTCTAAAGTCATTTTTATAGCATCAACAATTTTACTTACAGATCTAATAATGGCGTTTTGAATTTCATCATCAGTTACAATAATTTCTTTTGGTAAACCAGTTATCAAGTCCCTACCTCGCATTTTAGTTTTTTTCTTTTCCTTAGAAGCATAAACAGATCCAATCGAACATTTTATTGCCTCAGCCGTTCTTTCGCCTAAAAGAAGATTAAATTTATCTCGAGCATAATTAATAATATCTTCTGTTAATTCATTACCTGCAATTCTAAGTGATCGAGAGGCAACAATCCCTCCCAAACTCATTACTGCTACTTCAGTTGTTCCACCACCAATATCAACAATCATATTTCCCTGGGCTTCCTGAATTGGCATTCTGGCTCCAATTGCTGCCGCAATAGGCTCTTCTATTAAATAAACTTGTCTAGCACCTGCTGAAATAGCAGCCTCTTCAACGGCACGACGCTCAACCTCAGTTACCCCATATGGAATTCCAATTACAACTCTTGGCCGAGCCGTAAATAAGAAATTTCCTTTATTAACTTTCTCAATAAAATATTTTAACATTTGTTCAGTTACTTCAAAATCAGAAATTACACCATCAACAAGAGGTTTAATCGCAACAATATGGCTTGGGGTTCTACCAACCATTTTATTTGCATTATCTCCAATTGCTAAAATTTGTTTACTCTTTGCGTTAATTGCTACAACCGAGGACTCTTTAGCAACAATTCCTTTTCCTTTTACATAAACTAAAGTATTGCATGTACCCAAATCTATGCCAATATCATGAGCTAGATTTTTAAATAAAAAATCAAACATACAAGTATTTTTAATAATGTAAGTCTATTCTAATGTATTTTATTTAAAATGAAAAGAGTATTAGTAAAATTAAAGGCACTATTAACCAGATCAATATTTAAAACATGTTAAGTAATTGTCTAATATTTAAAACACCACCAATAATTCTAAATATGCCAGATCCCTTATACCGAATCCAATTGATCAAACTCAACTGTGTCAATTGAACGTCTGAAGGAATTTGATAAATATTATTTTTTAAATCTATTAGATTATTATTATAAGCGATTCTTTCCCCCTGATATCGCCCAGAGTCTTTTCTATAATCAATAACATATTTTCCTAATTTTGAACGAGGAACATTTTCAATCTTAATATTTCCTACTCCCGATGCTAAAGAAACAGTTTGTTTTAACTCTAAAGATTTACCCTTTGTGGTAGTTATCGTATTATCATTATTTAATGTATATATACTAATATCAGCCTTATCAATAAAAGTCTCTGGATTATTTTTGGCCCAATTTTTTGGTGGGTTAGACTGCTTAATAGCACCAACAATTGTTATATTATCAGAACGCATTTGTTCTAGAATAATATTCTGTCTTTGTATGTTTCCAGAAGTACAATCTACCGTCCATTCAACAACGCCTTTATTATAAATCTGATAGCCATCTGGGAAAGCTGCAATTTTTATCTTGATTTTAATTTTGGGAACATCAACAGAATAGTTATGTTCTTGAGTAATCCCATCTCCTGCTTTTAATTTGTTATCAGAAACCGCAGTGGTAATTAAAGTGTTATTGGTTTGTTTAAATTCAATTTTTAAGCCACCAACTGGGGATGTGCTTTTATTAGTATAAACTGTGCCATATATTTTTGTTGTTGCCGGAGTAACCGTAGTGCCTCTTGTTAATACAAAATCTTTATAAGTTATGGTTGCTAAATCTACTTCTTGCGGATTTCCGCCTTTAATAGAAGCATATCCTTGCAGGTTTTCAAATTTAATATTTACTTTTGTTTTTGGTGGATTTGATATACTGAATGCTCCAAGTGTAGTAATTGCTTGATAGCTTCTTCCTTGTGAGGTAAAACCAACTTTCACACCATCAACAAGTGCCCCTGTTTCATTTTTCACAGTACCAGAAAATGATGCTATCGTCGGAACTTTGCTTGGCAAATCAAAATCAAATCTCAACGTGTTATTATTAGCATCTACAACCGTTAAAACCCCGCCAGGAACATTATCATATCCAGTTGGAGCAGATGGTAAATATACCATAACTCTTTTACCAGCGACAACCGAGGTTTGAAGTGTAACAATATAATTATAATCTCCTGGCATTGTTGAATTAATATTTGTATCAATAGAATTTGTTGAAACTGTTGGAGGTCCTGTTTCTGTACCAACTTGTCCAGCAATATTTGCACCCGCTATTAATACGCCAGTATCTTTGTTTCTAACAAATCCATAGATAAATACATGGTTTGGATCTTTTACTAATTTAATATCTGGAGCTAAAGTATAAGATTTGCCTTTTCCAACTTCGGTAATTCCAAAATCTTTTAGGCTCTTGTTCGCGACCAAAGACAAAAAACCTTGAGCGCTAACCTGAATTGTATACAATCCTCCCAATGATCTTTGCGTTGAATCATTGTTCGGATAAATAATTGGATAATCTTTAAAGGTAAAAATTCCGTTTTCATCTGTTGTTTGCGTTAAAGGATTAGTTTGATTACGGTTAGTAAATATTTTAACTGTAGCATTTTTAATTATTGAATTACCGCTTGATCTAACAGTCCCGCTAAAAGTAAATACATCGCTAGCTAATGGCGGAGTTATTGTTCCGGTTGTTTTAACCAGTAATGTTGCTATACCCCCAACAATATCACCGTTTCCAATTGCGTTTAAATCAGAAATTCCAGCAACTTGTTTTAAAGTCAGGTTCCCCTTGCTCTGATAACCAGATGCAGAAAATTCAAACCGATGAGTTGCAATATCAGAAGCTGTTGAAAATGGAATATTAGAGATTGTATATTGACCTAAATTATTTGCTGGTTGAGACACTGACCCGCCGACTAATCTGGCGATTGCGCCTTTAATACCATTTTGCGTCACTGAATCTTTAATATAGCCTGTAATATTGTAAACTTGAGCTGCTGGGCTGCATCCGATTTTTTGAATACCTGTTTTAGTTGTCCCGGTTGCTCCAGTTTGAAATTCCCCGGTCGAACTACAACCAGTTGCAGTCACATCAAAATTTAATGTGTATTTTGCTGACACCCGTAATCTTGTTAGTGTTACTATATTCTTTACTTTACCATCAACAACTTGGCTTTCTGAAGTAGCCCGAGAATCTAGAATTGATGAATAAAATGCTTGAGACCCTACACTGTTTTGAAATGGTTGTCCATTAAGATCTTGAATTTCAATTTTAAGTGTTGCTGATCGATCTACTGCTGCAAAAATCCCAAAATTTATAATCCCAGTTTTTGCCAAGGTAAATGCTGCTCCAAAAAAAATAACAATAATACCTAGCGCAATACTTAAAATAATCCTAGTTCTTTTAACCATTTCCTCTCCTTATATTAAAATAATTAATGAAATTAACATCCACTAATTCCATTATCGCCCAATCATATTTTTTGTCAATATTTCTTACTTTAAATATTTTTTTATTTTATCTAAATGCTCTGAATAGTTTTCAGAAAAATAAATTTGACCATTGGAATCATGAAAAAAATAATAATAATCATTTTGAGCGTAATTTATCACAGATTCGATTGCGCTTAAACCTGGTGAACAAATGGGTCCCTGTGGCAAACCAGTGGTTAAATATGTGTTAAAATTTCCTTCCCATTTTTGATAATCTGTGGCTTTAATTTTTGTCCAAAAATCACCAATCTTAGAAATTTTTAGATTAGATTCTTTTTGATATTGTACGGTTGGATCTGCATCAAGTTTCATATTTAGTTTTAGCCGATTAATATATAATCCGGCAACTTGAGACCTATCTTCTTCTTTTGGAACTTCTCTTTCTATAATTGACGCTAATTTCAAAACATCGTAAGGATTATTAAAATAGTTATTTGAAAAACTCAATTTTTCGTATACTTTGATTTGAAATGTTTCAAGCATTTTAGAAACAATTTCTTCGGCTGTTGAATCTTCAAAAAATTCATAGGTGTCTGGAAATAAAAATCCCTCCAAACTATTTTTAGGATTAAACTTTTTCAAAAACGAAAATTGGGTTTTATATTTTGTAGGGTTTTTTGCCTCTTGAATAAATCCTGCGCCATTTAAGCCCCTTTGGGTTAAATACGCTCCAACTTGCTCTAATCTCCAACCCTCAACTATCACAAATTTATTGTCAGCCATTTTAGAATTAGCTAAAGCATCTGTAATCTCTTGAATTGACATTTTTGAATTTACTTTGTATGTTCCGGGTAAAATCTGGCGTCTTTTTCCAGAAATATATGCATAAAACTTAAAAATAAACGCAGATTTTATAACGCCTTTTCTAGACAGGTCATGTGAAATTTCAGATATACCATATCCTTCTTTAATATTAATTTCTGTTTGAAAATCATTTCCTACTGGCACTTTAATTTGCCAATAAAAAAGAGCTGATATTATAATCAGGATCAAAACGATTGCAGAAATTATAAAATAGATTTTTTTAATGAGACTCCTTTATTTATAATTAATGACTAAACCAGAATTAAGAATGAGGAATCAATGTCGAAACCAAAATGACTAATGGTAAATTTAGGAATTTGGATTTTAAGAATTTTTTCTTAATTCTGGTTTCTTAATTCGACATTATTTTCTAACCAGTTTTCTAAAATCAAAACAGCACTTTCCGAATCTTTATCATACTTGGCTTTTGAATCATAAAATTTTGCTAATGATATCTTTGTTGTTAGAGTTTCATCAAAATACTCAACTGGGATATTTAAATTCCTTGATATTTGATCGCCAATTTTTTGAATTAATTTTTGCTGATCATTTTCATTTCGAGAAAAACTAATAGGCAAGCCAATAATGATTTTTTCAATTTTATTTTCTTCAATTACCAATTTTAATTGATTGATTAGATCGCTAATATCAATATGTTTAATAGACAAAAGAGGTTTGGCAATTATGTTTGAAGATGAAATTGCTAAACCAGTTCTCTTTTCACCAATATCTAGCGCTAAAATATTCATATATTTTAATTATATCATTAATTATGATATCAAAAAAGTTGCGTACTTTTTTAAATTTTGCTATAATAAAAACACATTATTATTAAATAATTATTATGGAATTAATTGGTGTTTATCATGGAATGCAAAATATAAATATTTTAGGGGAAACACAAGAAATTAAAGTTATTCCTAGCGCAGAATTATTTCAAAAACTTGAATCTTTACCAGGAGGAACAAGAATTGGGATAGAATGTATGGAGCCGGAAGATTTAGCTACTTGGCACTTTGGTTCAATTGAATTTAGAAGAACTATCAAAGATGAATACGGAAGTTATGATATTCCATGGAAAATTCAAAATCATCAATTAGAAGGTCTGAAATATTGGAAAGATATTTGTCAGTCAATACCAAAAAACGCAGAAATAATATATTTGGATAAGCTAGAAATGTATATTCCTTCATGGAAAAGATTTTTTGAAGCCTATGATTTTCAAAAAAGAGTTGAACAAGCATGCAATTGCGGAATGTTTTCAGAAGCAATTGAAGTTTCTGACGAGGAAATTGAAAAAATTCCACAAAATAAAGCTGAAGCACATAGGCTAATGGTTGAAGGACGATATCTACATGAGGTAATTAGAGAACAATAATTAATTGAAAATATTTCTAGTGATAATTTAGATCTAGTTGTGGCTGGAATTGGACATACAGATAACTTCATGGCTGATCCGCAAATTGTTCAACGATTGCAAATTAAAAAATATTATACAGATATTGCTCCCCAAGATGATAACAACCGCCAGCTATCTCAGTATTTTGGTTTAGTATATTCTCGATTTAACGAAAATGCCACCCCCAATAAAAGAACACTCGCAGAACGAGAATCATTAATTAGAAGATATGCAGCTGCTTCTATTGGAAGGATTTTACCACATAGAATTCCTAATTTTATCGGTTCATGGGATCTAGAAAATCCAGCCGAAGGCCTTTTTGAGATATATATTGAGCAAGTTGAAGGCAAAGATATTTATGGAACAATAGAAGATGCTTTAGGATCAGCATCTTTTTTTGGAAGATATGATCCAGAAGAATTTATTAATTTTTGGAAAGAATATGAAGAACCAGCAACCTTAATAGGTGCGAGCAATCGAACTTTAGTTTATTCTGGTACTTTTAAAGATGGGCAATATAAAGGATCTTTCGGAGCAAATAGTATGTCTATGGGCCGAGATTTTTGGCTTAGAGAATTTTAGTTCTATATTATTGATTTATAGTTTGATTAGCATCGCTAGGACTTGAGCTTTGAGTTGCTGTTGAATCAGATTCTTGGGTTGTATTAGTTGTTTGATTTTTCTGATCTCCAGTCTGTGTATATTCTATATTAACTTGAATACGTTTTTCAATCATTGGAATAGATTTAACCCAAAATGGCCAAAGATCAATTTTAGAAGATTGAATTTCTTTATAACTTTTTAAATAACTCAAAGAGTCTTCTTTTGTTTTTCCGCTTAATGTATCTGTGATTTTTTGATTATCAATTTTTGGCGCTGCCCACATTGTACCATATACATTTACAGTTAATATTCCAGTTTTAGAAATATCATTTTTAACTAGTTTTTGTTTGATGTTTGTCATATTGCTCTGAACTAAAACCTTTTCCTGATCAGAAACTGCTTTTTCAAAATTTGCTTTTACAATTTCTTGATAATCAGTTGTTTTATATGACAAGGCTGTAGCTTTAATTTCTAAATTAACCATAAAATCACCAGCTTCTTCACCTACATTTGGTGTACTTTTTGCATTCGCTTCTTCAGTTATTAAAGCATCTTCAGAATAAGTATACCCATCTTTTAATTTTGTTTTTAAATCTTCTTTAGCCTTTTTAACTAAGTCTGTTTTTAACTTATCTCTTGCAGTATCATAATCTGATTGTGATACAATGGTAATTGTTTTTTTGTATCCGCCACTCATTACTACCGAACTAACTGCTGTAATTTTTGATGTTAAGTCTGTTGACAAACCAATAATCGAAAAAGATCCAGCTCCAATATTATAATTATCACCAGTGTCTGAAGCCGAAACATCGACAATTTTTGTGCCATAAACCGGATCTCCAATTTCATTTAAAGTAGCAGCAGGAGCTGTAAAGGCAGAGTTTGATTTGAATATTAAACCATTTGATGCTTTAAAATTCGTGCTGGTAACGAAACTTCTTACAATTCCAGTTTTATTGGTAATAACAATTTTGCCATTGGCTTTTTGACCAACGTCCTTGGCTCCGGTTGCCTTGGCCGAACTTTCGTCTTTACTGGTAGTTGTTACTTCTGTCCCTGGAATCGTACTATTTTCAATATTTAACCCAGCAGCATTTTTATCAATATCTAAATCAAAATCATTTTCAACCCGTTCAGATTTTAAAACGATTTTTACCTCTGCTTTTGGAAGCAATATAAAACAAGCAAAAAATGCTGCAAAAAGAGTTAATATTATTGCGCCAATCAAAATTATTTTTTTAACTTTTTTCTTGGATCCAGACAATATTGCTGGTTTATAATCTGAGGATTTGATTTTAGGCTGGTTGTCTTTTTTAATATTTTCGTTTAGCTTTTTATGGACAAAGCCTTCCGGTTCTTTATCTTTTAAATTATCATTTTGATTTTTGATTTTTGATTTTTGATTTACAAAATCGCCATCATCACTTCGAACTTCCTCCCCAGATATTTTTTCATCATTTTTAGCAAAATCTTCATCCCCTGAATAATTATGCACATTTGGAACTTCTTCTAAATCAACAATATTTTTGTCAATTTTAGCATACGTTTTTATCCCAACTTCTTGAGCTAAATTTCTAGCAACAGAATCTTGAGTAACAAGGTTGATAGATTTTTTATGTTTATCAACTTCTTTTTTCAGTAATTTAAGATTTACCAAACTTGAGGTAACATTAGCACTTCGAGGCGCAACAACATAAATTGCTTTGTCTTTAACCTCTTTAATCCTTGAAACTACTGATGTAATTTCTTCATCAATTTCTAAGTATAAAATTTTAGCCATAGGTTTTTTATAAATTCGAAGTATTGTCATTGCGAGCCCAAAGGGCGCGGCAATCTCATATAATATTAATGGGAGATATTATCATATAAATCATTAAAATCAGGATTATCTTTTTCAATTAAGTCTGTTTTCTTTTTTCTTGATCCTGCTTTAAGTTGTTTCTCTCTTATTATGGCCTCTTCTGGATTTTCAAATTGTTCATAATATACAAGTTTTGTCAGATTATATCTTTTGCTAAATCCGTCTGCTAATTTGTTTTTATGTTGATATATTCTTTTAATCAGATTTGATGTAATTCCAACATAGAATGTAGTATTCCATTTGTTTGTTATGATATATACATAATACTTTTTATTTATCATGATCATTAACTTCTGGGATTGCTTCGTCTCGACATGAGTCGAGATCTCGCAATGACAGAATAACATTTAAAATTTCTTTCCTTCGTTTTCCATTAAAAATTACCATATTTCAAATTATGACATTAATCATTTAGTCTTTAAATGATTTCATTACTTTTCCCAAAACTTCATCCATCATTGTTTCTTTACCTACAAAATCTACTGCTACATTAGCCAAAGCCATCGGAGTTATATCTTGAGGTGATTTTAATTTTTCTGTTTTATCCACAACGCCATTAACCTCTTCAATTTGGATAAATTCTATTTTTGGTTTTTTTGCAAATGCTAAATCCTTATACCACTCATCTGTTTCAAGCTGTTTTTTAATTTCTGGTAGCTGAGAAGCACCACCGCACAACATAATTTTTGATGGCAAAAGATCAACATTGGAAAACTCTTCTAAGGTTAATTGTACACCAGTTAGCCATACTTCGCAATCTGTCTCCAAACTGTTTTTTATCATATTGCTGGTCTTTTCATCTAAATTACCAGAGGCATAACTTATCTTCATTTTTTCAGCTGTGTCAAAATCAATTGCCAAATCATTTGCAATTTTTTTAGTAAACGCCCGACCACCAATTGCTATCATTTTTGTTCCCTCAAGCCCACCATTTCTAACAACCGCCACGTCTGTTGTCCCGCCCCCAATATCTAAAAATATAGCTGAAAAATCACTTTGACCCTCAAGCCCAACTGCTTTTGCAACTGCGTATGGTTCTGCTGAAATTGACAAAAGATCTAACTCTAGCCCTTCGGCAATTGCTTGAATAGCACCAATATGAACAATTGGAGCAAAAGTGTTGAAAACCGAAACTGCAACATCTTTTCCCTGAAATCCTATTGGATTATTTACTTTATATGAGTCAATTTTAACATTAACAATGGCACTATGAACCAACTTGATATCAATCTCTTTATACCCAGTTTCTTTAGCAAGTGATTCGCGGGCTTTTTGAAAAGCCCGATTTTGAACTTTTTCAACAATAGACTTCAACTCTTCATAGGCAAGTTTTTTTCTAGGTTGAGTGCGAGTATAATGTACCGTTGTAATATTTCCCTTAACAAGTTCTCCGGCAATTCCAACAACGCATTGATCTGGCAAAAATCCAGCCTGGTCTGCTGCCTCATAAAGAGATTCCTCGCAATTTTCAATAACGCCAGCAATGTCGGTTACGACTCCACCAGAAATATCAGTTAATTTTTGCCGCGCTTTTCCATAACCAACGATTTCAATTTGATTTTCATCATTCACTTGAAAAATAGAGGATTTGACAAATTCTGTTCCAATGTCAAGCGCAATTCCTCTTTGATTATTTTTAGGTTTTAGAAAACCAAAAATTCCCATAATATTAAATCAAAAATTAAATATCAAAAATTAAAA
>CAYPSR010000008.1:0-29136 GCA_964413595.1 uncultured Candidatus Saccharibacteria bacterium
GTCCATCGGGGTTGTCGGTAGCACCGAAAGCGACCCAGCCGATGTCGGAAGACCAGCCGTAGCCGTCGAACTGGCAGCCGATATTTGAAGTGGTAACATTGGCAGAATAATCTGTGAAATTTAGGTAGCCGTTAGTATTTAATATTTGAGCTCGGCCTACTAAGTTTATAGCCGCAGCATCGGCTTTTTTGATTTTGTAAAATAGGGAGATACCAAACGCGACAACTAGAACAATTACTAGCGATGAAATAATTATTGGTTTTTTGCCTATTTTAAATCTCATTATTTAAAATTATTCTTCGAACGAGCTGGCGAGTTGAGAAGTTTGTAATCATTGGTAGTTCTCGACAAGCTCGAACAATATTAATTTGCATAAGTCTTGTGAATTTACAAAAAAGACACCCAAAATAAGTGCTTAAATTATTGGTTCTAAATGCAAAACCAGAGAGCTCCTTACTCTCTCTCTCTCTCTCTCGAGTTCGGAACTTCGAACTCGAGCTACAATCCGATTCTCACATCTACTTTTAATAACCCCTCCTCCATATAAAAAACTCAATGTTCTTAAATAATTGTTCTAATTATATTATATCTTAATTATAGACCTTAGCAACTTTTATGTCTACTTTCTTTCTCTAATCCTCCCTCTTCCCCCACTAGTTTCTTTTTTCTTTGCCGTCTACTTAGTATAGACAATCTGACACACAGGGTCGGATTGTCAGATTACAAATTTTGTTTTGTTTTACTTTATCCTATTAAATGGTGGCCCGCTAAGCGAAGCAATACCACACTGAGTGTGGTGCGCGATGAGGGATTCGAACCCCCGACATCCTCGGTGTAAACGAGGCGCTCTGGCCAACTGAGCTAATCGCGCAAATCTATTTTTCTTTATGTATAAAAATCAAATAACCATCAACTATCATACCTGCAAAACAAACAACTAATCTTATCCATGTTCTCCAAGTAAAACTATCGGTAATTATATCATACAAAGCATCAATAAAAAGAATCGTAAATGCTGGAAATCCTAAATAGTCAAATGTTTTGTATATATTTTTTGTCATAATTATTTCAATTTTTTAATGCCGGGAAGAGGATTTGAACCTCCACGACCTTGCGATCACTAGCTCCTTAAGCTAGCGTGTCTACCATTCCACCACCCCGGCTCTCCTCGGCTGATATATAAATTATACCTTTTTTTACCCATAAATTCAAATATAAATGCCCACGATTGGATTCGAACCAACACGACCTTGCGATCACTGACTCCTGAAGCCAGCGCGTCTACCATTCCGCCACGCGGGCAAATTATATAGTTATCACAAAGCGATACCATAATTTTACTTTTTAATTTTTACTTTTTAATTTCCCTTTGGCCCTCTGCCAAGTTTTATATACCACTCATCTATATAATAGAAAAAATCACTACCCTCAGCAATTGCATAAGATTTAATGTTTTTAACATTACTTGGCACTAGAAATTCATCAACTGGTTGAGTCAAAAATACCGCCGGGATATCATCATGAATAATATCTTGGATTTTAAAATATAGATCTTTCTTCTTTGTCAAATCAGTTTCAATTCTAACCTCGTCAAGCAATTTGTCTAATTCTTCATTTTTATAAGATGACAGATTTAAACCATTTTCATTTGTTTGAGACGAATGCCAATAAGGATAAAGATCCAAATCATTGCCTAGTGTTTCACCGATTAATAAAATGTCATAATTTCTTTTTGGCAAAATCTCGGTTTGAAATTTAGCCGGATCTATTATTTGAACATTGGCTTTTATTCCAACGGTTTTTAATTGATTTTTTATCAAATCAGCTGTTTCCTTAAAATTCTCCGTATCAGGGCAAGTTAAATTAAATTGCAATATTTCACCATCTTTTTCAAATATTCCCGTAGAATTCAGACTCCAGCCCAAATTAGATAAAATGCTTTTTGAAGTTGCAACATCGTAAATATCATCATAAGACCTATGTGCATAGACTCCGCTAGCGATAGCGCTTGTTGCTATAATTGCTTGTTTGTTAAAAACCTTTTCAGCAATTTCGGATTTATTGATTGCGTATTTTATTGCTTTTCTGACACTTAAATTATTTAATAAAGCGTTTTCTGGATTTAGATGAAGAACATTATATTGTAACAATCTATTTGTAATTATCTGATTGTCGCTATTCTTTTTTAATTCTTTGGATTTATCATTTATGATATTAATCAATGAGTTGACCCTCCCTTTTGAAAGATCAAAATATATATTTTCGTTTGTTTTTTCGAATTTAAACTCAATTTTTTTAATTTTTGTTTTAACAATACAATCTTTAAAATATTCTAAAGTAACGAATTTCGATGCTCCAGTTAGATTAGATTTTCTAATAAGATATGGGCCATTACCAATAGGTTTTTTGCTAAATGAATCACTTGCCAATTCCGATATTGCCTTACCAGACAATAGATGACTTGGTAATATTTTAATATCTAAAGCTGACATAAAATTTTTATAAGGAGCGGGCAAAATAAATTTTATAGTTTTATCATCTACTTCTTCAAACGAAATATTCTTAAAAATATCTTTATAAATACCATTATATTCTGGGGATTTAATTACGCTAAATGTATAAATGACATCTTCAATTGTGATTGGTTTTAAGTCTTGCCATTTCAGACCGCTCTTTAAACTAACAGTAAACTCCTTATAATCCTTAGAAGCGCTATGTTTCTCTATTAATACCTTTTCCATTTTTCCATTTGGTGAAATTTTGACTAAAGGTAAAAAAACTAGATTTGTGATAGCCCTATCAGAATCATTTTGAACAAAAAGAGGGTTGAGATTAACTGGTTCTTGGGTTGAGCCAAATATCAAGCTTCCTCCAACAACTGGTTGAACTTTTGTATTTTGATGATATATTTCAATTCCTTTTGCAATAAACAAAGCAACCGCAATTATTGCTAGCACTGTAAGCGCTATTTTTTCAACTTTAGTCATAATTAAAATAGCTTTTGGAATCTTCTTAAAAGCACGGATTAAAATTCCATGAAATCTTCGAATAGTAATAATACTTGATTTTATTAGTCCCGAAAAGACACTCAAAAATCTCTTCATATTACTAGGTTTAATATCGCTAGAGCTAGAAAAATAATGGCAAAAACAATAATTAAGCCAAAAATAAATTTCTCTGGTCCTCTACGATTACGCCAAACCTGAGTTTCTCCTCCTCCAAAAGCACCGCCTACTGTTGTGCCTTGGTTGGAAAGAATTACTAAAACTATCAAGATTAGCGAGACAACAATTTGAATAATGTAAAGTAATTTCATATTTTAAATCTTAAGATTCTTAAAAATCTTAATTATTTCCTTATTTCTAATTTCTTATAACTAAATTTTTGTTATTGGAGGCGTGAACCGGATTCACACCGGTGTAAACGGTTTTGTCCACCCTCCGCAGTGGCAGTGGAGGCCTGAGCCGGAATTGAACCGGCGTACGCAGTTTTGCAGACTGCTACCTAACCACTCGGTCATCAGGCCAAAACATTAAGCGGAAGATCCCGAAAAATCCACCTTTGGTGGAAACGGGGCAAGCAGATATAATATCATCCTGCCCATTAACGATTATACAAAATCATCAATCGATATTAATCATGAGCGGGAGACCAGACTCGAACTGGCGATCTCCTCGTTGGCAACGAGGCGTTCTACCGCTGAACTACTCCCGCAGTATAAAATTTTAATTTTTAAGTTTTAAGTTTTTATTAAAATTATCATTAATTATTAATAGATTTGATATTAATTTAAAACTTGTCATTTATAATTTAAAATTATCATGCTATTAATATACCAACTTTTATCACTTTTTTCAATAATTATTGAAAAAAAACATTAAATGGCATATAATCTGACTTATAGGAGTAACATGGCTAAAAAAAATAAATTACAAGCTTTGATTAATGCTAGACTCAAACAATTAAGTCAAGAGTCAAAAAATCTACCAGAAAATATTCCAAATACCAAATCAGAAAAAAAATCTAAACCTCAAGTATCGACGCTAGAAAACTCGAAACACGAAACAGAAACCATAGAAACTATTGAACTAAAAACCAAGGAATTTAAAGATAGTAAATACCTATCAAAAGATCTCATAAAAATTGCAATAATTATTGTTATTATTATAATAATAGCTGTAGTAATCTATATTTTTAGAGATAGCCCATTTATTAAAAATATATCTAACTCAGTTTTTAATGCTTTTAACAAGAGCTAGTTTTCTTTCTAATATTGAGAATAATTAAAACCAATCCAAAGAATATAAAAAGGTCTGATAAATTAAAATAGCCATTTATTATTGGGATATAATCAATAACATGATGATATGAAAAACGATCTATTAAATTCGAAATCGCACCAGCAATTATAAAAACAAAAGCAATTAGATTTTCTTTAAAACCTTTATTTTTGTAATATAGCAAAAATATAATAACTATTAATATTATTAAAAGTACCAATTGCAAATATGATGAAAGACCAATAATATTTTGCTGACTTTCATAGATTACAGAAGGGTAGTACTTATTTAAAATAAATTTCAAAAATTGATCTACTGCTATTAGAATTACAAAAATTCCTCCATATTGATAAGCCTTATTATTTTGCATGCTTAGCACAATATTCTGCTTCCGGGAAAGCTTCAAGACGAGCAGAATCTATTTCCTTTTTACAAACTTCACATAGCCCATATGTGTTTTTTTCAATTTTCTTAATTGCCTTTTTGTGCTTTTTAATCATTTCCGAAAGATTGTTTTCTATTGAAACATTTTCCTCGTATTGTCTAACTTCTTGTATATTATCATCTTCGTCACTGCCAATATTTGGAAATTTAACTTTAAATTTTCCATTAGTATTTTTACCAAATGAACTATTAGCTTTTTCTAATCTTTTTAGGTTTGCCAATAATTTTGTACGTTGATCTTTAAGAAATTTCGCATCATTTAGAATATTCATTTTTTACCTCCAGTTAGGGTTAATTTTTTAATAATTATAACAACAAAAATTAAAATAATCAATAAAAAACAAAAATATTGGTTTAAAGTTACTCCCCAATATCTAATAAATCCGTCTTTTAAAAAATCAGTCATAATCCTTATTAAAGCATATGCTAACAATACTATTATAAACATAAAACCTGATTTTGTGAACCCATCTTGAAAAGGTTCCTGATCTGAGATAAAATATTTCTTTTTTTCTAAATATAAAACTATTCCTATTAGTATAAAAAGCAACATCGCTTCAATTATTTCTGCTGGAAATCTAGAATAATTATCAATAATTGATAATCTAACCCCTAAAAATGAATTCGTTATTTTTCCATATCCGTTTCCATTTAAAAATGACCCAAATCTTCCAGCCCCCATTCCAAAAAGTAACGCTATAAAACCAGCATCCAAAAATCGCAAAATGCTTATCTTCTTGATCTTCAAATATATTAAAGCTGCACCAATGCCAAAAATAATTCCTCCCCAAGAAACTGCTCCGCCAGAATAAAAAATATTCCAGGAAAACTGATGTGGGTATAGCACAATATAAGCCAGTTTTGAGCCAATTGCTCCAGATAAAATAGTCCAAAACAGAAAATCAAAATAATCAATTCTTATTTGATATTTTTTTAAACGATATACTAAAAATATGGATCCTAAAATAATGGCTATGAATGTAAAAAAAGCATAATAATAAATTTTAATTCCACCGATTTGTGCTAAAATCATAACCAATTTTAATTTTTAAGTTTTAAATTTTAATTCAATATCAAATTATCAATTGCTAAATTATAAATTAAAATATTCATTTAAAATTTAAAATTGGTTATTTAAAATTGGTTCTATTTATATTATACTAGAATTATAAGAACTTTTACCTGTTTTTATTTTATATTATTGAAAATACATTGGAGGGGCATGTTCACTGATCTATTTTCTCAGATAGCTATTCTTATTCTTGTGGCAACACTGGCTGGTTTTATCGCTCGCATTTTGAAACAGCCAGCCATCCCATTCTATATTATCGCTGGGCTTATCATTGGTCCAGTCTTAGGAGTTTTCCACAATATTTCTAATATAAAGCAGATTGCAGAAATCGGAATTGCCTTCCTATTGTTTTTAGTTGGAATAGAAGTTAACTTTAGCAAGTTAAAAGAGGTTGCAAAATTTTCAGTAATTACAGCTATCATCACTACTTTTATAACTGCTTTGGCGGGCTATTTTCTAGCTCAAAAAATTGGATTTTCTCAAATTGAAGCACTAATTCTAGGTTTTGTTTTTGCACTTTCTTCAACTTCAATCGTTTTAAAAATCTTAACCGATAAAAAAGAAATAGATACACTTCACGGCCGGATATTAATTACAATTCTGCTTGTTCAAGATCTTTTCGCAATTATTTTTCTAACAATAATATCAACTGTAAAAAATTCAATTTCAATAGACAGTTTATTTTTCTTAAAAATCCTGTTTGCAATTCTTTTAGTATATGCTTTTTACAAATGGATTATTCCATATATAATTAAATTATCATCAAAATCTATTGAGCTCCTCTTTTTAACATCTCTTTCCATTTGTTTCTTGTTCGGACTGGTATTCCACTGGGCTGGATTTTCTATTGCAATTGGCGCTTTTGTTGCCGGGCTTGCAATATCACCTTCAATTTATAAATATGAAATTCTAAGCCGTATTAAACCGATCAGAGATTTTTTTGCCATTATTTTCTTTGTATCTTTGGGGCTGATAGTATCCCGTCATTTTGCAAATTGGCCAATAATAATTTACTTGACTTTATTTGTAATAATTATCAAGCCAATTATTATTATGTTTTTAACATTTTTTGCTGGTTATAGAAAAAGAACATCATTTTTAGTCTCAACTTCTTTGGCTCAAGCATCTGAATTTAGTTTAATAATTGCTATTTCAGCGTTTACTTATGGATTGATTAATCAAAATGTTTTAAATATTACTGCTGTTGTTTCTATTATTTCAATTATTGTTTCCTCATATTTTATATCTGAAAGATTTGATAATCATCTTTATAATTTCTTTTCAAAATATTTAACTATTTTTGAAATTGGTCGTAAAGATCAAAAAATAGTTTTTGAAGATACAAATAAAAAAGAATTAAAAAATCATATTATTTTAATCGGTGCTGACCGCGTTGGATCAGAAATTGCCGAGACCTTAAAACAAAAAGACGAGAAATTTATTGTAATTGATTTTAATCCAACAGTTGTTAAAAAATTGAAAAGAGAAAAAATAAATTCAGTTTTTGGAGATATTGATGATGCTGAAGTTCAAGAAAAAGCAGGTTTTGAAACAGCTAAAATGATAATTTCCACAATCCCAAGCATTGATATTAGTTCTATGATTTTGAAAAAAACAAAATTAATTGGAAAACATCCTGTAATTTATACAACTGCTCAAACCGTTGATAATGCTTTAGAACTATATAAAATGGGTTCAGATTATGTAATTGTACCACAACTCTTGGGCGGTACACATGTTTCAAATATGTTAAATGAAACTGAAGATAAATGGGAAAAGTTTTTAGAGCTTAAGGAAAAACATTTAAAAGATCTAAAAAAACGAAAAAAAGACGAAGAACTTTTTGCATAAAATTCAGCAATAATTAATAGTAATTTCATATTCTATCAATATGAACAAGTTTCTTATTAAAATCGACAGGTTGTCTGCTTGGATATTATTTATTGGATTCCTATTATTTTTTATTACTGGGTATGGAATGACCAAGGGATTTATTAACGCTTTCTGGGCAGTAAATATACACAATCAAATACTACCACCTATTGTTTTAATAGCTTTTTCTATTCATTCAAGCTACGCAATTTCTTCGGCTCTAAAAAGATGGAAAATGTGGAACATCGGTAGTAAAATCTTTATTTCTCTATTTTTTGTAGTTTTTCTTTCTTTTTTTATGTACATAAATTATTTTTATAAAATCCCCAAAACCACTACTACTACAAATCAAAACCCAAGTGCCAATCAACAAAACAGCGAGAACGAAAACAATTCCCAAAATAGTACAGATGCTAGCAACACTTCATCACAAAAAACATTTACGCTAACAGAATTAGCAAAATATAATGGTCAAAACGGCCAACCTGCCTATGTCGCAGTAAGCGGAACGGTCTATGATGTCAGCACCGAATTTATAAACGGCTCACACTATTCGCACTTAGCAGGCCAAGACTTAACTGATCAATTTAATTTATACCATAACAGCTCAGCTATAACAAAATATCCCATCGTTGGAATTTTGAAATAATTTTAGTTATTTTTTTTGTTTACTTTCTTCTTTCGCTCTTCTCATTAAACCATGATGAACATCTAAAGGTAGTTCCCTAGAACCTTCGCCGAGTAATCTAAATCTTTTATTTGGCTTATGCACTACAGGGGCAGGCGCCGTTTGTTGATCGATTCTATTGCTTCCAAACTTTCGATCTAGTTCTAAGATAATTTCTTTTTTGGGCTTTAAAGCTTCCTCATACTTAAATGTTTGTTCACTTTCGACTTTGGGTTCCATTTCAGATGATTTATTTCTAACCACCTGATCAACAATTTTAATTTCATTTCACTTAGATTCCTTACCGGATCCTTCAGGTTTAAAATAAGGTATCTCAACTTCTTCTGTTATAATTTTTTCAGAACCAGCACTACCATCTAGTCTTGTTCCCAATCGTTCATCAACCATAATTTTCCTTTCTATTAATTTTATAATATTTTACACTTATATTTAACTCTCTCTCTGAAAGTCAAGAACAAAAATGAATATTAAATATCAAGGTATTCGAAAAAACAAAGATAGTAATTAAACATTTGCATCCGATCGGTTTTTGGTGTTTAATTATTAATCTAGGCCCAGAATCAAATATACAACAATATTTCAACGATCGACGACATTTTGTTGTAATTAGTCTTTTTCTTTTCTATTTTCGTATATTATCAAAATTAGATACATATAAGCGCGACCGCTGTTATTTGTATCCTATTTACCTTAGTTTTTTAAACAAAAAAACCATATTGTATTAAGACGGCCGTCGTTATTTAATATGGTTTAATTTTCCATTCTATTAACAATTTCTATCCCTTTTTTCAAAAAATCACCGTCTCTTTTTTGAATTATAATTTCATAATTATTTGTGGTTTTAATATTGGAAACTTTTTGTAAAGCATCACTTTTATCAAGCCATAAAAGTTTAAATCCCCTTTTGTTTTCCCAATCATCAAATTTTGGCTGTAATTTTTCTCCACTGACTTTGGCTAAAAATACTTTTGATTTGTATTGTTTGTTTCTCTTTTTAACTATAAATTCATGAGTTCCAAGTTCTTTAATTATTTTTACTTTACACCCTGCCTCTTCTTGCATTTCTCTGTCATATGCCTGAATTTCTGTTTCGCCTTGTTCAATTGTCCCACCTGGAATTTTGTAATATATGCCACCATCACCATTAACTTCTAAAACTGCAACTTTATTTTGATTATCAAACAAAACCGCCCTAACTGCATTTCGTATTATTAGTGGTGTTTTTTGATTCATTTTATTATATCCCCTGGCTTTAATTTCAACAAATTTCATATCTCAAATTTCGATACAAATTTCAAATTTCTATCAACCAATTTCTAATTTATTTTACCAAACTGATGTTACAAATTGATAATCCGAAAATCTATTTGTTTTATTGTTTATTATATTAATCCTATAAAAACCTGATCCTTTATTCTTACTGGCAAAAATCTCAGTATCAGAAAACCAAGACCTAAGAGAATAGTCATCAATTAGCTTGGCCATTTTCCCATTTAAATCGCTAATATAAATTGATGGTATAATATTTCCGCTGTTATCTTTTGAAACTGATACAGCAATGTTTTTTGAATTGATTGAAAACAAAGCACTATCAACAATAAAGCCATCATTGATTTTTACTTTTTTAATTGATTTATCAAAAATATTCATAATGCTCAAATCATTATCATTGCCGTCGTTTGATTTATATATCAGATATTTGCCATTTTTTGCAATATCTAAAAGTTTCCCTCTCTCAGAATTAAAAACATCTAAAACCGATCCCGAGCCAAGATTTACCCTATATATATTTCCCGAAACCTCGTCAGAAACAGTTGATGAATCAGAACTACAAGTATTTTCTGAATAAAATATCGAATCGTCATTATAATAAGATATTATTTTAATACATTTTAAACTATCAAAATCACGAGATAAAACCTTCTTTTTATTTTTTCCATCTAAAGCAGAAACGTAAAGCGAGCTTGTAACCTTTTGATCTTCGGAAATTGAGGAATCCGACCACAATATCTTATCTCCGTCTGGATTGGTTTTAAAATCAAATATGCTACCACCAATTTGGATATCTTTCAACGAGTCAGTTTTGTTACTTTCACTCACCCAATTAACTTTCTTTGTTGAAGAATCATAATAATAAGCTTTGTTTGAAGTTAATTGATAATCTAGATTAGGCATTCCACTTTTTAAAACATACTTGCTAATTACGCTCCCATCGTTATCTAAAAAATAAATACTTGATCGTGTTTCATTGTCTGCGTTATAGGCTAATATTTTTTTCGGATAATCACCAACTAATTTTGACGGGCTAAGCTCAATTGCTCCGACTGAAATCAAAAACCAAACTAAAACTACCAAGAAAATTACACCTCCAAAAATAGAAAATAACACACTTTTTGATTGTTTAGTCATAATTGTCTATTGAATGATACTTGGTTTTATTATAACATAAATAATAGGGTCTACCAATTTCCTTATTAACACTAATCGCACCAATAGAAAAACTTCATAATATTAATAAAGATCTGCAAATTAGTAGACCTTTGTTCAACTTTTTAAATATAAAAAGAAAACTATGGAAAAAGAAATAATGGATCAAAATCAAGAAAATAAAAATACAAAGAAAAACGCTTTAAAAAGTTTTTTTGCTTATTTCATTCCGCTTGTAGCATTAGCACTTCTTTTAAGATTTTTCGTTTTTCAACCATATGTTGTTTCAGGAGAAAGCATGGTTCCAAATTATCATAACGGAGAATACCTAATAGTTCAAAAAATTGCTGCCCTGTCACATAAATATTATCGCGGTGATGTAGTTGTATTAAAAAATCCAGAAAACACACGCGAAGTATTTTTAAAAAGAGTAATAGGATTACCGGGCGAAATTATTGAAATAAAAAAAGACCAGATCTTAATATCAAACAATGAACATCCTGGAGGATATGTTTTAAATGAACCCTATATAAACACAGAAATAATTGGCTCTATTACAAATTCACAAACATATAATCTAGATAACAACCACTATTTCGTAATGGGTGACAATCGTACAAACAGCATTGATTCACGTAGCTTTGGTCCAATAGACAAAAACCTAATCATTGGTAAAATATGGTCTCAGATGCCAAGTTTTTTAAATTTTGATATGTTTAAACGTCCGGTCTACTAATTTACCAATTAACACATACTAATCTTACTTATGGAAAAGAATAAAATAAAGCTAATTTATCCAAAATTGAGCTATAAAATTATTGGTTGGTTTTACGATATTTATAATCAGTTAGGGTATGGATTTAAAAAAAGATTATCAAAATGCAATAGAAAAAATACTACTTAAAAATGAAATTAATTATAAAAAAGAATTATTGTCTAAAGTTACTTATAATAATGAAGAGGTTGGAAAAGGTTTCTTGGATTTTTTGATCGATAATAAAATTGTTGTTGAAATTAAAAACGGAGATAAATTCCGCCGAGCAAATATGGAACAAATATATAATTATCTTAAATCTGAAAACAAAAAATTAGGACTCTTGATAAATATCGGCGCAAAAGAAATCAAATTCAAACGAATCTTAAGCATAAAATAGACCTCCACATTTGTAAGATTAGTAAAGATGCGTAAATTAGTAGACCTGCTAATTAGAACTTTTTAAATAAAAACTATGAATTGGATTGTAGCGGGGTTTTCCACCCGTTAAGTCAGATTCAAACAATGTAATTTTCTCAATTTTTAGATTTCCAAAAATATGATCTTGATATTTTTTTGCTAACTCTTGTATCTTTCTTTTATTATCAAATTTTGCAATTGTAATATGTGCTAAAAACTTATTTCTCTTTTTTTCTATATAATCTGTTAGATTTTCGATTAAGCCTTGGTGTAGATTTTCAGTTTTTTTTGGATGATCTACATTAATATAAAGAATTTTGTTCCCAAATCTATTAAAAAAACCAAGGCCATTAAGTTTAATAATAAAGTCTTGGTTTTTTAAACAAACATCTTCAGTAATTCTAATGATTTCAGCGATATCATTTACATAAATATTTCCTAAAAAAACTAAAGTCAAATGACAATTGCTTGAGTCCTTCCAATTGATTTTGACCTGCTCGTTTTCTGATTGTATTTTTTGAATCTCTTTTTTAACCGCATCATCAAGCTCAATGGCTAAAAAAAGACGTTTAGTGTTCATATGATTATTAAATATAAGCGAAAAGATATAAGATATTACATCTTCCTATGCTAATAATATTATAATATTATGACTAAAAAAGCAATAAAAACTTAAAATGAAATTAATTATTGCTAAAAAGTATAAGACTTAAAAATGTTTATGTTGAGAATGTTTAGAAAGATAATTAATAATCAGACAAGACAGATTTACTGATTTTTTGGTGCTTCATAATAATATCTTTCTTCTACAATATTTGTTTCAGAATTTCTGGCTTGTTCATTCGCGCCATTTCCAGTTAAAGTATAAACTCTTGAAATTTTAGGAAAATTAGTGTCTGCCCTCAAGATTTTATCGCTTTCTCTCCTCGTTTCACCAGCACCAACCAGCCCTGCAAAAGCTTTTCGAGTTTCAATTGATACTGACCCACCTAAAATCGGCTCCATTTCCTCTGGCTTTCCTTTCAAGATTAGTGCATGATCATGGGTAGGGTTAAACTTAATTTCTTGATTTAAAGAAGCAAATAAGCCCAATACTGTCTCCATTTCCTTGGTTTGTTCGGCCGTTTTTTCTTCAATCTTTACTTGCGCAGTTTCTGCTGCAGCAACAGCTTGTTGTTGTAGTAAATCTATAGTAGACTGTGGATATCCTTGCTCTTTAGCGCTTGCAATCATTGTTCTAAAGGGTTTTTCCTCATAAGCAATTTCTTTTGCGTTATCTTGATCTAAAACAACTCCTTCTGGAATTGCTTCTAGTGTCTCTGTCATAATTGTCCTTTCTAATTAGTCATTCCTGATTTATTCAGGAATATTAATTATTAATTTTAAATTACAAATTTGATTTTTGAACTTTAAACTTTAAATATTCTATTCTATATTTCCATTTAACTCTCTCTCTCTCTCTGAAAGTCAAGAGCAAGATAGTGTTGCGTAATGAGTATTGGGTATCATGGGAAATTTAAATTATAATAAAAAAGAAAATTAAACTTTTATCTACTTACGCTTTTTAATGTTTAATCCAATTAATGAGAAAATCACAAAATTCAACGATCGACGATTTTTGTGACGCGATAGTTATCATATCATCCAAAAAATCAAAGTGATTTTCTACAATCGACAATATTCACTTAGTATTTCACCTCAACTCTTTGTTTTTAAATCTCAGTTTCTTTTTTGTTTATGTCTTGTCTTGAATTTAATCTTCAAAAGACATAAAATTAAACTAATAAATTTATTAACTATTAACTACTTACCATGATTGTATCAGCAACACTTATGCCTCACGCGCCGATATTGCTTGAAGAAATCGGTGGCAAAGATAGCAAAAAAGCAATAAAAACAATTAATGCAATGGAAAATATTGCTGAAACTATTTCTGACAGCGATCCAGAAACTATTGTCATAATTTCTCCACATTCTTTTACTTGGGAAGATAGATTTATAATTCCGATAAACAAAATAGGCTCGGGATCATTTTTTGATTTTGGCCATAGTGAAATTAAATATGAACAAAAGTTAGATCAAAAGCTTGGGATTGAAATTGTTACAAAATTGGCCAAAAAAGATTTCCCAGTCTATTCATTTTATAATGAAAAAACATCTTACGACCTAGATCACGGTATTTTAGTTCCACTTCACTTTATTTTAAAAAATACGACTAGTGTCAAAATATTGCCAATGTCTTATTCATTTTTACCATATACAATGCATATTAAATATGGACAAAAATTATTTAAAATACTAGATAAATCCAAAAAAAGAATTGCAATTATTGCAAGCGGGGATCTATCGCATCGGCTGTTAGACCCAGATGGGTTTGGTAAAAAGTTTGATGATTTGCTCATTAAAAACCTAAAAAATAATGATTTAAAAAAGATTTATGATATTGATCCAAAATTAATTGAAAACACTGGCGAATGTGGATATCGATCTCTGTTGATTCTTTTAGGTGCTATTTCAGGTTTAGATACTAAAACCAAGGTTTTGTCCTATGAAGGACCGCTTGGCGTCGGATATGGCGTAGCCAACTTTGAAATTCTAAATCCAAAATTCTAATATCAAACAAAAAAATCAAAATCCTAAAAATCAAATTAATTTGTCATTTAGATTTTTGTTAGAAACTTTGGATTTAGAAACTTAGAAATTACTATGCCATGCATTCATATTGCCAACTCGCAAAAAAATCTATAAAACATTATCTTGCAACCGGCAAGGTTTTAAAAGTACCCAGAATTATGGAAAAAGCTTATCAAAAAAAGGCTGGGGTTTTTGTGTCATTGCATAAAAATAGCGAGCTTCGCGGATGTATAGGAACATATTTACCAACAAAAGAAAACCTCGCACTTGAAATTATAAATAACGCAATTGCTGCAGCATTTGATGATGTAAGGTTTGAACCTTTAAAAAAGGAGGAGACAGGAAACTTAGAAATAAACGTTGACGTTCTATCTGAAATGGAAAAAGTTAAAAAATTAGATGAACTAGATCCAAAAAAATACGGAATATTTATAAAATCCTTTGGGTCATCTACCTTACTTTTACCAGATATTGAGGGTGTTGGAAGCATCGACGAACAACTTTTAATAGCTAGACAAAAAGCTGGAATTTCAAAAAATGAACCAATTGAAATCTATAAATTCACTGTAAAAAGATTCAAATAGGTCTACCAATTTACCAATTAGTACTAATCTTACAAATAAAAAACAAATTAGTAAGATTTGTAGAGATTAGTAAATAAGTAGAACTTTATGCAGTATATTCAAGTTGTGCCAAAATTAAAAATATCTTTAAAAGAGGATTTTTTTACATATAAAATTCCGGCAAATCTATTGTCAGAAATTAAAATCGGCCAGTTGGTAGAAATAGGTTTTGCTGGCAGAACTATAAAAGGAATTGTCTATAAAATAATAAGGCGTGCATCATCAAAAATAGATAAAACAAGAATTAAAAACATCAACCGAATTTTATACCCCGAGCCAATTATTTCAAAAGATACTTTTACTCTTGCCAACATGATCTCTTCAAATTATCTAGTTTCTTTCTCAAAAGCTTTATTTTCATTAGTTGAAATGCCAATTTTAAGAAAAACAAAAGTTAAAAAACAAAATATTAATATAAAAATTCCAAGTAGTGTTTTTAAAAAAATATCAGAACTTTCAAAAATAATTTCCAAAATAAGCAAAGCAAAAAAATCAGCCCTAATTATTTTACCTGAAATCAATTTGGCAAAAATGTATTTTAAAGAACTATCAAAAAAAATACAATCAAAAAATATCTATTTATTTCATCATGAGCTTAGCAAAAGTCAAAAATGGCAAATATATCAATCTGCGCTTAAAGGAGAAAATATAATTGTAATTGGAACTCAAACTGCTTCATTTTTGCCAATCTCTAATTTAAAATTAGCAATTATAGAATATTGCGATCTTGAAGGATTTAAATCAGATCAAGCGCCAAAAACTGATTGTCGTGATTATTTAATAATGTTGAAAAAATATAAGTATTTTAAATTAGTTTTTAGAGGAGCAGGACTTCCAGTTAGATTTTTCCTTGAATATAAAAACAAGAGTTTTACTTTTCTAAGTGATGACCTAAAATGCAAAACATTTCTTTTAGAAAAAGATTATAAAAACATCTTTTCTGATCCTCTTCTTGCTCATATTAATCAGTCTCTGAAAAATAAACAAAAAGTTTTTATCTTAATTAACCAGAAAGGTTATGCAAAGTCTTTATATTGTACTGATTGTGAAAATATTTTAGAATGTGAAAAATGCAAAAAACCGCTTAGTCTAATCGCCCAAGATACAACTTATTGCATAAATTGCAATCTAAAAACAAAAATGCCCACTGCTTGTCCTGTCTGCCGAGGCACGAGGCTGACTGCAATTTCTTATGGTATTAGCTATTATGAAAATGTATTGGCTAACAGGTTTCCAAAATATAATATCAAAACTATATATAAAGATCATAAAAATAACAACTTAGAAAATGCTGATATTATTATTGGAACATTAAAATTTTTCTCTGTTTATTTTGACCCTATTGGTACTTCTGTTTATCTCAACCCTGAAAACTATGTATTTCAATCTGATTTTAAAGCAAGGGAAAAAACAAATTTGATTATTTCCAGACTTAGGACTCAAAGCAAAAAATTGATTTTATACTTTGATGCAAAATTTAGAGAACAGATAACTGAAATTGTAAACAATAGACATTTTATTTTAAGTGAACTCAAAGAAAGAAAGAAATATCTTTTCCCGCCATATGCTAAAACTATTAAAATTAAAAACCGATTTAAAACTGAAAATATTGCAATAGAAAAAATCAAAGAACTAAAATCTAATTTAAAAAGATATTATCCAGATATTTCTGACCCAATACCTTTATCACCATATCATAATACTAAAGGATATGGCTATTCTATTATTATTAACTCAAATCAAAGATATCATCCGAAACTTGAAAATCTAAAAGGCTGGCAAATTGAAGTAGATTTATGATAAAATCAAATTGTCCTACTAATGTACTAATCATTACGAATAAGTACAAAAAATGAATAAAATCAAACTAATATATCCAAAAACAAGTTATAAATTAATTGGTCTAGCATTCGAAATCTTTAATGAATTAGGATTTGGTTATAAAGAAAAATATTATCAAAAAGCATATGAAAAATTGTTAGTGATAAATAAGATTCCTTACCAAAAAGAGGTTTTTACCAAAATTAAATTTCAAAATGAAGATTTAGCAAACATATATTTAGATTTTTTGATTCGTGATAAATTAGTTGTTGAATTAAAAGCAAGAGATAGATTTTTAAAAAGTAACATTAAGCAAGTACATACATATTTGAAAGCAAATAATATTAAGCTTGGACTAATTATTAATTTTACAAAAATCGGGATAAAATATAAAAGAATTCTAAACATAAATTAGTAAAATTAGTACAAATCAGTAAATTAGTAGGACTTATGCGCATCGGAATTTTTACAGAAACTTACAAACCAGTCTTAAACGGAGTAGTAACTTCGGTTATTAATTATACTCAAGGATTTAGAGAGCTTGGCCATGATGTTACTATCTTTTGTCCAACATATGATATCAAACCCGAAAAAGAGGTTATTTATGTAAATAGTGAAAAGTTTCCTGGAAAAAGCGGTTATGAATATATAATGCCTTTTACGCGCGAAATTCGCGAGCGCGCTAAAAAGCTTGATATAATACATGCCCATCACCCTTTTATGATGGGCGCAAAAGCCAGGAGATTAGCAAAAAGATACAAAAAGCCCTTTATTTTTACCAATCACACAAAATACGAACAATATCTACATTATGTCCCAGTACTTGGGCCATTATTTAAAGAAGGAATTAATTGGTGGTTGGCTGATTTTGCCAAAAAATGTACTCTTGTCACAACCCCATCTGAGGGCATGAAAAACATATTATTAAAAAATGGATTTCCTAAAAAATCTACAATTTCTGTAACCAATGGTGTTGAACTGAGCCAGTTTAAAACGCAAATATCAGATGGTGAAAAACTAAAGATTCGCAAAGAAATTGGTGCAGACCCAAATGATATTATTATGATTTTTACTGGCCGAATGGCTGAAGAAAAAAATATATCATTTTTAATAAAAGCCTTTAAACTAATCAATCTTGAAGTCGAAAACACTAAGTTGTTGTTAGTTGGTTCTGGAACTGAAGAAAAAATGTATAAAGAACTGATTTCAAATTTAAAACTTCAAAGAAAAGTACTAATGATCGGCCAACGCGATCGTGAAGTAATGCACAGGTATTATCAAGCAAGCAATTTATTTACAATTGCCTCAACGTCAGAAACGCAAGGACTGGTTACTATCGAGGCAATGGCGGCCGGCCTTCCAGCAATTGGAGTTATCGCAACTGGTACTGAAGATATAATCAAAAATGATATTAATGGATATTTAACGCAACCAAAAATCAAGCCTTTTGCAAAAAAAACAATTGAACTTATTAAAAACCAAGAGGTGATGAAAAAACTGAGTAAAAATGCGCCAGATTCTGTTGATAGATTCTCAATTTTAAATGCATCCAAAAAAATGTTAGAGGCATATAAATTTGCAAGCGAACTAGCTAAAAATCAGTATAAGTGATAAAATAGCCCTAATAATGTACAAATACTAATACAAATTTACAAATATTTTTTATTTGTATTGTTTGTACAAATTTGTACCATCTGTAGTAATTTATTTGTATGTTGCTTCCTATTAAGATTTATCCAGATCCAATTCTAAAAACTAAATCCAAGAAGATTGATAAAATTGATGATGAGATCAAGAACTTTTGTAATAGTTTAAAAAATACGCTTGAGCTTGACAAAATTCGGCTTGGACTTTCCGCAAACCAAGTTGGAAAAGATTGGCGAATAATTGCAGTAAAAGAAAAAGGCGGCACTTATATAATTATTAATCCAGAAATTGTTGAAAAATCTAATGATATGATAAAACTTGAAGAAGGATGCTTGTCTTTTCCTGATATTTTTGGAAAAGTAAATCGACATAAAACAATAAAAATAAAAGGTTTAACACCCGAGGGAAAGAAACTAAAATTAACAAAGTCAGATCTTACTTCTGTTATTTTTCAGCATGAAATTGATCATATAAATGGAATAGTTTTTATTGATCGGGCAGATAAAAATACTCTTCATAAATATAAATACGAAAAAAAACTTGATGTTGTATTTTTAGGAAATTCTGAATTTTCTCTTACTGCTCTACAATCTTTAGCAAAAAATCCAAAGATCAATATTTCTTATGTAGTTTGTGGGTGCGATAAAAAATGTGGCCGAGGACAAAAACAATCATGTTCCCCAGTCAAAATTGCAGCTGATAAATTAGGCATCCCAATTATTGAAACTAATGATATTAACTCTCCTGACGCAGAGAAAATGCTAGAAATTATTGATCCAGATTATTATGTAACTGCTTCATATGGTCAAATTCTAAAACCCTGGCTTTTATACGACAATAACAAGAAATCACGGGCCATTAATATTCATCCATCACTTTTGCCTAATTATCGTGGCGCAACTCCAATTCAATCAGCACTTTTAAATGGTGATGAAAAAACCGGAATTACCATAATGTTAATGACCGAAGGTTTAGACGAGGGCCCAATTTTAGATCAAGAAACTATTGATATTTTAGATTCTGATAATGCTACCTTCTTGTTTGAAAAAACCGCTAAATTATCTGGACAAAAAATCACTAATGTTTTGTTAAAATATCATGAAGGAAAAACAGAACCGAAAAAACAAAAGAATTCCGAGGCTACATTTTCTAAAAAAATAACTGCTGCTGATGCAAAGATTGATTTTAAAAATGATGCAAAAACTATTGTAAATAAAATCCGCGCATTTTCTATTTGGCCAAAAACATATTGCATGTTTGGTGAAAAAAGAATCAAGATTTTAGACGCCAGATTTTCAAATGAAAAAATAGAATTAGGAGTAGTTAAAAAAACCGATGACAAGATTTTAGTCGGAACTAAATCAGGATCAATTGAGATTCTGAAAGTCCAAATAGAAGGCAAAGCCCCTGTTGGTATCAAGGCATTTATTTCAGGTTATTCTAATTTTGTCGGAAGCAAGCTATTATAAAGATATAAATTCCTGATTTGTCATTCCGGACTAGATCCGGAATCTCAGTTTTCTAGATATGAGATCCTGAATCAAGTTCAGGATGACAGCTAGAAGTTATATTTTGTTTCTTATTGACCTAAAGGCAATTGTTTGTTTTTATTGGTTTAACGAATTCGAAATAAAAATGAGTCATAAAATTAAACGATCGACGACTTTTGTGATTAAGACACAAAACTGGTTTCTTATTTTCAATTTCCATACTAATTTCTTATTTCTATTAGTCGATTTCATTTTCATATTGACTTTGTGCATAAAATTTTGTATTATTATATAGTATTTAAAGAATACTAGCTAAAAGCTAATAGATATTAGGAAATTAGGATATTAAATATTTTGTATCCCCTATTAACTAATAGCTACTAACTACTAACTAATAACTATTACTATGTTAATTATTAGATTAAGACGAGCAGGAAAAAAGAAAAAACCATTTTACCATATTGTTGTAACAGAACATACTGCTCCAGTTCAAGGAAAATTCGTAGAAAAACTGGGTTATTTTGACCCAACAAAAAAATCTGATAAAGATCAGCTTTTGATTAAGCGCGATAGAATTGAATACTGGATAAAAGTTGGTGCTAAAACTTCTGATACTGTTAATAATCTTCTAGTTCGTGCAGGAGTTTTGCCTGCAAAAGACTTGATGAAAATGTCTTCAACAAAAAAGAAAAAAGAAAAAGAAGAAAAGCCAGAAAAACCAGCTGAAATTCAAACAGCATCAGCTCCTGAAGAATCAGAAAGTGGGTTAGAAATTGCAGCAGAGGAAGCCGGCGAACCCTCCGACGCCAAGACTTTGGAGGGCAAGGAAACCCCCGAGGAAAAACCAACGGAAGATACCAAACCAGCCGAAGAAACTAAAATTGATGAAAAACCTGCTGAATAAATATCAAATGTCATTCCTGTAAAAACAGGAATCCAAGATAGAAATACTATAATATAGATCTAAAAATCCCTCATCATGAGGGATTTTTTTATTTCCTACAAATCATTATATAATCACCATATTCTGATTTTATTTTTGGCCAAGTTTTTAATGTTTTTATTTTTCTAAAATATTTTTTAATAATTGGCGTTCTTTTTTTAATTGAGGTTTTAAATTCATTCATCAAGACATCATTATAAATTATATCAATTGTCGCTTCAATTACTTTTTTAGGTGCTCCATTTAGAATTGTTTCTTTTAAATATTCATATCCTAGTTTTGATGCAGCAGTTTTTCTATCAACTTCATCCAAATAATCGTCCACATAGCAATCAGAGATTATAACCAAACCATTGGGTTTTAACATTAAAGAAATATTTTTTATAACTATTTCTTGTTTTTGATATGGAATATGATGTACCGAACCAGTGCAAACTACAACATCAAAAAGTTCTTTTGATTTCCATGATAAAGCATCACCAAGTTCAAATTGGATATTAGGGTATTTCTTTTTCGAAAAAGCAATATACCTTTTATCAATATCAACCCCAGTTAATTGTAAATCCTTTCTTTTATTTTGAATTTTACCTAACAGATATCCTGGCCCACACATTGTGTCTAACAATTTCCCGTTTTTTGGAGATTTTTTAATCAAATAATCTAATACTTCTTTCAAAGAATCTTTATAGGGCATAAATTTCAATTCTTGTTCATAGACTTTTGAATCAGGTAATTTTTTCATCTATTCTCCTCTCTCCACTTTTTAATTTCACCATGATTGCCAGTTAAAAGAATTTTTGGCACGAATAGTTTACCAACGCTCACGGATTTTGGTGTGAATTTTTCTGGTCGAGTATATTGAGGATACTCTAATTTACCATCATTAAAACTTTCTTCATCCAAAGATCCATATGACAAAACCCCAGGAACTAGTCGTGCTACCGAATCAATAATTGCAGCAGCTGCAATTTCTCCGCCAGAAAGTACAAAATCACCAATTGATATTTTTTCATCAACAAGTCTTTCAACCCTGGCGTCAAAACCCTCGTAATGCCCACAAATTATAACAATGTTTTTTTTCTTTGATAATCTTTTGGCAATATTTTGATTAAATCGCTTTCCTTTTGGCGAGGTTAAAATTATGTAGGGCTTTTCATTGTCATACTGAGTGACAGCGAAGTCCCGACATATTGGTCGGGATCCCGCATCCTCGCTTTGCGAGGTATCGGGAGATCTCTCGACTCGTTTGAGATTACCTCGAATCGCCTGCTGGCGCCCGAGGGGATTCCTCGCCGTCGCTTCGGAATGACAATACTCTTTTATTTCTGCCAAAGACCTATCTACAACATCAACCTTAATCACCATACCTTTTCCCCCGCCATAAGGATTATCGTCTACCGTAGAGTGTTTATCAATCGCAAAGTCCCTAAGTTGCCAATATTTAATATCAATTATTCCTTTTTTTATCGCACGAAAAATAATGCTACTTTTGAAATAGCATTCGACTTGTTCAGGAAATAAACTTAGAATGTGAAAAATTTTCATGATTTATTAATGTCATCCTGAGTGACAACAAAAAATCTCTTACGAATGTCAGAACTCGCATGCGCGAGAGATTCCTCATTATATTCAAAATGACTTATTATTTTACTAACATTATATCATCATTTTAGAATAAAAATCACCCGCCTTAACACCTGTGGCGGATGATTCTCTATTTAGATGTCGTCCCCGATTAAATCGGGGATCCAATATAGAATATTCAACTATTCAATTGGTTCAATATCTTCTACATCTTCCTCATCGACTGGTTTCTTTTCTTCTTCTTTTTCTTCTTCTTTTGGTTCCTCTACTTTTACTTCTTCGTCTTGAGGTGCTGAATCCTCTGATCGAGGTGCTGGTCTTGTTGAACCTTCTGGCTCAACAATCTTTAAATTGATTCTAGCATTGTTTTTTGCACCAACTACTCTAAGTAGAGTTCTAAGTGCTTTGGCAGTGTTGCCTTCTTTTCCAATAACAGTTCCCATGTCTTCTGGGTTAACTGTAAGTTCGATTAAAACTCCCATTTCATCGACTTTTCTCTCGGTTTTGACATCGTCAGGATTTTTAACTAACATCTTGACTGTGTCTTCTAAAAACTTTTGATCTTGGTCAGCCATTTGTGCCTCCATTGTCCAGCTGTCCCGATTTATCGTGGACGTTGGACGAAATTAATTACTGGTTTATCCCGACATTTTCTTTATAAATTGTTATCGGGATCCCGATTGCAGTATCGGGACAATAATTCGATTATACTATATTAAACACAAAATGTAAATAAAATTAGTATCCAAAATGTTCAGGATTATAAAATCCCATAATATTTATCAAATTATCCCAAGGAACTTCAATTATTCTATCATTATCATATTTCAAACTAATAGCGATCCCAGTATCTTCGGAAAAAGAAATTATTTCACCCCAATATCTTTTTGGTAATCTGGTATTATTTTCTGTATTGGCAGATAATATCAAATGTTCATCAGCATAAGCGACAAGATCTCTTATCCTATCCCAATCTTCATTGGTAACCAATCTATCTTTTAATAATATTGGCTGGCTCCCATTTTCATTTCTATAACCCATTGGTTTTTCCCCAAAATGATCTCCATTTTTTAATGACATATTTTCTCCTCATCTCGACTGAATTTGAAACGGACTTTAATTTTAATGTTGTATTTTTATCGTATAATATTGTATAAATCTTGTCAAATGTAATATATAAATGCTATAATCAAACTATGAATCAAAGAGAAAAACTAACAGTTACAATTAAACGTGACCTATTCCCCAAAATCGATGCTATTATAGATGGTCATAAAATCCGAAACCGCTCTCATGCGACTGAATTTTTAATCGAACAAGGCTTGGGAATTGAAAAAATCACCAAAGCAATTATTTTAGTTGGTGGCGAGGGCGTGAGACTTAGACCTTTTACATATGAACTTCCAAAAGTAATGTTACCCATTCATGGAAAACCAATGGTCCAGCATATTATTGAACAGCTAAAATTCCATGGAGTTAGAGACATTGTTTTAGCAGTTTATTATAAGGCAGAAAAAATTAAAGAATATTTTGGCAATGGCCATCACTTTGGCGTAAATATAAAATATGTTGAAGAAAAAACTCCGCTTGGGACTGCCGGACCACTACGACTAGCAAAAAAATATCTAACCGAGAGTTTTTATATTGTTTGGGGAGATATTTTGTCCCAACTTGACCTAACTGATTTTGCCAAGTTTCACAAAGAACATGGGGGCTTGACAACAGTAGCCTTAACAACAGTTGATGACACGTCAAGATATGGTGTTGTAATGCTTAATGGAAATAAGATTGTTGGTTTTGTTGAGAAACCAAAAAAAGAAGATGCGCCAAGTAATCTGATAAATTCTGGAGTGGCTTTGATGGAACCAGATGTGATTAAAAAATATGTTCCAAAAACTGGCAAAGCAATGGTTGAATATGACATTTATCCCAAACTTGCTAAAGAAGGAAATCTCTATGGTTATCCTTTCCAAGGGCAATGGTTTGATACTGGAACGCCAGAGAGTTATGAAAAAGCAATCAAGGAATGGAAAAGTTAAATAACCAACGCTGTCATTCCCGACCAGCCTGCCCCGTTTAAATCTAAAAGATTTATTTGCGGGGATGCGCCCGGATCTATATTATAAATTTCTATCTTGGATTCCTGCCGAAGTTTACCCCGTTCTACGAAACGGGGCAGGAATGACATAAAACAAAAAATCCGCCCTGAGCTTGTCGAATGGGCGGGTTTTATTATTTGTGTCATTTCGAAACCGACGATTTCTGTCGATTGAGAAAATCTCTTTATTTATTTTAAAATAGGGCAGGGCTGGCTTTCTGGGTGTTGATGAGATCCTCACGGATCTCTCCCAAATTACCAGCCCCTAGGGACTACCGGTTCCGCAAATGGGTATTTTTTATCCCATTGCGGGTAGATCGTGCGATCGCAGGCGCGATCGCGGTTGCGTCTTACATCACTCCTTTCGAAGCGGGTTAACCATCTAGGATGGGTATTTGCGACGACTCCGCCCAGTGTGGTGGCGGAGGTAGGACACGAGTTGTCTAATCGGCCAAAAGATAATCCACACAACATTGCGGATCATCTCGCCGATCTCCCACCTGTAGAGCCAGAGACACCACAGGAGGAGAATTGGTATGACAACTGCGAGGAGTGCTGAAAGCGCTCCATACGAATTTGGGTCTGGTTCTAGTTGCATCGATGACATCTCCTTTTAGTCTCAGCCGAAGCTGAAACTAGAGGTGATGGTTCCTGCTCTACAGCAGGAACGAACTGCGACTCGTGCATACACACTACTATACTTGGATTATATCATGTTATATACAAAAGTCAATATACAGCTCTTAAATTCTAATGCTCAAATTCCAACATCTCCCGACACTTCGGCCGGGATCCCGATTAAAACATCGGGACATTCAATAACTAAACCCTAATTATCAAATTAAAAACCGATACTCAAAAATTGAAAATTATCAAGTATTGACCCACCATAATTTGCTTCTTGTCTTTTGGGAACTATTCGTTCACGACTCGAAGCGCATTTATCTGCGGATCTTCGACCGAAAAAAATGAATTTTTTTTCGACCTTGACTTTTTACGCCTGAGTGTAATATAATTAAGTCATAAAATAAGGAGGATAAATTGGATAAGCATCTTTTAAAACAACTGCTTAAAAATCTTCAAATAATAATGCGATGCCCACACTGCGGAAAAGAATACACTCCAGATGATATGCATCTGAATGGATTCAACGGGCAAACATATATGTTAAAAATGCAATGTTCAAATTGCAATTTACCAGTTAATGCATCAATTACCGTAAATGGTCAAAGCAAAATTCCTCAAATGCCGAAAATGTTTGGATTTAATAGTTTAAAGCTTCCAAAACAAAAAATTGATATTACTCCGCCCCAAGCTTATAAACCAAAAAACAAACAAAAAAAATTTAAAAAACCAATATCAACAAACGACGTAATTGACTTTCATGTCTTTTTGAAAGATTTTAAAGGCAGATTAGATAATATAAAATAATAGCTAAAAGTTATAAGTGCGTCATTTCGAAGAAATGAAATGACTGAGAAATCTATTTCTAAATAGAAATTGAGATTTCTCGCTTTCAATTCGAAATGACATTTTATTGTTTTATTTCTTATTAGTAAAATTAGTAATAATTCGTCCCGAAGGGAACCCTTTGGGTTAAATTAGTAGGACAAGATGCAAAGCGTCATATTAAAAGCAGAAAAAAGAGAGCAAACAGGCAAACAAAATAAAGCCTTAAGAGATAAAAAATGGATCCCATCTGTTTTGTATGGACACGAAACAAAAAATATATCTCTAAAGATTGAGCTTCATGATTTTAATAAAACGCTCAAAGAAGCTGGACAAACAACATTGATTGATTTAAAAATCGAGGGCGAAAAAGAGCCTGTTAAGGTTTTAATTCATGATATTCAATATCATCCAACAACTGATCGTGTTATTCATGTTGATCTTTATAAAGTAAATATGAAAGAAAAAATTAAAACTGAAGTGCCAATTAAAACTATTGGTGATGCTCCAGCTGTAAAAGACCTTGAGGGAAGCCTACTTTTAAACTTATCTGAAATTGAAATTGAATGCCTGCCAGGAGATTTAATCCAAGAAATTGAAATTGATATAACATCTTTAAAAACATTTGAAGACAAAGTTTTAGTAAGCGACTTAAAAGTCTCTGATAATATTGAAATATTAAATGATAAAGAAGAGGTAGTTGCTCTTGTTAACCCACCAAGATCTGAAGAAGAACTGGCTGAACTTGACGAAGCAGTCGAAGAAGACGTTGACTCAGTTGAAGTCACTGAAGAAAAACCAGCCGAACCATCCGACGCTGAAGCTTTAGATGGCAAGGAAGGCGACTCTGACCAATCTGCCAAGGACAAAGCACCAACAGAAACTCCAACTGAAAAACCAGCTCCGACGACCGAATAGTATCGGAGTTCCGACCGAAGCGTCGGAAAAGACAAGAAAGAATAAATTGTTTTTGTCATTCTGAATAAAACGAAGAATCTCATCCGATTTTTTATCTCTCATTTCTCATATCTTATAACTTTATAATATGCTAATCCCAGGCTATAATGGTGATTGGGCTGAAAAAGCAAACTATCACGATTTTGAAGCAAAATTTACTGAGGGCTTAACAGATCTAAAAATTGATGGCTTATCTTTAATGTTGTATGGTTCATATTTACGACCAGATGATTTTAATGCAGGAATAAGTGATATTGATGCAGTTTTAATATTTCCAGATGATGTTATGATTGATAAAAACAATCTCCAAAAAGTATCAATTGTTTTGGCAAATTCTTTAAAAGGTAATGATGGCGTTGCCTTTCAAGTAGCAGTTTGCGACTTGACTACTTCGCATGATGGCAGATTTAATTCTTATGGACCATCTTTTGAAGGTCATTTCCGCCGTGACGGAAAAATTATATATGGTCCAGATTATCGAGACGAAATGAGATTTATACTACCGTCTATAGATGAGCAAAATTCGGTTGCAACAAATTTGCGAAAAACTTGGCTTGGGTTGTTATTCGCTCAACACCATTTGCAATCTGGAGAGCCAGGACGCGAGAGATTTATATCAGATTTTAATAATTCTTTACAAGCAATTTCTAGAAGTTCAAAACAAGTAGTTTATTTTCTAACTCATAATATTCATCTTTATAGATTTGGTGCTACAGATGATTTAGCTTATTATTTTCCTGATATTAATTTAGATCAATATCTAGAAATTCAAAGAATGTATGAAAGCCGAGCAGAGCGTACCAGAATATATAAAAGACCAGACGAAGTATTAAAGTTTTGGAATAAATCAACAACTTTTATGGAAGAGCTTATTAAGGCATACATAGAAAAAGTACCAAACCACGACGCTGTTTAATTATAATAAAAAAACCATATTGTATTTGGACGATCGTCATTATTTAATATGGTTTCAATTTTAGATTTTTGTTTAGATTCTATTTTCTTAATTTTTTAAATCCCAATAAAATTCAACGATCGACAACATTTGATGGGATTTTTGGAATCCAATTCATAGACTTAGTAGAAATCATTTGGAATAAATTATATAATATTAGATATCACGAAAACTTATAATATTCAAGCTGTCATTTCGAACCAAAAGTGAGAAATCTCATTTATTATTGTATTAGACGAGATCTCTCGTCGCTTCGCTCCTCGAGATGACCTACTGATTAAACGATGAATACTTACTTCATTTTTACATTAGGCTGTCAGATGAACTACGCAGACGCAAATAGGTTACGGACGGTTTTAAATTTCTGTGGATTAAAAGAAACAAACGAGAAAAATGCAGACTTAATGATTATTGTAGCATGCTCTGTCAAACAAAAACCAATTCAAAAAATCTGGGGGAAGATTAGAAATTGGCAGAAACAAGGTAAAAAAATTTGGATAACTGGCTGTGTTTTACCAATTGATAAGAAAAAATTTGCAAAAGAAGCTGACAGGATTTTTGCAATTGAAAAAATAGGGGAAATTCCAAAATGGCTAAATTGTCATTCGGGAATTTCGAAGAAATATCCGGTCAGACGACTCCGTACGAGTCCGTCGTGTCAGGACTCCGTCGAAGAATCTATACAAATAGACAAGAATCTATCTTGGATCCCGCATCAAACGCGGGATGACAGACAAGAAGCCCGGGATGACAAGAAAAAAAGCTATCTAGATATCTGCCCTGAAAACCCAGCTCCACATTACTCATTACCCATTACTCAATACTTATTACCCATTATGACTGGATGCAACAACTTTTGTTCATATTGCGCAGTTCCGTATTGCAGAGGCTCAGAAAAATCACGAAGCTTAAAAAATATTATAAACGAACTGAAAAAAGCATTAAAGTCTGGGGAGAAAAGAATATTATTATTAGGGC